>JAISFS010000306.1 GCA_031263485.1 Deltaproteobacteria bacterium | reverse complement strand
AGAACATGACGTCCCTGTCGGGCGGGTTGTCCGGCAGGCCCGGGGCGAGCTGGACGTAGCGGTTGCTCCTGACGGCTTCGATGGCCTGCGCCGCGGTCCAGTCGTTCATTTCCTGCATGGTGCAGAGTCCCGTGAGAGTTATGAGGTTTACGGAAGACCGGCCGTTCCAGGGGTGGTGGCGGCTGGACACCTTAAGCGCCAGCTCTCCAAGAATCGGGAACACGAACAACGAAAAGAAGTTGTACAGGGAATTCTCAAATGCGGCGCTCTGCCTTATTTTTGATGAGTCATCGTAGGCGCCGAGACCTTTGAGCGGACGAATTCGACAGTCGGGACAGTGGGCGGACATAGGCTGAAAACCTCCACGGCTATTGATTTATGGTGATTATTATAGCAGTAAGGTTCATATATATCTACATCTTTAAGCCTATTTCCATGCTTTTTATTTGCATTTATCCTAAAATTATTTATAAAATTGATTTAATGCTTTTAAGGCTCTTTAACACTATCTTATAATACCAATAATATAGAATTGGCCCTCAAAATAACATTTTAAATGATAGTGTAGAAAATTATCAACACCTTATCATGTGTTGACATTCTGCAACACTAAGTCAGGAGGCCTGATGGGGGAGGTTTTACAGTGGAATCAAGATTGATTCGACTGCAAAACCCCCTCTCCTTCCAACGTAAGGGTGAACGTTATGAGTTTTCGGAATGAAACTCCCTGCGTTTTAGCTAAATTCTCGCCAATTCGAGCTTCCCTTGCGCGCGCACACCGGTCTACAAAAGACCAAAGGAGGGCTTTTTCACAGTGGAATCAAGATTGATTCTACTGAGAAAAGTCCTCCCCCTCAACCGCCCGCATTGGAAACCACGAGAGTTGTGGCAAATATAGCGCCAATGATTTTTCGGTAGCTTAAATTTGGGATTCCGCGAAATATATATATATTTGTTATAGTAGTCTCTAAAATGCTCACTAAGACTTAATAAGCCTCATTAAGCTCTATTAAATCTTTAAATACATCTAAATAATTCTCTAGAAATTATAGTTATAAAATAATATTTTTATGATTTTAATTGTGTTATATCTTCTTCGTATCCGTTCACGAGGTTGATGCCGACACCCTGCTACTCCCATCCCTTTCCGCCGACAGCCCTGGATTGCCTCCCGCCTGCTCTGACCTCACCAAAAGCCAACCTCTGGAGTGCTTTTCAACTGAGCCCGTCAACGAATACAAAGAGTCAGGATGCCCCACGTCCCCCTCCCGTGAAGGTGACCACCCCGTGAACGGAAACTCTACTTCCTAATGTTAAATTACCTCCGTATCCGTTCACGGTGAGGTGGTCCGCACACTCCGGGTGGTCGGCCAATTCGCTTCCGGGGCCCGGCCGACCGTCCTCCCCCGCCGGGTCATGACCCGCTCCGGCAATCAATACTCCCCGGCTTGCCCTCCGGCAAGCCAGCCTATGGGGAGGGGAAGCGCCTGTTCGGGCGCCTGCCCCGCTTACCCCGTCATTCGTAAGCCCTCCGCCTCTGACCTCCGACGGCAGCCCCCAGGAGTTCGCCGACGCTCCGCGGCCCTTCACGGAGAATCGGCCCGGCCAGATGTCTCTTGTCCCGTAATGAAGGCTGCCGCTCAATATCCTCTTTCCGTATATTGAGGCTAACCTCCGGCAATCGTCTCCCGGCAGCGCAGGCCAAGTCTCGGGCATATAAGACCATGTCCGCAGACGGGTACGGAGGGGGAGGGTTGACCCCTCTCACCCTCCCGTGTACGGATACTTACCTCCATAGTCCATAACCCACCGGCATTGATGCGAAAAGACATGACTGGCTACTTCATGGACTGGCGAATCCCCCAGCTCCCCAGGTTTGACCCCCACGATGATCCATCGAGGGGACGGTAGCACGAAAAGTTCATGGAACCCCCCTTCTACGACTTTCAGCTGTTTGAACTTCCAGTGCTCCCCGAGCTGGCGCAGGAGGTGTCCAGACTCCACGACAGCTCCACCGGTCGTCCGTCCTCGGACCTCGTGACCATGGCGGGAGCCAACAATCCGGGGGAGACCTTCGACTGGACGGAGAAGGAAACCCTCAGCAGGGTCAGGAGCGACACCAACGTCCCATAGCCCAGGGACTCGGGTACGACCCGTCCGACCGGGAGTGCGTGATCTCCGAGAGGACCTTCCACGACTTCAGGGACAAGTTCGTGGAGGTCGACGGCCCCTGCCTAGCAGCCCTGCTGACCACGAAGCACTTCTGCGAAACGAACTGCGTGGAGGTGAAGGTGATCCGCCTTGACTCCACGGACGTCAGGTCCGACATCAGGGACCTCAACATCGGGGGGGCGCTTTTCCAGGAGTGCCTCTTCCACTCCGTAAGGGAGCTCCTCAAGGCTTTCCCGGAGGCGGAGCTCGAGCCGGCCCCGGAGATCCGGAACAGGTACGACAGGTCAGGGAAGATCGGCTGCCCCCCCTTCGCCCGGGCCAGCCGCAAGGACAAGCTCCGCATTCTCCACCGGATGGAGGGGGACGTCGAGTCGATCGTCTGGCAGTTCCGGTTCGATCCGCGCGCCTGCAGCCAGCACCGGTTCGGGATCCTCGAAAGGCTTCTCAGCGAGCGGTGCTCCGAGTTCCCCGGCGCGGACGGCGGCTGGGCTCTCAGGGACTCCAGGCACATCGATGCCGACAGCCTCCAGAGCCCCTGCGACACGTGGGCGACCTATTCGGGCCACAAGAAGAAGGGCCGCAAGGTCCAGCTCGTCGAGTCCTGCGGCATCACAGAGTTGGCTCGAGCCCGGCCTCAACCTCCTGCTTTACGTGTCGGTCGGGGGCACCCACGTGAGCGACGTCCACGCGGTCGAGCCCCTCATCGCCTGCCTGGAGATGACGGGCGTCCGCGTGGAGCTGATCCTGGTCGATGACGCCTTCAACACCCCCAACAACCGCGGGTTCGCCGGGGAGTACGGCACCGACATGATCACCTCGGTATACGGCGGGCTTAAGGACCCCTCGGGGATCGAGGGGGGGACGGGAGGCGAGGCCGGGTACACGCTGGCCGACTTCTCGACGGGCGGGGACGGAGTCGTGACGGAGTGCCCCGGGGACAGAAGCCCGCCTCGGCGGCCTTGAGCAGGGGCGGGGATGCCGTGAACGTCCATTTCGACAGAGCCGTCTGCACGGGGTGCAGTTCCGGGGGGACTGCCCAGTGGCGCTCGGGAAGCGGAGCGCCTAGGGATGAAGTGCCGCCCGGCCAGCCTCGAGGCCGCCAGGAACCGCGCCCTGAACGGCAGTCCCGAGAACGTTGCGAAGGCCAGGCAGTGCAACAGCATCGATGGCACCGTCAGCGACCGGAAAAGGTGCCCGGGGGCCGGCCAGGCTGAGGGTCAGGGGAGACCGCAAGGTGAAGGCCGCGATCTGCCTCAATATGACCGGCCTCAACCTCTTGAGGATCCACTGTTTCCGCCTCGCCTGCGGGAGGATCCGGGGGCGGCCCTGAGGCGTCGGCCGGGGCGCGAGCCAACCCAAACGGTCTCACCGCCCTGACTGGAACTTGACAGTTAGGAGACGGACCGAAGACTCGCCAAAAGTGAATTTCTCGGGCAGACAGCCCGGCTGAGGGGGTCAGCAGCGGGGGAGTTGCGCCCCGGTCCTTATTTTGTCCGAATTGGCCCGGCCGCCCGGGAGCTGCGGATACCGCCTCGATCGCGGGGTCTGTCGACTTCGCGGGGTGAGGGGAGGGGTTTTCGCAGTGGAATCAAGATTCTGACGATAGCACAGAGAACCTCTAGCCGATCATCGATTGGTATCCGTTCACGGGGAGGTGCGGTCTGGCCGCTCCGGGAGCCCGGACAAGTCACTCTCGGTACCCGACCGCTCATCCTCGTGCGCCGGGTCATGCCACACTCCGCCAGTCAGAACTTCGCGAGCCTTCTTTCCGCCAAGCTCGCTGATGGTGGGTGAAGCGCTGGTCCGGCCCCTGCCCCGCTTACTTCGTCATTGGTAAGCCCTGTCACGCCGGACCGCCGAAATCGGACCGCAGGAGCCCGGCGGCATTCCGCATCTCTTAACGGAGAATCGGCCCGGTCAGATGTCTCCTGTCCTGCGATAAAGACAGCCCCTCAGATCCTCTTTCCGCATATTAAGGAACCCTCCCTGAATCGTCTCCCTGCTTTACAGTCCAAATCCAGGGCTGTTACGACCCTGCCCGTGGACGTGTTTAGAGGGCAAGGTTTGACACCCTTACCCCTCCCTGTGAATTAATATTTTATATATAAGCGCAAGTTTAATTTAATAATATTTTCGGGAAAGTTGAGGCTGGTTAACGGTGAGCGGTTTGCTTATGAGGTCTGAAAAGTGTCTGTGGGAGGGAGTGAAGAGCGTGGATGTTTTTCTTGGAATATCTGAATTTCAGGATTAGCAACGCTAGCTTAACCATTTATAATCAAAATTATTTACGACATATTTTATTATCACATGATGACTGCAGACAGCTTGACAGTCATTCCGTTATGAATTATTTATAGATTGCTTATCTTTTACCTCATTGCTATTGTTAGTTAGTGCAGGAAATCAAGAATCAAATCTCAGGCAACATTTTTTGATTGTTTAAAAATTTTATGTCATGAAACGTAGTCGTGATTTATCACAAAATGTTGTTTACATATATTTTTACACAGTGAAATAATCCTTAAGATTTGTTATGCAAAACAGGGTTTTCAAATATATAAATTCTTAAAATTTTAATAACCAATAGATACAAACAGATGCTTGTAAAGATTTTTGATAATATACTCATGCCTATAACAATAGCTCTTTGAATGATTAATTTGCAGAAAGGCGAATCAAAATATAATCAATTTTTTTGTGAACAAATGATAGCCAACGACTATGCAAACACAGTTGTCACATTAAAGATAAAGTTGGCATTGTTGTTGGCATAAAAAAAATTATAAATTTTTCATTTATATAATTCAATAATAATTTTATTTCAATAATTTTCAAAATTTGGTATACTGTATATATCCATTATCAAATTAATGGATGAAGCATATTTTCTATATTTGTAATTTTTATAAAATAATAATTTTTAAATTTATATACAATGGCACATAGTTTGCTAAATAGTTTTCATTGTTCACTGATGAATTCTTACTGAGTGAACAGACTTTATTATGGCAGATATGACAAGTTGAAGATTTTTCATATCGTCTTTCGGACAGCCGTTATTGATGAAATGTTATCCCATTTAATAATATTTTTTTGGCTTCAAAAATTCTTTTGATAAATTATTGCGTTATACAACTTGTAAAATTTATTTCCTCTTTTTAATATTTCTACATGTGCATTCTTGAGAATAACATATTTATAACATCTAAATTAAATTTATTATTATATATTGCAAATTATTCAGTTGAAATTATATTATGCGATATTTTTATGCTGTTCAACTGTTAGGTAGTTTTAAAAATCTCAAATAATGATCGGTTTGATGAGTCTCATACACTTCATAATATTCAATTCATTGATCATGTCAAGAGAGATTGAACAACCGAACGAATCAACTTAAACAGGTAAAGTCGAGTTAGTTTCTCTGACCTTAATGTCTGAAAGGTCGGCCAAGAGCCATATTGACTGATTTTCGTCATTTATAAACGCCGCGATTTATTTCATGGTAGAACATATGAACATCGATATGACCTCCATCGCCAGTATCACAACACATTACACTCATTTACCCCGCACCATCGGCCAATCGTTACGTGCGCTCTGGAAAGTTTCAGTCACTTTCGGAGCGTCATCAGTTGCTGCTGTTGTCATGGCGCTTGCAGCTGCAGTACCGTTTGCGGATGCGGCCAGCTCTCCAGATTCTCAGAACTACCAGAACAGCCCTATAACAAGTTCTGGCCGAACCGTGCCTAGGGTCCTTCTAGTTCTTTCAAAAGACCACAAGCTTTTCCAGCAGGCATACAACAACTTCTCCGACATGGACGCGGACGGGTTGCCGGATACCGGCTTCAACCCGTCCGTCGTCTATTACGGCTACTTCGACAGCTATTCCTGCTACTACTACTCGCAAACGTATCACGGAGGGAGGAACGACGCCAAGATTGGGGAGTACTTCTCCCTGTACGGCCCGACCAAGGAAGACCAGTCCCAGTCAGCGCTGGACGCCGCCCGCCCGGCGAGCGTCGCGAAGGCGGGCATCAAGGCGGCCCGCGCGGCCCACTACTCGTCCGGCGAGAAGATAGGCATCTGCAACAGCCCCCACTCGGCTTTCGGCGGACTGTACAGCGGGAACTGGCTCAACTTCCTATCCTCCACGCGCATGGACGTCTTCCGCAAGATCCTCTACGGCGGCCACCGCAGCCTCGACATAGACGGCGTGACCGTGCTCCAGAGCTCCCTGGTGCCCCGCGACTCCCACACCTGGGGGACCGACGTGCTTTCGGACGACCGCTGGGCGGCCGAGACCAACCTCTCCAAGTACTACGACATCTCCAAGTACACGCCTTTCCCCAAGCCGGCCCCGGGCACCGCCCACTTCTTCGCCAGGACCCGCAACAGGTCGTTAAACGACGGCATTAAGCACTTCCCCATAATCCAGTACATCCTCGACATCGGAAGCGGCAATGACGTCTGGGAGACGAGGGTGCAGGGGTCCACCACGAAACCGACCGGGGGCCGCTACTTCGACTGGGTGAACAACAAGTCCCCCAACCCCTCCACGGACGCCACCCTCAAGAACAAGGGCGAGAAGATGATAAGGGAGTTCGCCCTGAACGTGGTCGCCTGCTACAACAAAAATTACTCGGCCGGCGAGAACTGCCGCGCCTATCCCAATGGCAACCTCAAGCCTTCGGGGCTCCTGCAGCAGAACGGCGAGCACGGCCAGATGCTCTTCGGTCTCATGACCGGCACCTTCGACAAGAGGGGCTCCGGGTACAACGCCAACGACGACGGGCCGGGGGTGTACACCAGGCGCAAGGGCGGGGTCATCCGGTCGCACATCGCCGATCTCACGGGCTCCATCTACATGCAGAGCGGCATCTTCAAGGTGGACGGGCTCATCGACGTGATTGACGGGCTCATCATAGCCGGGAGCCCCACCTACGGCGGCACCTACCTCACGGCCACCAGCTGGGGAAACCCGGTGGGCGAGCTCCTCTACGAGGGCGTGCGCTATTTCCAGAGGCTCACGGGGGATACCGCCGTGGCGCCCACCAAAGACTACGTTCCGATCAAGAAGGAGAGGGACAGCTTCCCCGACATGTCGCTCGTCGTTCATTCGGACTGGAGCAAGATCCCCGCGATACCTTCCGCCGAATGCGCCAAGCCCATCATCCTCCTCTTCGCCGAGGCCGAGACGGACTACGACGGCGACCAGGGGGTCAACAGCACCGGCGGGCTGAAGTCGAAGGCGCTGGCCGAGCTTTCCGGGGTAGCGGCCAGCCTCCCGAACACCTTCAGCATGACCAAGTACCTCGACATGATAACCGACAACGAGGGCTTCAACTCGGACGGCAAGACGTACTACTGGGCCCCGGCCCCCAATTTCGCAAGCACCGTTCCGTCGGACATCTACAACAAGAAGACCCTCCTGTACCACACGATTTGGGGCGACTGCTCGCCCAAGCCCCTCAAGTCGCTCTCGCAGGTCAACGGCATCTGCCCCAACCGGCCCTCCTTCGAGGGCACCTACAGCGCGGCGGCCGTGGCCTACTTCGCGCACACCCATGACTTCTCCCCTGCCGGATCCGAACAGATGGGCCTGGACATCTACGCGGTGACCTTGACGCCCACCTTCCCGGCGCTGAACTTCCCCCTCTACGGGGACGGCGGCAGCCTGGTCAGGCGGATCGAGGTCCTGCCCATGGGCATGAGCAGCAGTGACCTCTACACCACCTGGAACCGCCTCATAGAGGTATTGAACTACTACATCCTGGACTGGAGGACCGACGCGCGGGGGACGCCTTACAGCGTGACCGTGAGGGTCAACTTCGAGGCGCAGGCCATTGCCTACAGCAAGGAGGACTTCGGCTCCAACTGGGACGCCGACATCATAACCGAGTACGTCTTCGAGCTCGTCTCCAACACCAAGACCTCCAAAAGCGGGTCTGTCGTCTACGACATGTCGCTGACCAGGCCGGCGAGCGCCAAGAAGACTGACAAGACCTACTACAAGGCCGACTGGATCTCCGGGGCGCTCAAGGTCAAGGGCGGCAAGTACTACACCTTCAAGGACCCGGAGAACGGGACGCCGTTCGTGATCGAGCCCTCCGAGGTGACGGGGCTCGTCATCGGGCAGTGGAAGGTCGTGGTCCACATCAACAAGAACATGATGACCGGCTACACCATAAGCGGGAGCACCCACGACGGGATCTACATGGACCTCGGCAACAGGGAGTCCGACAGCACCGCCCATCCGATGCCCAAGATCGGGACGCCGCCGTCCTGCAACTGGCCCGCCGGCTACGGCTCCTCCACCGCCAACGGCATCAACTGCATGACCACCGTGCATGCCACTTCCAAGCTTCTGGGCAAGCCGGACGACATCACAGAGAAGGTCTGGAGGACCTTCGAGTTCGATCCCGATCCCAACAAGGCGGGGAACTACCTGCCCAACCCAATGTACCTGGCCGCCAAGTACGGCGGCTACATCGACTACAACAAGAACGGCAAGCCCGATCCGGGCGAGTGGGAAGGCCTGGACGGGAACCCCAGGACCTACTTCCAGCCCGTGAACGTTTCCGAGCTCCCCGCCAGGCTTGACGCGGTCTTCCGCGAGATAGCCCGCTCCATCACGACCTCCACGGCCACCTCGGCCTCAATCGACACGATCATGGGAGGCGGGGTGTCGGTGCAGACCATCTACTACCCGGTCTACAACAATCCCAGCCAGCCCTCCCAGCAGCTCAGGTGGGTGGGCTCCGTCTACGGGCTCTTCCTCGACAAGTGGGGCAACCTCCGCGAGGACAACGACCACAACGGCGTGCTCGACATGGTGAACGGCGAAGGCGGCACCGGGGGAGACTACGTCCTCAACTTCAGCAACCCGTCCCTCAAGCTCGACGAGGCGCAACGGCCACCGTGCTACAGGCCCGACAGCTCCATCACCCGCTGCTTCGATGCCCTGGGCAACAACCGGCTCAAGGTTATGGAAGGCTCGCAACCCTCCACGGTCCACAGGATCGAGGCCCTCTTCGA
Organism: Deltaproteobacteria bacterium; assembly: GCA_031263485.1. GTDB lineage: Bacteria > Desulfobacterota > Desulfarculia > Adiutricales > Adiutricaceae > JAIRZX01. The sequence goes on along the minus strand of JAISFS010000306.1, from coordinate 28,566 downwards.
CACCGGCGACTGGCTCGCCCATCTCGACTCCGCGAAGCTGGCGGGCGGTCCCAGGCCCGCCTCCGCCTCCGCCACGACCGGCGACGGCCGCAGGCGGATACTCTACGAGGCGCCCGCGACGGCGTCCAGACCCTTCCCCGAGCTGGCCGACTTCTGGTACGACAACCAGGCAGAGCTCGAGAAGCTCATGCTCCACTCCAACTACCAGGAGTCCCTGCCCGGCTCCATGAGCAGGCCAGTCGCGACCAAGAACCTCATCGACTGGATCTACGGCATCGAGGTCAAGGGCTGGCGGCCCCGCGTCGTGGACGATCCCTGGAACGCGAACGGCGGTTCCATCGTCTGGAGGCTCGGCGACGTCATCAACTCCAAGCCGATTATCGTCGGCGCGCCGTCCAGCGGCTTCGACCTGCTCTACGGCGACATAAGCTATGCCGCGTTCAAGCAGGACAAGGCCGGGCGCAGGCACATGGCATATTTCGGTGCCAACGACGGCATGCTCCACGCGATCAACGTCGGCTTCCCGACCACCCTCTCCGAGGGCAAGATCGCCTTCGACACGTCCTCCGGGCAGGGCAAGGCCCACGACCGCGGGGCCGAGGTCTGGGCCTTCATACCCTCGTCCGTGCTGCCGCACCTGAGGTGGCTGCCCGACCCGTACTACAGCCACTCCTATTACGTCGACCAGAAGCCGCTAGTTGTCGATGTCCAGTTCGACGGCAAGTGGAGGACGCTCCTGATAGGCGGCCTCAGGCTCGGCGGACGGCCCATCGAGATGCCGGACCGGACGGCCGCCGGTGCCGAGCACTTCTTCTCAGAGGTCTTCGCCCTGGACATCACGGACCCCGAGAAGGATCCGGTCTTGCTCTGGCGCTACAGCACCAAGGAGCTGGGGCTCACCGTGGGGCTGCCTTCGGTCGTGTCCTCCAACGGCTCCTGGTACGTTGTGCTCCCGACGGGGCCGGTGACGGACACCCCCGTCTCCTCCGCGCAGTCCAACGACGGGAAGGCGCACGTGCTGCTCGCCTCCGACTCGCCCTATAACGGCTACAGCAACCAGAAGGCGAGGCTCATCGTGCTGGACGCCAAGTCCGGCGCCCCGCATCCGGCGAACCTGAACCCCAGTTTCCTCACGGTCGCGGAGCCGAACTCCTTCTTCAACAACCCGTTCCTGCCCGCGGCCCAGAAACGCGAGACTCCGTGGACCAACCATGCGCTCTACTACGGGCTCACGGTGTCGCGGGATCCCAAAGACTGCACCGACACCGGCGCGGTCTACCGCCTGAAGACGGTGGACGGATCCGGCAACCCCCTCGAGGTCTCCAACTGGGAGCTCAGGAGGCTCATCGACACCGACAGGCCCGTCACCGGGGCGGTCAACTCGACCTTCGACTCCGCGAAGAACCTCTGGGTCGTCTTCGGGACCGGCAGGATCTGGGGCACCGACGACGTGATGCCCTGCGCCTCCTGGCAGACGGCGGCCTGCGAGCAGAACCACGTCCAGTACCTCTTCGGCATCAAGGAGGAGCTGAACGCCGACGGCTTCATGACCTTCAGCGACCGCACCTCCGAGTCCTCGCGGATCCTCGACGTCTCCGGCGCCGTGGTCCACGTCGGCGGCGGCGTGACGGGAATAACGCCCTCCGCGAACCTGCCCGGCTCCGACGGCGGGGCGACCACCTACGGCCTCGTTTCCGCGCAGCTCCGGTCGCCCGCCCTCATCGGCTACAAGAAGGCGCTCAAGGCAGGCGCCGCCCTCTATTCCGCCCAGCAGGCCCACCCCTATGAGATGGTGCTCACCCAGCCCAAGTTCGTGCTCATGGGCAACGGCTCCAGCCTCACGGCCTTCACGAGCTTCGAGCCCAGGGCGGGCGGATGCGGCGACACCGGCGAAGGCTACCTCTACCTGGTCGACACCTTCACCGGCCTGCCCGAGCCCACAACCCGGAGCCTGTTCACCGCGGCAGAGACCGGCGCGGCCGGCACAGGCGACAGGATCTCCGGCGTGGTATCGGTCGGCAAGGGCAAGCCCACGGAGGCCTTCGTGGTGTCCTCATCCTCCGGGACGGCCATCTCGGCCTCTGCCGAGGACGCGAGCACGGTGTCCATCTTCATCCCCCTGGAAAGCCTGCCCAACAGCCGCCAGATATCCTGGAAGGAGGTCATGGACACCGGCTTCCAGCTCTCCGAGGAGCAGATGATCATGGATCTCTGATCTGGCGCCTCCGGGCGTGACTCCCCATGAATGCCGGGGCCCCCGAGGGTCCCGGCCCCTCGACGAAAGGGCGGCCTTCCAAGGAAGGCCGCCCTTTCTTGTCTGGGGCTCGCCCTCGGTAATCCGCCGCCCGGCCCTGGCAATCTGCCGCCCGCCACTGGCAATCTTTCGTCCGGCCCCGTGCCGGACCGCGCGGGACCGTACCGCCCGAAAGGAGTTTTTCGATGAGAGGTCTTACGGTTTTCCGCTCAGATTCCGTCACCGCTTCATTGCCGCATTTTTGTCCGGCAACGCCCGGTCCCGTCCGCGATCGTCTCTGTTCCGGTAGGCAGGGGATCTTTGCGATATCCAAGGCCTGCCTCGCCATGGCCCTGGCGGTGATGTTCTATGCGGCCGTATCGGCTCGGGCCCAGAACGTATCGCCTGACGGTACCCGAAATGTCCCGCCGGCCGCCGGGGCGGAATGGCAGAGGAGCGTCATGGGAGACGGCAAGTCCCTCAGCTTCGACGCGCTTGCGTTGGCGTTGGACGGCGGCCTTCTCGCGGTCGGGTCAATCGGCCCCAGTGATTTATCTTTTGACAACGAGAACGGCATGCGCGTCGTGAGGACCGATCCGCAGGGGACGGTTCTGTGGGACCGGACCATCGATTTCAAGAGGCGCGGCGAGACAGCCAGGTTTGCGGCGATCGGTTCCGACGGCCACGCGATCGTGGCGGGCGCCTCGACCTGGAAGGATCCGGCATTCACGTACTGGTACGGGTTCCACAATGCTCCCTTCGTCACCAGGTTTGACTCCGCAGGCAAGACAGTCTGGTCCGGGATCTACCCCAGGGCGGGCGACGGCATCGCCCTCGCGTTCCGGGATACCGGCGACGGGGGATTGCTGGTGGTGGGCGTCTCGGACGCCCTTGATGACGGGCCTCCGGCCTGCCCCGGCCTCTGCGCCATGGAGCCTGACCGCGCAGGCTCGCCCGGCGAGGTGGCCTGTCTGGATGCGGAAACTTCGGGTCGAGATTGGGATCTCCGCGTCGTCCCTCACGGAGGACGGGTTCATTGCAGTCGGACAGCCGATGCGTTACGACGGCAGTGACCGCAAGATCCTGGCCTTGGCGATCGCCTCCGACCGCACCGTCACCGCCAGACTGGAGTTCCCGTCCGATACGTTGTCCGGCCAGCAGAGGGCTATCGAAGGGATCGCCGTGCTCGTGGACGGGGGAGTCGCCGTCTACGGTTGCGAGAGCGAGATGGGGCTTCACACCGGCGACTGCGGCGGAGCCTGGGTGCTTATCCTTGACCGCGACTTCGGGACCGTCTACGCAAGCCCGGAGAGACGCTGGCCCAAGACCGGGTTTACCGCGATCGCCGGGACTGCAGGGGGCATCGCCGTGGCGGGCAGGACGGCCGGCGGCTCCTTCGTCATCGAGATGGATCGCAAGGGTAAGCTCGTCCGGTCCCTGAACTTGGACGAAGACGACCGCCACACCGCAAACGCCCTTGTCGCCTTCCGTGACGGCGGGCTGGCGGGCGCCGGAAGGGTTGCCTTGGGGGACGACAACGTGTGGCGTGTTCCGTGGGCCGGTTGGATCGTGAAGCTGGCGGCCGAATGGGGGGGCGGCGCGAACGCCGTTGACGGACGGTGAAGGGCAGTTGTGGCGGGATTTGCGTGGGGGAGGGGAACCGCGCCGCAGGTGACGCGCGGGCGCCCTTACGCGTCTGCGGCCTGTTCCGCCGATGCGGCTCCTCGACGTCTCAGGCGCCGCGGCCCACACCGGCGGCAGCGGGACGGGCATAACGCCCTCTGCGAACCTGTCCGGCTCCGATGGCGGGGTGACCACCTACAGCCTCGTTTACGCTCAGTTCAGGTCGGCCCCGCCCTCATCGGCTACCAGAGGGCGCTCAAGGCAGGCGGCATCCTCTATTCCGGCCAGCATGCCAACCCCTACGGGATGGTGCTCGCCCGCCTCAAGTCCGTGCTCATGGGCAACTGCTCCGGCCTTACGGCCTTCACGAGCTTCGAGCCCAGGGCAGGCGGACGCGCTGACACCGTTGTCAGGTTACCTCGACCTGGTCGACTCATTCACGGACCTTCCCGGACCTTCCCGGACATTCCTGGACCTTCTCGGGCCTTCCCGGGCTTTCCCGGGCCTTCCGTCCGGACCCTTTTCACTGCGGAAAGGTCCAGTTCGAGCGGCACAGGCGACAATAGGGGCTCAGGGGTGATGTCTGTCGGCAAGGACAATCCTGCGGAGGCCTTCGCGGTGTTGTCCGCCTCCGGGACGGCCATTTCCGTCTCGGTCGAGGACGCGAGCGCGGTGTCCATTTTCATCCCCCCGGAAAGCCTGCCCAACAGCCGCCAGATATCCTGGGAGGAAGCCATGGACACCGGTTTCCGGCTCTCAGAGGAACGGATGGTCATGGGCTTCTGGCGTGCCCGGGCGGGACTTCCCCCTGACGCCGTGGCCCGGCGGCTTTCAGCCCTGCGGCATCCGGCCCCTCTGTGAAAGGGCGGCTTTCCGAGAAATGCCGCTCTTTCTTGTCGGAGGCAAGGCACGGGAGTTGGGGCAGGCAACCCATAACGTGACTGTCCTGCTCCAGCTCCAACTGGCGGTTATTGAGCCTGAGTCCGTACGTGTACGTTCATGTGGAGTATTGCCTCCCTTATCGATGGCTTTTCGAGCTCCCAATGAACGGACACATGGACACACGGACTCAACGAGCGTTGACGAAAGTCGAATAAAACATATAATGTAATCAGGCGTATTGGGAACCGCTCGGCTTTCATCCGATGTAACGGATGCTGCCCGGTCAGGGTTAACCCCGGTCATTTCAAGCGTTTAGTAGCCTGAGTTTGTCGGCGCGAGAGCACCTCCTTCATGCCTTGCGGGCGTGACAAACCTGCGGTCACAGGTCCTTGCGGCACAGGGGGCCAATGCTATGGATGAGAAATCCATGTTTTACCAAATCCCGGTGGATACCTTTACGGGATTAATGGAGCTGGGGGCGGTCTATGTCGACAAGACGGGTCTTCTCGGTGATCTGGTAAATTCGTACGGCCCGTATTTCCTGGCGAGGCCCAGAAGATTCGGCAAAAGCCTTCTTCTCGATACGATCCAACAGATATTCGAGGGCAGAAGGGAACTGTTCGCCGGACTGGACATCGAGCGGAAGGCTGGGGATTTCAGCTGGAAAAATTTTCCGGTTATCCGTATAAACATGAACACCGTGGAAGTCGAACCTGTGGACTTTCAAGCCGACCTCATCAGCAAACTGAAGCTGTTCGCTGATTCGTATGGTGTCAAGATCAAGCAGACAAAAATCGCCGGCGCTATCAGCGATTTGATAATGAAAATTTCAATCAAATATACAGTACCGAAAAATGAAACCGATAGACGCGTAAACATCGGTGCGAAAAACGTCGTGCTCCTCATAGATGAGTATGATTTTCCTATTTTGAAAAACCTTCGAGATCCAACAAAAATCGAACAAATGCGCTCGATGCTGTATGGGTTTTATTCATCGATCAAAGGATGCAGCAATTTTTTGCGGTTCGTGTTCATAACCGGGATCACTAAATTCAAACAACTTTCCCTTTTTTCGGCTCTGAACAACGTCATGGACATTTCTTTCGACGAGGAATTTTCAACGATCTGCGGCTTCACGAAAGATGAAATCCAGTCGAATTTTGGCATGTATCTTGGCGAAGCCCTTTCGGAACAGGTATCTGAAGGAAAACTTCCATCAGATTCAACCGTAGATCGGCTCATGGACAAGATCACGGAATGGTACGATGGCTACAGCTGGGACGGGACGACAAAAGTTTTCAATCCGTATTCGATCAAAAGTTTTCTGTATAAAAAGAAATTCGATGATTATTGGTACCAATCCGGAACCTCCCTGTTTACTGAAGCTCTCGGATCTCTCGATGGAAATCGTTTCGAGATATTCGGCAATAATATTTCCGTAAGAGCTCCCCTTGAAATTCAAGACACCGGCAACATCAACGATGAAGCTTTCCTTTTGCAGGCAGGTTATCTGACAATCGATAGTATCGTCGAGATTGGGGATTCAAAAAAATTTAACCTGAAGATCCCCGACCATGAGATCAGGAACGCGATAAACGGTGAGCTTTCATCAAAATTCCAACAATTCGTGATGAGTCTCCAGTTCATGGAAAATTCCAGCGATCCCCTGAAGAGCTTGACAAGCATGAAAGGCGAACTGCTGTCGACTTTATGGTCATGCGATACTGAAAAGGCTGAAATGCTTCTGAGTTCAATATTCTCCGGAAATCCCAGAGAATGGTATCGCGGCGGCGGAGAAGGCAGTTTCAAACTTATTTTGCTGACTCTTATGAGGTTCGGGGGTGCCATTTTTTCCGGTAATATGCTGGAGGCATTGGGCGAGGTGTACTCGGATGCCGGCAGATCCGATCTGTTGTTCGATGTTGCTGGAAAAGGATACATCGTAATAGAACTGAAATACATCGAAGCGGTGGACAAAACCGGTCTTGACGGCAGACATAAACGTAAGCCCAAACAAACTATACAGCGCCATTCTGGTCCCTCACCTGAAGAAAAACGACCAGTCTCCTTTACCGGTTTCTATAGACTCCTCGAACTGGGGACAGTGTCGGATCAGATCAAACGTATTCTGGACAACAAAGTCGATGATGCTTTTAATCAGATATTAACAAATGATTACGCCAAACAGTATCTAGTTTCCGGGAAACAGGTCCGGGCCGTTGCGGTCGCGGTTTATGATACTTCAACTGTGATGGTCCGTTTCGCGGAAGTCGTATGGAAGGACGATGAAAAAGGGCAACTGGACTTCATGTGAATTCAGACTTTGCTTTTATCCTTCATTCGCCACCATACGCTCGTGACTCGTTGTCCGGTCGGGGACCGCCTACCCGCCAATGAGATGCGGCAACGTTCGTCTCAATAGCGAACCGAACTCTCATTCGATCCTTTTGGTAGGTGAACGGTAACTCACGGTATCTGTTCTCGAGTATCTGTTAACCCCCACTGGAAGCAAACGAGAGCGGCTTTTGTTGTGTGGATCGGTATTTTGAGGTAGGTTTTGATGCTTATGAGTTTGAATCCGAGGGAGTGAGAACCCAATTTTCACGTCTCAGTCCAGGGACACGAGAAAATTCCTTTTCGTTGTTTGTCACCAGAATATGCCCGCAAGACATGGCATGGGCAGCTATCCAGATATCGTTTGTGCTGATGAGGGTCCCCTGTGTTTCCAAGAATGCACGGATCACGCCGTAAAACTTCGCGGAGTCCGGTTCCATAGGGATTACTCTGACAGCAGTTTTGGAGGAAGTTTCTAATTTTATGGCTAATTTAATCTGAGTATTTTTTTCAACACCCAATATCATTTCTCCCCAAGTGACAACAGACATTGCCGCTTGGCCCGACTTTAAAGATGAAAAATGTTCCCTGACTTCAGGTGGACGATTGCTTATAATATAACTACAAATGTTCGTGTCAAGCATGTATTCCGGAGGTAAGGTCATGGTTTTTTACCGGTCTGCAACTGATCGTCTTTAAGATAGTCAAAGAAATCTTCTGGGAATGGATCTATAAGATCAAAAATGAAGGATAGGTTGTCTTCAACGGTAGGCCTCAACAATATATCTCGGTTACGAAAAGACATAACAAGATCCTTGGATTCTGTTCGGAACTCCTTTGGTAACTTGATAATCTGACCATTGTCTGTTTCCAAAACAAGAGCTATGAAGCAATCTTATCCGTTAGTATTCTTGGTATCTGTGTTATTCATATCACCCTCCCACCTTAATAAACCTTATGCTTCGTGGTCAATGTCAAGAAAGAGAACAGAATTCCTGAAAAATCCAATGTTGTCTGAAGATTATTTTTCCTTTCACTGTAGCCACACTCATTCGAAGGGGCAGGCAGAAATTTAGATGGGTGCAACCAAGACTCTCATCTAGCTATCGTTTTAAAGATTTTGTATAGACCAAATGAACTCTGACAACACTTAAAAAATTTAAGAATTTATCATGAAACCATTTCATGCGCATCAAAATACTGGGCAATTTGTCATGAAGTCAGAACCAAAGAGATCATTTCATAATACGAACGTATCAGGTGTTATTGACTTAAACCGACCTTAACACAATTCTATCACCCTCACGAAATATCAACAATTCCTTTGATTTAACATGGAATCGTTTAGGAAATTTGAGGATCTGTCCATCATCAGTTTCCAAAATATGAACTGTAACCAAATCTGTGTCATCCGTGCCCTTAGCGCCCATGTCTTCCACCTTATCGCCCATGTCTGCCTCCTTTGAGTCCAATAGAAACCTAAAGCATCGATATTATTCGCTATTTAGCCGCTCAAATCAAAAATGAGGTATGTGTAAAAAGCCTGAATTGGACTTCACTGAGACAACGCGCCTTTCCATTCAAGGGATGCCCCTAATGCATCTGTGTTGAACGCAGAGACGATATTTCGTCCAATCCGGCATTAAATTCAGCCTGGTTGATAGGCGAGTGCTTTTGCCTTTCTTTTCAGGCTCGGAAGGGCTTTTTTCACAGACCTCAAAAATGAATCTCAGGCACTGAGACAAAGGTTCAACAGTCGAATTTCCGACAGGGTATCCGTTTATGAGTGTGGCGTGGCCGGTTATGGCGTGAGATGAATGGTCATTTTCGGTCATGCCCTCTCATTTGGTCGAATCCGTTCACGGTGACAAGACGATCGCAAGGGGGGTCGGCCTTAGCCGCATGGGGGAGTCAGCTACGCCCTCCTGAACGGATACTCACCTGACTTCCCTTACCCCATGTGAGCGGATACGTCCAGGGGAGCAGAACTGGCCTTGCATTTTTGCCTGCCTCCTGACCTCCTCCCAACGGCAGTGGCCTGACCGCCCCTGGAACAATGTCGACCTTTTGCCGCCTGATAGCCGCCCCTGCCTCCTGGCGCCCGTTCTGTCGCCGAACAAGTATGACGGAACCGTAATAAGTCGGAACTGCAACCCGAGGCATGCAAATGCCCCCTGTTCACCGGCATCATGGAGGCTTAAGGGTAGGCAAAACGTACCAATTATAGGGGCATGACTTCCCAGTCTGCCTGATTGGACCACCGTTGCCCCATCCGGCTCTTCATCATGAATCCATCGTCGGCTTATTACGCTGGCGTCAAGCGTGCAAATGCATTTGAAGGCACCAGACCAAGGTCAGGACTAGCCGGCCTTGCCTTCCGAAAGACGGCCTTGTCATGCGTCCCCGCCTTGGAGGGGCCCCGCCTCGCCATCGTCCACCGTCTCTGTGGCGTCCCTCGTGGCGGGCAGGCCTCACGCAGTCGGCCCCCATTCCTGGCAGGCGGTCAGTTGGGATCGCCCGCGGAGGCCTGGTCGCTCAAGAACTGCTTCAGTGTCCGGGCGAGCAGGGCCACGTCGATGGGCTTGGAGAGGTGTCCGTTCATGCCGATGGACAGGCAACGGTCCCGCTCCTCGGCGAAGGCGTGGGCGGTCATGGCGATGATGGGCAGATCCTTGTAGTCGGGGTTGGCGCGGATGCGGCGGGTGGCCTCGTATCCGTCCATGACCGGCATCTGCAGGTCCATGAGCACCAGATCGAAGGGGAGCCCGGTCTTCCCGTCCTCGGCCTCCTGGAGCTTCTTTAAGGCCGTCTCCCCGTTCTCGGCCACGGTCACCACCAGCCCCATCTTCTTCATGAGGGAGCGGGCGACCAGGACGTTCACGTCGTTGTCCTCGACCAGGAGGATGCGGTGGCCGGAGAGGGCCGCGTCCGGGGCGCCGTCCCCGCCCTTGGGGCGGCGGGGCTTGCGCCGCGGCTCCGCCGGCGCCTCCGCTTCCGCCTTGACGCGCTCCGCCTCGGCCGCCTGGTCCACCTGGAAAAGGCAGTCGAAGGAGACGGTGGTGCCGACGCCCACCTCGCTCTCCAGCGAGATGGCGCCCCCCATGAGCTCCACCAGGCGCTTGGTGATGGTGAGGCCCAGACCCGTGCCGCCGTACTGGCGCGTGGTGGAGGCGTCGGCCTGGGTGAAGGCCCGGAAGAGCTTGGAGGACTGGTCGGGGGTCATGCCGATCCCGGTGTCGCGGACCCTGAAGCCCACGCGGCACCGATCGTCCTCCCGGCCCTCCAGAGCGGTGGTCACCGCGATGGTGCCGGCCTTGGTGAACTTGAAGGAGTTGCCGACGATGTTGATGAAGACCTGGCTCAGGCGCAGGGGGTCGCCCACGAGGCGGTCGGGGACGTAGGGGTCTGGGCTGATGATGAGGCTCACCCCGCCGGCGGTCTTCTCGCGGAACATCATCTCGATGTCGGAGAGCGTCTTGGAGAGCGAGAAGGGGATGGACTCCAGGGTCATCTTTCCCGCCTCGACCTTGGAGAAGTCCAATATGTCGTTGATTATGCCCAGGAGCGCCTTGCCGGAGCTGTTGGCGTTCTCCGCGTACTCCAGCTGCTGCTCGCTCAGGTCGGTCTCGAGGAGCAGGTGGGTGAGCCCGATGATGGCGTTCATGGGGGTGCGGATCTCGTGGGACATGTTCGCGAGGAATTCGCTTTTGGCCTTGGAGGCCGCCTCGGCCTGGGAGATGGCCCGGGTCAGCTGGGTCACGTCCGAGAGGATCATGATGACGCACACGTCCGAGCGGCTCTTGCCGCCGGATTCCCCCGCGCGCTTGAGCTGCATCGAGAAGCTCTCCTTCTCGCCCTCCTCGCCGGTGAGCGTTATCTCCATCTGGAAGGTCTCGCCGTTGATGCCGTCGGGGCCGAAGAGGTGCGCGAGCTCCTCCGGGATCCCGTCCTTGCCCCCGGGGCCGCAGGCGGCCAGGGTCCCCAGCAGATCGTCCCCGTCTTCCAGGGCGTGGAGCAGAAGGAGCATGCGCATGGCCACGTTGCGGTAGACGGGCCTGCGGTCCTGGGTGAAGAGCGCCAGGGCGTTGGGGATGGAGTCCAGGTGCGAGCAGATGACGTCCAGGGTTGTGTTGATGGACGTGACTATGCTGTGGTAGTCGCCCAGGTGGCGCTCCGGGTCGGCGCGGCGCATGAGCTCCCCTGCGCTCGCGGCCAGGGTGAGCCCGCCGATGTCGTCGATGACGCGCCGGATGGAGTCGGCCATGGTGCGGTAGGTGGCGGCGAGCCTCCCCACCTCGTCCTCGCGCCGCGAGAGCCCCTCGATGTCGGCGGCGGCGAAGTCGCCCCGGGCCAGGCGGCCGGCGTTCTCGGTGATGAGCTGGAGCGGGGCCGTGATGAAGTTGCGCAGGACCAGCCGGTAGATCCATGCGAATATCACGATGAAGACGAGGGTGATGACGAAGCCCGTGATGTCCGCCGTGCGCACGGCGGCCATGAAGTCCGCGCGGGACACCAGTATGCCCAGCGACCAGTTGGTGCCCCTCACCGGCGCGTAGCTTATGAACATGGGCCCCGCCGGGGTGTCGATGACGGCGGAGCCGGTGTGCCCCTGGACCATGAGGCGCATGATGCGAGCCGAGCGGTCGCTCTCCCCCAGGGTCTCCTTGATGCTCTGCTGGCTGTAGACCTTGCCTTGGGTCAGGTGGGCCATGAAGTCGGCGTTCTCGTTCACGATGAAGGCCGTGCCGTGGGGGCCGATGTTCAGGTTCGAGATGATCTCGTAGATGACGTCGTAGGAGTAGCTTCCCACCAGGTAGTAGGCGGGCTTCAGATCCTCCTCGGTCTGCTCGGTGGACCAGACGGGGATGCCGATGGCCATCTCCAGGCCGTTGTCGCCCACGACGGTGTCCTCGATGACGATGTTGGACGTCTGCGACATGAGCCGCCAGATCTTGCGGGTGCCCAGACGGTAAGGCGCCCCGTCGCTCCCGGTCATGAGCGAGCCGGAGGAGTCGTAGAGACCCAGCCAAAGGAAGTTTATCGAGCTCATCGTGCGCTCGATTATCTTCTTCTTGCCGCTCAGGGCCACCGAGGTGCTTGAGAGGATGCTGTTGTTGCGGATGAGGTAGAGACGGTCGACCAGGGTGTGGAGCTTGGATTCCAGGTTCTGGGAGGCGCTCTTGGCCATGGGCTGGAGGACGTTCAGTAGGATGGTCTCCGTGAGCGAGTTCATGAAATAGGTCATGATGAACACGATCCCCGCCGTCAGGATCATGACCACGAAGAGGGTGACCACGAGGATCCTGGCGGAGATGCTCTTCTGGGGGGTAACCCTGAATCTGCGGTTCATCTCGTTCTCCGGCCGGGGGCTCCCGCGCCCCCGGCCCCGTCATAGGCCGACACCCGCCCAGCCGGGCGCGGCGGTCCGCCGGGCGGCGGCTCTGCCCTGCGGGCCTTCGAAAAATCTTGTTCGACCGCACTTCCGCGACCGCCCGGCCCACCCGGACCGGCGGAGCCGCCCGTTAGGCCCGCCCAAACCGGCGGAGCCGCCCGGCTACCCCCGACCGGGCGGAAGGAGGCCGCTACAGCTCGCCCGGGTGCCTCTTCTCCAGGAGCCGCACGAAGGCGACCTGGCCGTCGCCAGCCCTCGCCCGCGCGATAGCCGCCTCCGCCAGGGCCGTGAAGGCCTCGTACATGTTCCTGCCCCCGGGGAGAGGTTGGATCCTCCTGGGGTCCTGGAGGGTCAGGAGGGCGTTCTGGTAGGAGAGCAGGTACCGGGATGGACGCACCCCGTGGGTGCTGTTCCAGGCGAGCATCCGGTCCATGTCCCAGGAGCGGCGGAAGCCCGAGAGGTTCCTGGCATCGTACTCCACGATGGTGATCTGGCCGTTGTTCACGTAGATGGTCAGGTAGTCCTTCCACCCCTCCCGGTCGAAGGACATCGCCTCGGAGGAATAATAGCCGTCGTGGAGCGTGGCGCCCCTCTCCCGGCAACCCGGCAGGATCGCGGCGGCAATGAACGCGGCGGCCAGGAGTGCCGCCGCGGGCAGGGCGGGCGCCCGCAGGGACGGCGCCTGTCGGGTCTGCCTCCGCAGGGGCGGAAACGGCTGGGCAGACTTCTGCCGGGGCGGCATCGGGAGGGTTGCGGCAGGCGGGGCCGGCGCCTGCCGGGGAGACAGGGAAAGCCGCCCGGTCGGTCGTGCGTACCCGGACGGGGAGGCCCGGGACATCGCGGCCTGCGGTGCGGCGAGGTCAGAAGTCGTAGTCATCCACGTTTTCCGCTGTGAATTCCGTGCGCCTGGGCAGGAGCACCACCCCAGAGGCGGGGGACGAGTAGGCGTCCGGGTCAAGGACCTTGTTGGGCATGACCTCCAGGAGACCTATCTCGGGGACGTCCACCATCTGGCCTACCGTGAGGTCGTTGCCCGAGGCCAGGTAATAGGATATGTAGCAGGCCAGGGCCCCCTGGAGCTGGCAGTCCCAGAGCCCCCAGCGGTCGATGATGCCGGCCTTGGCGTACTCCCGCATGGCGTTGGGGGACGCGAAGCCCGTCACGGTCACGTCCTGGGCGCCCTTGCCCAGGGCCTTCAGGGCCTCCGCCTGGCCGGGCAGGGAGGTGGGGTCGTTGCAGATGACCAGATCGATCGAAGGGTGCTTCTCCAGGATCTCCAGGCCCACGGCCAGGGCCCTGTCGGGGTCCTGGCCGCTGTAGGAGTTTTCCGGCCGCACGTTCTCCCAGTTGGGGAAGGAGCTCCTGATGTACTCCTCGCCGGCCGCCCTCCAGGAGTTCTGGTTCCTCGCCTCCGGCCGCGAGTAATGCCAGGCGTAGGTGATGGGGTCGCTGGCCGGATCGCGGCCCCGCTTCTCCAGGCCCTTGGCAGACATCTCCACCAGCATCCTGCCCAGCTGGCCGGGCGTCCCCTGGGACACCATGACCGAGCGGGCATCGCCGGAGACGTCCGAGTCCCAGGTGGTCACCTTGATGCCAAGGCGCATGGCCCTCTTCAGCGTCCCGTCCAGGGCGGTGGCGTCCAGGGAGCTCACGGAGATGGCGTCCGGGCCCGAGGCGATGGCCTGGTCGATGACATCCAGCTGCTCGGGGACCAGGGCGTTGGGGCTCCCCATGTAGACTACCCTGAAGCCGTTGCGGGCGGCGAACTTCTGGGCCCCCGTGTTGGCGGCGTCGAAGAAGGCGTTGCCCGTGATCTTAGGGATGAAGACCACGGTCACCTCCCCGGACGTGCCGCCGGCCTCCGCGCCGCCCCTGCAGCCGGAAAGGAGCGCCATTGCCGCCAAGAGGGCGGCGGCTATGCCAGGAAGTCTTGTCATGGTCAGGTTCCCGAGGCCTCCTCGGCGGCGCCCTGGCGGGCGTCCCGACCCCAGTCTACTCCTTTGGCGTTGATTTGATGATAACGGGGGTCAAGCCGGCGGGTCGACGCCGCCCGCATGAACGTCCGTCCAGCCGTTACGGCACGGGCCGGGGCGCGATGGGTGTGGCGGCGCGGCCGGCGGAATCGTTGCCGGGGGCGGAAGGCAATGCGCGCATGACGGCGGGAACGGACAACGGCTGGTGCGTCCGGCAGGCCTGAGGCTCCGGCGCCGGGAAGTCGCGGGCCGGTACCCGGATCACGGCTGCATATCAAACGATGCCGCCGTAATCAGTCGGCGGGGGATTCATGATGAAGAGCCGGATGGGGCGGCGGCGATCCAAACAGGGCGAATGGGCGGTCATGCCCCTATAGCTGGTACGTTTTGTCTACCCTTCAGCCCCCCTGAGGCCAATGACCAAGGTCGTTGTCTGCCCCGGGTTGCCGCTCCGACTTAATTACGCTTCCGTCACCAAATAATACCAAAAAAAGGAATTTGTTAAAACCTTACGCTGGACAGCGCACGGGGCAGTTCGCGACCGGGTTCGCATCGCGGGACCTTGAAACGCAGGATCGGGCGAGGCCTGATGGGCATGCAGGACGCTTGCGACCAGTTCGGAC
This sequence comes from Deltaproteobacteria bacterium, assembly GCA_031263485.1. GTDB lineage: Bacteria > Desulfobacterota > Desulfarculia > Adiutricales > Adiutricaceae > JAIRZX01. The sequence goes on along the minus strand of JAISFS010000306.1, from coordinate 13,506 downwards.
GCAGGGAGGTAGCCTCCTGTAGCCCATCCGGTCGGGTCGGCGGAGCCGGGTCAGGCAGTATATCCGCAGTTTTCTGCCCGGGATTCGGGACTTTCGAGCCGCCCGACGGTCTAATATCCTGCGGTCGGAGGCTGACAGCTGCGGCCAAGGCCGAAGGCTGACGGTCGGATCTCCGGCAAACGCTGGCCGGGCCTACGGTTAACGGAGCGGGCCTCCGGCAAACGGAGCGGATCTCCGGCTGACGGTGCGTAGCTCCGGCTAACGGTGCGTAGCTCTGGGAAACGGTGCGTAGGCCAGGCTAACGGTGCATAGCTTCGGCAAACGGTGCGTAGCTCCGGGAAACGGAGCGTAGCCCAGGCTAACGGTGCATAGCTCCGACAAACGGTGCGTAGCTCTGGTAAACGGTGCGTAGCTTTGGCAAACGGTGCGTAGCCCAGGCTAACGGTGCGTAGCTCAGGCAAACGGTGCGTAGCCCAGGCAAACGGTGCGTAGCTCAGGCAAACGGTGCGTAGCCCAGGCTAACGGTACGGAGCTCCGGGAAACGGTGCGAAGCCGCGGCTAACGGTACGGAGCTCCGGGAAACGGTGCGTAGCCCAGGCTAACGGAACTGAGTTCCGGGAAACGGTGCGAAGCCACGGCTAACGGCACGGAGCTCCGGGAAACGGTGCGTAACCCCCGGCTAACGGTACTGAGCTCCGGGAAACGGTGCGTAGCTCCGGCAAACTGGGTCGGCGATCCTGAAACGTCTCCGGAATTGCCTCAAACAGGGGCAGTAGCTCCGATGCTCTGGACGGCAATTCACACCATGCATCTCGCCCATGGGGTATCGGGCAGGCGGCTGGCTCCCAAGGGCCCGAAAGCCGCAAGGCCGGGAGCGGCGTTTCAATGCCGCCCCCGGCCTTGCGGTCAGGGAGAGGATCGGGGTGGAGTGGTTGAAGGAACGTGCGAAGTGGCGTGTATAGGCTAAGAGGGACCGCGCCGCGTCCACGCGAGATTCGGAGATGTCTGACGCATCGGCAAGGAAAGCCATCCGCCGGGGGTGGGCCAACGTCTCGCGTGCGGATGCCCGGCAGGGAGCTGAATCCGTCGACGAGAGACGGTCATTCCGTTTCAGGGAGGGTTGACCGGGGAGGCCGTGCCCGGAGACCTATGAGGCGGGACGGAACCCCATCGCCCAGAGGATGCTGTCGACCGTAGCGGGCAGACACGACCGGCACCTCTCGACGTTGCGGACGGTGTTGTCGCTCACGCCCGCCAAGACTCCCAAGCTCCGCCTTGACATGCAGTGCTTCTTGCGGTAGTCGGTCACCAGCTTAGCTATCTCCGTCCGCTTCATGCGGAACGGGTTCGGCGGCGCGGTGACCCCGTCCGCGAACCCCCGCTCAGCCCTGGGCCCGGATGAGGGCCTCATGCCGATGAGCACCTTGGTGCCGAAGCGAACGGACCGGGCGATGTCCACGAGGCCGAGTGGCTCCTCATGCAAGTCGTCTGCCTCAAGGAGGTCGGCGGTCTCGTGGAAGTTGTCGGCCTCGAGGAGGTCTGCGGCCTCGCCGGAGGGGAGGGGCTTATGGAATACTGAGAGCTCGTGGAAACCGAAGGCTTCGGGGAGCGCAATGTGCTGGTCCGGCTCGGCGGGGCGGTCGGACCAGGCCTCGGGGATAGACCTGTCGAGGTCCTGCGCGGGTCGGCGGCGGTCGGACCCGGTCCCGGGTATGCCCCTGCCGCGGTCAGCCTCGGGCAGTTGGTGGACGGGACCGGCCTCGGTGATGCCCCTGCCGGGGTCCGTCTCGGGCAACTTGCGGACGGGGCCGGCCTCGGTGATGTCCCTGCCGAGGTCCGCCTCGGGCAGTTGGCGGGCGGGACCGGCTTCGGTGATGTCCCTGCCGGGGTCCGCCTCGGGCAACTTGCGGGCGGGATCGGCTTCGGGGCGCTTTGCGGCGCGAGTCGGCGGTGGAGTCTCCTCATCCCCATCGGTCGCGGCGTCCGCAGGGGCCGCGAGGGTTATGCAGAGGGTCACGGTGAAGCCAGACACGCTTACAGGCTTGGAGCTGGCGGCGAGGGCGCCGGATTCGGGGGCGTTGAGCGGAACGCTCAGCAGGAGTGCGCTCCCTCCCGCGCGGCACTGGGGCGCATCGGAGTGGTGATGGAGCAGGGAAGGTGAGGCTTGGAGGCCGGACGTCGTGGTCGCGGCGGGGGATGTTCTTGAGGGAGGTGTTGGCATGGGCCTTTCCTCTGGCGGGCGCGCGCCCGCCGAAATCTGCCGATCGCGTTCGGGCCCTGCGGGGGCATCGGCGCAATCCTGACTGAACCGAAAAACAATAATCCTGGTGCCCGACTGGCCGCGAGACCGCCTTCAGCGGCGGAACGCGAATGGCGAGGGGGCGGACGTTCGCTCGCTAACGCAATCCGGCAATGGTGCCGGGAGCTTGCGGGCCTCGCCGCATCACGCTGCGAGGCCACGTGAGACGGCTCGCGCAGGCAGGGCAAGCGGGCAAACCGCCCGGGGCCGGACCGGCGCGGCTGGGCCGCTCCGTTCGCCGGCTTCGGGTAGCCAGGCCCGTCCGTTGTTTTTCGTCCTGAGGAAAAGGCGGGAGAACGAATCGGAGGGAGGAGGCGGCACGATGGGCAAGGTGCGCGTCTCGGGAAACCGAAGCGAAATGATGGGAGATGAAGGGGTTGCGGGCCTTCCTAGAGAGGCCCAGGTGACATGAGCCTGAAGGGGGCAACGGAGTGTCGCGCCCTTGAGATCGTTTCTTGCGGGTCTGTCCGGGGAGTATTCGCCCCGGCGAACGTCAGGTTGCCGTTTCGTGTGGGTATTGTCTTAACCTTGAAACGCGTAGTCTGTCAACGAGAGCTTTCGGATCGCTTTTCGCTTTCGAGTAAGTTAGAGCGACTTGAATCCTTTTGGAATATGCTGTTATCATTCTCTCAATGTATTGTCCAATTAAATCAGCATGTTGCTGGTTCTCTTATTGCGACAGGAGCTGAAGCCGCGCGACACGAACTAACGGACGTCGGGCGTTCCGTAGATCGGTTTCGGGGCGCATGGTGACGGATGTGCAAGGGATAGCCGGAAACGTTTCCGGATCCCTGCGGGAAAGGGTTTCGTGGAATTCCCAGTCAAAAAGCTGGGACGCGGGAAATGAATTCGGTTCATATTCACCGCAGTGCCGGGCCGTTTTCCTTGAGGACGGTTCGCCCTGGCAAAAATTCATTTTTTCGACAACAAACGGTTTAATGCCCACATCGGGCATGTGGCGCGATTTTTCAAATAAAGGCCATGCCGAATCGGTCCGGATCACCCTTCCGGCATCGGAGATAGGCGCCTTAAACCAGGGCCGTTCCCTTACGCGATAGGCCGTATACATCGGCGACCCGCGTCCATGCGGTGTCGCCCTCCCGCACGACGCATCGAGTGAGGCGTCCGGCTCTCCCGGTCAACATGTGCCGGAGGCGATCGCTTGACTTGGCCAAAGCGTTGCAGGTGTGAGAGAAGCCGACCGTCTTGAACCGAATCGGACTCGGGAGAAGGCAATTTCCAGAATCTTCGGGTCTAGCGACTCCGACTTTCGTTGTTGTAAGGATTCGCGGATGGATCAGGATTTGCATCCGGCACTAACCCAAGGTGACATCCGGAATCGCGAATACCGCAATATGCGGAGGTAATGTCGGGACGCCAGGTACCAACCTCTCAGCATCCGACCGCATCCGAAGATTCCGTATCCCCCGATGCATCCTACGCATAGAACGAATATGAATCATTCGATGCAACCGAATCATTCCTTGCATCCGGATGCATCCCGCGCATCCGGATGCATCCGACTCATCCGAATTATCCGAATCATCCGAATCATCCGAATCATCCGATGAACCCTGGCGTATCCGCTCGTTTGACCGGGCAAGTTCGAATTTCACCATGTTCTGGCGATGCCCGGAACGCGGATGTCATGATGATTCGTTGCCTCATAGCCTGATATCTTTGCCTCAGTACCGCCTGAAATTTCCTTTCCGCCCCGCGGCTGTCACTCTTGACTTTTCAAACGGGATGAGAGTACGATTCGAATCGCTTTCCGGGAAGGCCGGTGCGCCATCGGAGGCCCATCCTAGACCCTTACGGATTTAGACCGAATCCCCTGCCGCGAAAGTGACCGCGACCTGCCCGCGCGTGCGCCTTCCGGGGTATATCCGTGAGAGCCGCAAGACCGTTGTCGCGGGCTGCGGAACGCCGTCATCCGGACAGTGCCTTTCCGTGAGCCTGAAGCCCCCGCGTTATGGCATTACGGTTCCTCCGCTCCCTTCGGCCACGCCGGAGCTGTCCTTCGGCATCTCCGTATCAGAGTCGGCGGGTGAGCCGCAGGAATCTTCAGATTTTCTCCCGGCCCGTGGCATGGACGGTGCGCCGTTGCCCATGCCACGGTCAGCCGGGCGTTCGCCTTCACTAGAGTTGCGTATCTGTAGCTCGTACGAATATCACTCCAGCTCAATACACATCTGCGCAAAGGACGCGCCGTCCATACGATCGTATTCGCGATTACCGTCTTCGTGGATCGCGCGATGCAAGGACCGTGTCCTGCGCCTACATCCCTCCGCGTCCGCTGAGGAAGTCTATTCATGCGAGACCACGATGATCGCGGGGGACGTCCCTGCCCAGGGCCGGGTCCCTCGCGCCCAGCCGACCCTCTCCTGGAAGGAGTGGAGGCCATCGGCGGCCTTCACGGTATTCCCGACCTGGAAGTGATTTCCCCGTTTCCTGCGACGTCCTGTCGTATTCCTTCGGAACCCGTCGCCGCTCCTTCGGAACCCGTCGCCGCTCCCTCGGAACCCGTCGCCGCTACTTCGGAGCCCGTCGCCGCTCCCTCGTCGCATTCGGGCGAACGTGCGCGGGCCGCGATACTGCGCACGGTGCCCGGCGGATCGCGCACCCGGAGCTCGCCGGTGAAACGCCTGTTAAACCGGCTGGACGGGAAGACCTCGTCGCTCGCGTCCTCCATGTACCGCGCGGCACGGAACCTCGCTGAGGAGCCTGGCCCGGTGCGCCGCGAATTCGCAAGACTTGAGGGCGATTTGCGGCTCTGCCTGGGCCCCTGCGTGGGCCCGGCGGAGACGGCGGGCATGTTGGTCTTGAGCGAACTGGCGGGTCCCCTGGTGCGCTTCAGCTCGTGTGACCGTTCTGGCGTAGACAATCCCGTCGGCCGGGCTTTTGCCGGGCTGTCCGGGGCGCTTGGCTCCAGCGCCGCGTTCGCCTCACTGGCCGCTCAGGAGAAGTACCGCGAGATCCTGGCGGAACGGGCCGAGCTGGGATGGCCCGGCACCCCGGGCATCGGCGGGGCCAGGCTCGCCGATCTGGACGCGGAGTACCGGCGGCTCTTCATGGCCGCTTTCCCGGAAGGGACGGCGCTCCCCTGGACTTCCGATACGCCTTACGCCCTCGCCGAGTTCGTATGCCGTTCCGCTGCGAAGGCCTTCAGTCAGGGGTCCGGCGTGGACGCGTCAGCCGCCGGCGTGCGCGTGACGGACCTTTTCTCGGGGTCTGGCGTCTATCTGGCGACTCTCATCGCCTCCGGGATCCTGGGGGATGGCGAGGGGCTCTTGGCGAAGTTCGCAGCCGATCTCAGCTGCACCGTCCAGGACCCCTTGGCATACCAGCTGGCGACGATGAACGCCGAGGAGGCGCTCAGAGGGGCACTGGGACCATCATGCCCGCAAGTCTCATTCGAGGGCGCTTTGCTGGCGGACCCATTCATGGTCCCGCTGCTCCGGCCCGCGCCGCTCCGGCACGGCCCGCTCGCGGAGAACATCCTGAGGGTTTTCCGTCGGGCCGCCGATCCCCCTGACATCGCCCTGGGTACCTCGCCGGTCCTCGTACGGAAGGCCCCCGGTCTCGAGGAGATCCATAAGCTCCCGGTGGACATCGAGATACGCAAGGCATTGGGCGGCGCGTCCAAGGCACTGAAGAGCGATCCCTGCGACCCCGCCACCAGAGCGGTCGCGTGGTGTTGCCGTGCGTTGCGGTCTGAGCGCGGCGTAGCCGCCATCGTGACCGGTCTCCGCTGGGCGGAGCTGAAGTCCATGGAAGGCATAAGGAGACTCGTCTCATCCGAGTTCGGGCTGGCGAGGGTCCTGCTCTTCCTCGGCGACCGCAGGGCCCGGGGCAACCGGGACATCCGGCGCGAGGGGGCAGGGATCCTGGGAGCGGACAGGTGCGAGCCCGTGGCTTTGAGCCTGCTGGCACGCGGGCGCGAACGTCCGGCCGACGTGCGTTCGGCAAGCCTGAAACCGGGGCTCTCCAGGGAAGAGAAGCTCGCGGTCCTCCTCAGGAGGGGCCACGTCTTCGCGCGGGGCTTCAAGTGGAGGCGGGTAGAGGGGGAGGGGAGCTGGATCGGCTGAGGCTCTCCGGCGTTCCTGCCAGTCGCCGGATGCGGTCGGATTGCTCGAAGCCTCCGGAACGAGGGCCGCGTTTAAGTTTTGCATTTCAATTTCCCAGACTCTCTACCTAACTTTAGAAAGGGGGGTGCCGAAATCAAATAGCCTGTGAACTCGGCTTCACGGAGCTATTTTCCGTATCAAGGGTGAACGGGCGAACGTGCGGACGTGCGGAAGACCAACGAGCCGAGGGACGTCAAGACGTGTCCGGGGCACGACAGCCGGTCGCCCTTCCGGTGGACTTCCCCGGAACGTGCCTGCCGCCGACCTTCGGGACATCGAGGGCCGGGACGGGCATCCGTCCGCCCCGGCCAGAGGACGGACGCCCCGGCCCCGGGCTTCACGGGATGTCCGGACTAGCCGAAGCGGCGTCCGGCGCGGTTCCGCAGCTCGCGGGTGCCGGGGTCGTTGCGCCGAGCCTGAGACAGCGGCTGACGGGAGCGGTCGGGGCCGCCTCGGGCATATTGTGTGCCGAGACTAAGTCGTTTAACATGGGAGGGCAAGCCGACCCGTATTCCGGATGCCCTCTCCCGGATGCGGATACGGTTCCGAATCCGGCAGTTGCCGGGCACCTTCAAGCAAGGCCCGGCGCCGGAGATGATAATGTTGATGTTAGCGCTTTTCGCGATTCTAATTGCGGTTCTGGAGCCGGTGCTCTCGCCCTGCCGGGTCAGCCGGGCGGACGATGGGGGAGCCAACAGGCGCGGCGCGGGGAAGGGCGCCGGATCCCACCCCCATGGCAAGGATATCTTCCTGAAATTCCTTGCGTACACCGATCACCCCTCCCTTATGCGGGCGCTGAATATTCCTTCCCACTTCATCGAAGGCTCCGTACCGCTCAACACGGAAGTGCCCATTCTCGGCAAGTCGTTGAGGCGTCTCGACTGCGCGTTCCTGACGAGAGACAAGTCCATTCTCATCATCGAGTTCCAGGCCACCGCGAACCACCGCGACATCATCAGGTTTCTGGAGTATGCCGCAGCCCTGGCGGTGAAATACTCGAAAGAATTTGGGCGTTTCGTGCCGGTCTATGTCACGGTCGTCTATCTCGGAGGCGTCAAGAAACTCCCGAGGCGCTCCTATCAAGTCGGAACTCCCCTTCTCGATGGGCACCTTCAGCTCACGATCAACCAGATCCGCCTGGCCGACCTCCTCGACATGGCCAAGGTCGTCGAGGAGGCTAGCTCCGAGATCGAGGGTTGGGTTCCGGACGCGGGCGATGGCAGTCTGCCACCATGGTTCACCAGGCTGCTCCTCTCCGTTTTCGGGCGTGTCCCGGACGATCCCGGGCCTACGGTAAAGAAATACCTCGGCCTGGGGCATGACATGTCGAAAAAGACAGGGAACTCGCGTATATTGCTTTATATGCTGCACGCCGTCACGGCACGGGACGACATTGCCGACCCGGGCGTGATAGAGCAGTTTTTGGAGGTGCTGGAGACTATGGGCTACGACAACTTTCAGATCGCCGACACCTTGTCGCATGGGACGCTCTCGAAATTCCAGGAGGAGGTCAAGTCCCTGAAGGGGGCGCTCAAGTCACGGGATGGGACGGTCAAGTCCCTGAAAGGGACGGTCAAGTCACGGGATGCAGAGATTGCGGGCTTGAAAAACGCCGCTGTCATGGCCATGCATGCCGAGAATAAGAGCCCGGAGGAGATAGGCTCGAAGCTGAAGCTCAAGATGTCCGAGGTCTACAGAATCCTGGAGAGTAACGGCGAAGACGCATGACGCCGCCCTGCGGGGGACTTCCGGTATCCCTCTCTGCGGCCCTTTTTGCGGGCGCGGGCAACCGGACGCGCATCCATGGCCATGATGTGAAGTTGGATCGGGCTTCTTTAACATGAAATACATTTTCTTGGGCATCACATCCTTGGGCACTCATTATATTGTGATTCCCTGTAAGATTTCATACATCGGGGTGTTGAAAGTCAACATGAACGTGTAGAACCTTAACCCAGGCATCAGGTCCATCCCGCATCCTCCAGGATGGCCTGCCCGACTATGCCAAGGCCGTAGAGGAGCAAAGCGCCGAGATCGAGGGCCGGAATCTGGACACGGGCGACGGTGGCTTGTTGCCGGGGTCACCGGGCTACACCTCCCCGTTTTCGGGCGAACCCCGGACGAGCCCAGGCCTCCGACCGATAAATTGTTTGACCTTGAGCAAGTCAAGTGACAAGGCCAGGGCCCCGAATTGACTTCTCATTGTGTCGCGTGCCGTCACGATGCGGGGAAACATCACCGCTCCGGACACGATCGAGCAGTTTGAGGTGAAGGATACTACATGTATTTCGACAGCTTTCAGATCGCCGACACCTTGTCGCATGGGATGCTTTCGCAATTCCAGGAGAAGATCAAGTCCCTGAAGGGGGCGATCAAGTCACAGGACGCGATGATCAAGTCACAGGACGCAGAGATTGCGGACTTGAAAAACGCCGCTGTCATGGCCATGCATGCCGAGAACAAGAGCCCGGAGGAGATAGGCTCGAAGCTGAAGCTCAAGATGTCCGAGGTCTACAGAATCCTGGAGAGTAACGGCGGAGACGCATGACGCCGCCCCGCGAGGAGCTTCCGGCATCCCTCTCCGCCCCCTGCGGGCGCGGGCACCAGGACGCGCCTCCCCATGGCCATGGTAAGATCGGAGCGGCCTTCTTCATGGATTAGGCACTTGTCCCGGGCCCCACATGGGGAGGACGCATCGAACCCGAGGCCCTCTCTGACCCCGGGACAAACGCGAGAATCCCCGAGACGGCGGGGAAGGCTTTTGCGCGGGCTTAGGCACATGGCTTGCGAACAGGCTGAGGGGAGGGCATTCGCGTCAGGCTTCCAGACGCGGGTCTCCGGTCGGCTTCCGGGCAATGCCTGCTTGTGGGGGTCTGCCGGACCGAAAGACGATGCCCGCTCTGCTCGGCATAGGGCGGGGCAGGGCGGGCAGGGTACGGTCGGGCAAGACTACGGGGCAGTGAGGATCAGCAAAGGAATGCGGGACCCTCTTCCGGTCCGGGCGCCTCGGGAGGCAACCGGCAGCCCCCCTCCCTGCGGGGAAGCAGGAAGTCCCCCAGGGGCGGTCGCTTCGGGGGCCTGATGCGCTTACGGTAGCGCCAGGCGTGCTTGGCCGCGACCTCGATGAGGAACATGCCGGCCATGACATGGATCTTCCGGGCGCCCAGAAAGCCCGAAACCGCGAGCGCCGCGAGCGAGATGCCGAAGCCCACGACCTCGTTCCAGAGTTCCGCCTCGGATCCCCTTTCGCGCCCGGTCCCGGGCGGGGATCCCTCCGGCGGCTCCGGTCCTGCGGCGGCGGTCGCCCTTGCGGGGGACGCGGCCCTTTTGCCGGAGAACAGGCTCGCGGGGTCCAGTCCCTTCTTCTGGATGTATTCCGCGTACTGCTGAAGGGCGCCGGGGTCCAGGCGGTTCAGGAGCCGGACGGCCCCGGCAGGGTCCAGGGTTTCGGGATCGTACTCCACCAGTAGGCTTCCGGTGAGGGTGTTCATGACGTAGTCGATGACCCCGGGGCATCGCGCCAGATCGTCCAGCGGAAGATCGGGGTCTTTGAACGCATCGGCGCGGAGCCTGATCCGCCCGGGTATGGAGCTAACTATCACTGTGCCTCCCCGCGCCCGCGGCTCCGGGCGTCCATCATTGGGCGGTCTGTCGGCGATCGTCGGCGGCCGGGTCGCCTTACGCCTCGCGTTCGCGTCCCGCCCTTCGTCATCATCCGGTCGCGTCCCGCCCTTCGTCATTATCCGGTCGCGTCCCGCCGTCCCGCATCGGCCCCGCAGGCCGCACCCCGGCGAGGGCAGGCAAGCCCCCCCGGCGGAAGGCTGTCAGTCCTCGTCGGCGGGCTTGGAGGCAAGCCTCTCCCAAGGCTTGAGGAACGGCCTCGCCGCCCTCGCGGCCACGAGCACCGTGGTCCCGTTGTGGAGGAAGGAGACCAGCCCGGCCCCCGCCATACCCAGGAGCCCCAGGCCCATGAAGACGGTGTTCAGGACCACGATGATCCAGTAGTTCTCGTGGATGCGCCCCATGGTCTTGGTGGCGAGCAGGCGGGCCACGGGCAGCGCGTCCAGCCTGCCGTTCAGGAGCTGCACGTTGGCAACGTCCTTGGCGAGCTCGGAGCCGTCCGAGAGAGCCACCCCCACCCTGGCGAGGCTCAGCGCCGCAGAGTCGTTAAGGCCGTCGCCCACCATCATGACCCTGCGGCCCTCCCTGGAGAGTTCGGTGAGATAGGCCGCCTTGTCGTCGGGGAGGAGCTCGGCCTGGAACTCGTGGAAGCCTATCTTCTCGGACATGTTCCTGGCGGTGGCCTTCAGGTCCCCCGTGAGCATCACGGTCCTGTCCACCCCCGCGGCCTTGAGTTCCGCTATGGTCTCCTTCGCGCGATAGCGGATGCGATCGCTTATGGAGATGATGGCCGCGAGCGCCCCGTCCGCCGCGAGGTAGATCATGCTCTCCCCCTTGGCGGCCACGCGATCGATCTCGCGCTCCGCCTCGGGCGTCAGGGGCACCCCCTCGTCCTCGAAGATGAAGTGGCGGCTGCCAAGAAGGACCTTCTTGCCGCGCCAGGAGCTGGAGATGCCGTGGGCGACCACGTAGTCAACCTTGGTGTGCTCCTCGTCGTGGCTCAGGCCCTCGCTCTTGGCCTGGTTCACCACGGCTCGTCCCACCGGGTGGGGGAAATGCTCCTCCAGGCAGGCCGCGAGGCGCAACGCCTCCGCCCGGTCAAAGGGGTGGAAGGTCGTGATCTCGGAGACCTGCGGCCTCGCCTCGGTGAGCGTGCCCGTCTTGTCGAAGACGCAGGTGTCGGCCGCGGAGAGCTCCTCCAGGAACCTGCCGCCCTTGACCAGTATGCCCGACTCGTTTCCCTCCCGCATTGCCGAGAGCACCGCGATGGGGGTGGATAGCCTTATCGCGCAGGAGTAGTCGACCAGCAGGGCGTTCCCCGCCTTGGCCACGTTGCGGGTTGCCAGGAAGGTGACGAGCGCCAGGACGAAGTTGAAGGGCACGATGGCGTCCGCCATGCGCTCCGCCCTGCCCTGCAGCCCTGACTTGGAGGCCTCGGACTCCTTGATGTACTCGATTATCGAGCGGATGCGCGTGCTTCCGCCGACGCGGGACGCCCTGACCGTGATCTCGCCCTCCTCGACCGTGGTCCCGGCGAAGACCGCGCCGCCCGGCGCCTTGTGCACCGGGAGAGGCTCGCCGGTCATGGTCGCCTGGTTCACCATGGCGTCCCCGGTCTCCACCACGCCGTCCACGGGGATGAGCCCACCCGCCTGCACGATGACCTCGGCACCGATCTGGAGCGAGCTTTCGGGTACCAGGGCGGGCTTGCCGTCCTTGCCCTTGACCCACACCTTCTCGTCCGGGCCCTTGAGGCTGTGGAACAGCACCGACAGGCTCCGGCGGCGGGTCCAGGCCTCCAGGTATCCGGAAAGCGAGAAGAAAAAAAGGAGGGTGCCGGCCGAGGTGAAGTCCGCCCTGCCGAAGCAGACGGAGAGCGCCACCGCGTCGAGGACCTCGACGTTCAGCTTGTTCCGCCACAGGAGCTCCTTCGCGCCCTTGAGCACTATGGGCACCGCCGCGGCCAGGCTCAACGCCACGCGGATCGGGCGGGGCAGGAAGACGAGCTTCAGAAAGAGGACCCAGATCGGGTTGTAGGGGAGGGGGGCCTCCTCCCCCACGGACAGGGGCTCCCGCTCCCTGACGGAGACCGGGTGGATGCCATTTTCCTCAAACTCATATATGGTGCGGAGTATGAACAGCCGCTTGCCGGGGGAGTCGTCGTAGAGGACGAGTATCCCGCCGGTGAGCCTGCTGTAGGAGATGTACCTCACGCCTCCGTACTTCATGATGGTCGCGGACAGGCGGTCGAAGCCGTCCTGGCCCAGCCGCGCGGGCTCGACGCGCACGCGTAGCCGCCCGCGGAGATCCGAGATCACGCGTCCGTCCATCAGTCCCGCGCGGGGAACCCACCGCAGCAAGCTGCGGGGAACCGCGCCCTCCTTGCCAAAGCGACAAAGCTCAAAGACATGTTGACTCCACGATCGGGCTCTTCACGGCGCCGATCCCGCTATTATTCCCGCCGTCCGATTCGGCCCGGCGGCAACGCCGCCAGTCCGGAGGGCCACCCCTGACGGCCCGGCGGATATCCCCTGACCGGAGGGCCTTCCCTGTCGGCCCGGCGGATAACCCTCCTGCCCGGCGGATATACTTATGGATGGCGGCGAACGGGGGGAACCCATCGCCGCCCAGTATGCCGGACACGGAAAGCAGTCTCGCCCGCGCCGACGGTTATTCTTGTTTGAGACGGCCGCGTCGCGCCTGCCGCGTTTTTCGCCTTGCCCGAGGTTTAATCCCCGAGCGGATTTTCGGCTTTGTCGGACGATGGCGCTCGCCGATTCTGGCCGGAGGCATCAAAAAAACTACGCGATTGTCCCTCGCGGGGGACGACCGCCTGTCCGGCCTACCGTCAGCCCTGTCCGGTCTGGCACGGTAGGTAGCCTTATGGCGCCGCCGGACAGGCCCTTCGCGCAAGACGCCTGGTCGGTAGGGACGCCGCGTGGAGAAACGCCCCTGGGCATACCTGACGGCGCACGGATCGACGCGCCCTCAGGGTAGCCCGGGGCCGCCGCAGCCCCGGCGGGCCGGGCGCTCCGGAGGGCTGAACCCCGCTACTTGGCCTCGGAGGCCTTCTGGGCCTGCCGATCCTGCGCCTTCTGGTCGGCCTCGGCGACGATGTCGCCGATGTTCTCCTTGGCGGTCTCGACCAGGGCCTCGACTTTCCGTTTCGCGGTGATCCCGTGGCTCAGGACCGTAGTCGCGCCGGACTTGAGGTAAGAGGGACGGCCGGAGGTGAGGGTTGTCACCAGGGCTCCAGCCAGGATGCCCGCGCCGAAAGAGATCCACTTCCACTTGTTCCACATAAGGCATGCTCCTCGCGGCCCGGCGATGGTATCGGGATCGCGCGGCGGCGCCTTCCGGGCCGCGGGGCCGGGCCGCCGCATTCGAGTTCTATAGCACCCCGAATCCCGCATTGCAAGCCCCGTCTGGATAAAGTAAATGTTGTTTAATGACAAGTGG
>JAISFS010000289.1 GCA_031263485.1 Deltaproteobacteria bacterium | reverse complement strand
AGACCCTCCGCGAGCGGCCGCATGCGCCACGGTACGCTCGTCCGGTCCTGTCAGTCCCCAGAGGTTGAAGTCTTCAGGCAACTGGCCGAGAGCCGCGGCGAGGTGAGCCACCGACCGTCCTTCCCCATCCGTCAACTCCCAAGCCTTGAAACCGGGCGGGAGGATCCCCGCCTCCGCCGCCTCATGAGCCACGGTCCAACCAGCCGGGCCGCCCAACCCCCAGCGGGCGAAATCGGGGGGCAAAGTCCCCGCTTCCGCCGCCTCGTGAGCCACGGTCCAACCTGTCGGGTCGGCCAGCTCCCAGAGATCGAAACCGATCGGAAGCGTCCCCGCCTTGGCCGCCTCGTGAGCCACGGTCCAACCCTCTGGGTCCGCCAGGCCCCAATGGCTGAAGCCGGACGGGAGCGTCCCCGCCTGCGCTGCCTCATGAGCAACGGTCCAGCCCTCAGAGTCCGCCAATCCCCAACGGTCAAAACCCTGCGGAAGCTTCCCCGCCTGCGCCGCCTCGTGCGCCGGGGTCCGGCCTTTCATGTCCGGAAGCTCCCAGCGGGAAAAATCGCATGGCAACCCCCCATTCCCTGCCGCCGCGTGGGCAACGCTCCATCCCGCAGAGTCCGCGATTCCCCAGAGATCGAAACCGCCCGGGAGGTTTCCCACATCGGCGGCCTCGTGAGCCACGGACCAGCCGGACGGGTCCGAAATCCTCCAGCGGGAAAAACCAGGGGGGAGCGTCCCCGCCCTGGCAGCTTCGTGGGCAACGCTCCAACCCGTCAGGTCCTTCATATTCCATGGGATAAAGCCATCCGGGAGGGTTCCCGCAGATGCCGCGAGGTGGGCGAGGGTCCGTCCCGACGCATCCGAACGCCCCCAGCCATCGAAGGCTTTGGAAAGCCTCCCCTCAAGCACCGCCTTAATCGCGGCCTTGAACGGCATCCCTTCCTGGCCGCCCCCGACCTCCGGCTCAGGCTTAATGTCCCATGCTTCCGGTTTCCGGCGGGAAAGAGCGTGGTACCACACCGGTAGAGGAATCGCCTTGCCAATGATCCGTTTGGGCCTTTTCATACGATTCTCTTCGGAGTCTTATAGCGCAGGGCTTTCTTACGGGGTACCGCCGCTGGAATCGAGCAACGGTTCCCCGGCAAAGGTCGTTTGCCAACACCGACCGCCCCTGTAGCTCCCTGAACGCGGAGCCTACGTAAGTTTCCCTCTGCCTTTTTGCACCTCGTAAGCCATGATACCAAAACTTGACAGCAATAACAAAAGACCCTTGGCTTTAAGTTGAGATAGAAAAATCAGCTATTCCAACGCATTAATCTCGAACTTTCCTGATCTCCCCTTTCTTTTCCAGTGTCAATAACATTAAGCGAGCTGTGCCAGACAAATAGCTGATATCTATAATTTTATTTCCATAGGAGCTCTGATTTTCCACCATAAATTGTTGATATTGCTTAATTTTCTTTTCTTTATTATCTGTTTAGACTGTCGCATTTTGGCATTCGTCAGTCTGACAGTTATCGACCAAAAGTCTAAGTGCATCCAGTATCTAAGTGCATCCAGTAGCCTCTGAAAGCCTCTGGAAGCTTCTGATCGCCGACTATCGGGCGCGGGGAACATGCGATAACAGCCACTCCTTCGGGACCGATCCCGGCCACACTGGCCTTCGGGCAGACATCTATGATGGATTCGCAAAAAGTCACGAAACAGTGATAAGCATCTCCGGCCCGCGGTTTCCAGATTGGCTGCGCCGCACAATAGCCTCCAGGGGCCGGCTCCGCCTCACGGACCCCGGATCGGTGCCTCCGCACAATAGCCACTGGCGTAGGCCTCCGAGTCGATGTGGCCGAGCAACTGCACCCGGCACGGCGGCTCCTTACGGTGGCACCCTGATAGCTGAGTAAGTTGCTGGTGAAGGGGGCAAATCTTCCTCTCTATCAGGGAAACTTTGGACTTTTTGCGAACGCATCATCTATCTGTGGAGAAGCACCCTGTTAAACCCCAACGGCCAGGCATACAACTCACCATCGACGACTATTCGTAGGGATTCCGTTTTCTTCTAGATTATCCGTTAAAAAGGAGCCAACAATTTCAGGTTATTATAGCTCCATGGTTACGCAACAGGCTCCCAGAGCTTCCGAAGGGTCGAGGTCGTAGCAAGAGCCTTTGCCGTTTCATCGCGACTTCCGAAAGGAAGTGCTAACCCCCTGCTCGCTCAAGCAACAGTTTTTCTTGTCAGCACTCTTCTGCGGTTGTCTCGCAGGCCGCAACAGACACTCCATCCGTTGCACAGATCCAAGGTCATTCCTCGCCAAGAATTTCAGGGCTCAAGAAGACCTCAGGCTAAAGAAACTGTCATCTGGAAATTCTCCGGTGGACATTATCCGGCGGAAGCCCCTGTCTCCATCCAGCCCCGGCTAGCTTCCTCGCGACCTCGGCACCCGTCCCGAAAGCGCCGTGACTGCAGAAGCTGCAGAAGCCTCAACCCGCACGGCGACAAACCAGAACCGGCCTTTCAGGAGTCCTTGCCGCCAGCCTCGGCGGCCTCGTCCAAGGCTCCGCTTGAGTCCGGGGCTCCGCCCGTGTCCGATGTTTCGTCAACGTCCGAGGCCCCGTCCATCTCCGAGTTCCCGCCCCCGTCCGATGCCCCGTCAGCGTCCGAGGCTTCGAGAGCCGTTCCTGCGGCATCCCCGTCCCCGCCCTCGGGATCGAGCGTGATCCACTTGTTCAGGGCCGCGAACAGCGCGTCCAGGTTGATGGGCTTGGTGATGTGGTCGTTCATGCCGGCGGCGAGGCTCAGGTCCCGGTCCCCGCTCATGGCGTGCGCGGTCATGGCGACTATGGGGAGGGTCTCGTAGCCGGGAAGGGCCCTGATGGCCCGGGTGGCGGTGAGCCCGTCCATCTCCGGCATCTGGATGTCCATCAGGACCAGGGCGTACCTGCGGGTCTGGACCTTCTCGAAGGCCTCGCGGCCGTTGTTGGCGATCTCCACCTCGAAGCCGGCGTTGGTCAAAAGCTTTTTGGCGACCAGCTGGTTCACCTCGTTGTCCTCGGCCAAAAGGATCAGGGAGCCCTTGAGGTGGGCCACCCGTGAGGCGTCCATGGCCTTGCGGCGCCTGGCCTTCCTGGGGGCGCTGGCCTTCAGGGCCAGGCTGTCGTTTATGGCGGCCAAAAGCGAGCTCGCGACAACAGGCTTGGGCACCACCATGCGGATGCCGGCCTCGGCCGCCACGGGTATTATCTCCTCGCGGTCGTGGGCGGTGGCGATGATCATGGCCGGCCTGCGGTCCGCGGGCACGGCCTCGCGGATCCGCCTGGCTGTCTCGATGCCGTCCCAGTCGGGCATCTGCCAGTCCAAGATCACCACGTCCACGGCGGGCGGGGCGTTCAGGCTCTCCTCTATGATCTCGAGCGCCCTCCTGCCGCCCGACGCGGTGTAGACGTTCAGGCCGAGGCTAATGAGCTCGTCCCGGATGACGGTGAGCGCGGGCTCGTAGTCGTCCACGGCGAGGGCGGTGAGGTTCCTCAGATCCTCCTGGAGCGTGGCGTAGCGCCGCTTCTGGTCCGCCACGCCGAACATGGCGGTGAAGTAGAACGAGCTCCCCTGGCCGGGGGTGCCCTCGCACCAGATCTTGCCCCCCATCATCTCCACCAGGCGCTTGGAGATGGCCAGCCCCAGTCCCGTCCCCCCGAAGCGGCGGGTGACCGAGCTGTCGGCCTGGTTGAAGGCGGTGAAGAGCTTCCGGATCTGCTCGTCGGAAAGGCCGATGCCCGTGTCCTGGATCCTGAACTTCAGGATCGCCTGGCCCTGGCTCTCCTGGAGCGCGTCGATGGAGAGCGTCACCCGGCCCTGTTCCGTGAACTTCACGGCGTTGCTCATGAGGTTGTTCAGGATCTGGCCCAGGCGCAGCGGATCGCCCTCCAGGCAGGTCGGGGTGTCGGGCCCCACCGAGAGGAGTATCTCCAGGCTCTTCTCGTTCGCGCGCACGAGCTGGACGTTCAGGATCCCGTCTATCACCTCCTCCAGCTGGAACTCGATGCGCTCCATCGAGAGCTTGCCGGCCTCGATCTTGGTGAAGTCCAGGATGTCGTTTATGATGCCCAGGAGCGACTTGGCCGCGGCGGAGGTCTTCTCCAGATAATCCCGCTGGACGTCGGAGAGCGCCGTCTGGAGGGTCAGCTGGGTGAGGCCCACGATGGCGTTCATGGGGGTGCGGATCTCGTGGGACATGTTGGCCAGAAACTCGCTCTTGGCCTTGGCGGAATCCTCGGCGATGTCCTTCGCGAGCGCCAGGTCCCTCGCGTTCTCGCGCAGCTCCGTCACGTCTGTGAACCACGCCATCACCCCGTCTCGGCCGTAGTAGTCGGAGACGAAGGCGTTCACCAGCACCTCGCGCACCGCCCCGTCCATGCGGTAGACCCGCATGGGACGCCAGTTCAGGCCCTCGCCCCTGCCGAGGGCGGCCAGGGCCTTCTCCAGCTCGTCCCGCACCACGAAGCAGCGGTAGATGCTGTCGCCGTCCTTCATGCCCAGAAAGCTCTCGGCGAAGGGGGTGAGGAAGGTGAGGAAGCCGTCCATGGTGATGGTGAAGCACAGGGGGCAGGAGTCAAGGATGCGCTTGAAGAGATGGCGCTCCCGCTCCAGGTCCACCTGGGTCGTCTGGAGCTTCGCGCTGCGCTCGTCCACCAGCCGCTCCAGGTCGCGGTTGAGCGACTTGTTCCTGCGGTTCTCGTAGAAGAGCCCGGCCAGGACGGCGATGAGGAGCGCCGTGAACATGGCGAAGTAGGGGAGCGTGTCGCGCAGGAACTTCCGGTTGTAGTCGAACATGCGCGAGTTCCAGCGCTCGTTTATCTGGGGGATCGCCACGATCGACCCGGCCTTGCCCACCACGTCCCGGACGGTCAGGTCCTCCGTCCCGAAGGCGAAGCCGTAGGGCACCTCGTACTCGAAGATGAGCCCCGCCTTGAAGCTGGGATCCTCGCGGTAGTTGGTGAGCGAGAGGAGGAGGTTCGTGGAGCCCATCATGTACATGATGTCACCGCGCTTCAGGGCCTCCAGCGCCTTGTCCAGGGTCCTGTACCAGATGATGTTCCTGGAGTTGGGGAACCACTTGCGGAAGAGCTCGCTCCGGCGGTCGCCGCGCACCAGGCCCACGGTCCCGTAGAAGAGCTGGTCGAACTTGATCTCCGGGCTCTCGATGGTGGTCAGGAGCGCGAAACGGTCCCAGGAGTGGGGCTTGGGCGAGAGGACCATGCCCATCTGCTCCTGGTACATGTAGTTGAAGGTGGCCAGCACCTCCGCCTCGCCGGAGAGCACCATGAGTTCCAGCTCGTCCGTGGAGAGGCCGGGGTCGTTCGCTATCTCGAACTGGAGTCCGGTGAGCCTGGAGATCTCGGCCAACGCGTCGTGGGCGATGCCCTGGAAGGACTCGGACTGCTCGTTGTAGAAGCTCACGGGATAGTTGTCGGACTCCGCCGCCACGCGGATCTTCGCGCCCGAGTCCTTGAACTCCCACAGCCAGGCCTGCTGGGCGCGGTCGAGGGAGGACTCGAAGAGGTCCCGCTGGTTGTCCAGGCTGGATTCGGCATAGAGCCTGGAAAGGTACTCGTCGCCGCCCGCCAGGATGAACTTCTGCACCACGCTTATGACGGGGGAGAGCTCCCGGGTCCCGGTCGCGAACGTGAGGGGCAAATCGATGGGCGGAAAGTAGTCCTCGGACTCCAGCTCCGAGTAGCCGTCGAAGAAGGCGAGCGCGCTCGACTCCTCGAAGAAGGCGTCCAGGCTCCCGTCCCGGAGCATGTCCGCCGCCTGCTGGTAGGAGTCGACCGTCGCGGCCGTGACGGGGAAGGAGGTGGCGTCCATGACCCTGTCGCGGATGCCGGTCCCGGTGACGAAGCCGAAGATAGGGAGCTTCCTGGAGGACAGCTCGCGCAGGTCGTCCTCGCCGCGCCGCTTGAAGACCTTGACTATCCGCTCGTAGATGGGGTCGGTCAGGTACAGCGGCTTCCCGCCGGGGGCCTCGGCGTCGACCTCGCTCGCGAAGTCGAGGTACCCTTCCGAAAGCCCTATGGCCAGCTCGCCGCGCTCGTAGAACGTGGGGTTGAACTGCAGCCGCAGCATGTCCCCCAGAAAACCGGAGAACGCCGGCAGGAACCCCGCCATCTTCCCGGACTGGTTCCGGAATGCCTCGGCGCTCCTGAGCGTCCCGAAGCTGAAGACCCTGCCCTGTGCCTGGAAGGACTCGATGGCGTTGATCTCGGCCTGGGTAATCCCCGGGATGCGCCTGAAGTCCCGGATGTAGGAGAGGACGGTGTCCTCGTCCCGCTGGTGGAGGCTCCTGGGCTCGCAGGAGACCAGCGCGAACGGGGCGGCCGCGAGGATGACCAGGGCCAAGGCCATGGCGCACGGGCCCGCGAGCCGCGCGGGGACTCCCCTTAAGCCGCGCACCGCCTTCACGAGCCCTGACGCTCCCCTAAGCCTTGACGCCGTCCCCCCAGGCCCTGAAGCCGCTCCCCCGGGCCCTGAAGCCGCTCCCCCGGGCCCTGCCGAAGTTCCTCCGGGGCCTGCCGCCGCACCCCCGGGCCCTGACGACGCTCCCTCGGACCCTGACGCCGCTCCTCCGTGCCCTGCCGACGTTCCACCGGGCCTTGACGCCGCTCCGACAAGAGTGACCCCGGAGCCGGCCGGATCGCGGCAGTCCCCGAGCGGCCCCGTCAGGCGGGCGCTTTCCGGGCCGGCCGGGACGACCGGATTCCGGACACCGCTATGGACCTTGCTAGGCACTGGTCTCCGTTTCCCCGGCCAGCGCCAGCACGCGTTCCCCGAAGGGGTCGATCACCGCCTCCTTGACGCGCAGGAGCTCTATCCAGCGAAGTATGGTCACGACGAAGACGATGGCCATCAGGGCCACGATGATGAGCCCCAGCCCCGCCAGCACCCACTGGCCGGAAGGGATGTAGCTGCCCATGATCTGGATGAAGCCGGCCCAGAAGCAGATGACCGCCATGAAGACGCCCGGCACCGCCGTGGTCCATGCGTAACGGACCCGGCCGAGCCTTATGAGCATGCTCGTCGCGATCATGAGGGCGCAGGACGCCAGAAGCTGGTTGGACATGCCGAAGAGCGGCCAGATGGTGAAGATGTCCCCGGTGACCACCAGGTACCCCCACAGCGACGTGAAGATCAGCGAGGTGGCCACGATGCCCGGCCACCAGCCCCGCTCGCTCAGGCGCGGGAAGTAGCGGCCCAGGGCCTCCTGGAGGAAGAAGCGGCCCACCCGCGTGCCCGAGTCCACGGCGGTGATGATGAAGACCGCCTCGAACATGATGCAGAAGTGGAACCAGTAGCTCACGAGCCCGGTCATGTAGGGCACGGACGAGAAGATGGCGCTCATGCCCGCCGCCAGGGTCACGGCGCCTCCGGGCCGGCCGGCCAGATTCTCGCGGACTGCCGCGGATAGCGCGGGCAGGTCCACCGTCTCCATGTTCAGGGCCGCGAACTTGTCTGCCGAGGCGGTGATGGCGAAATAGTCGGCGGGGATCAGGGTGGCCGCCGCGATGAGCGCCATGATGGCCACGAACCCTTCGGTGAGCATGGCCCCGAAGCCCACGAAGAGGATGTGCTCCTCGTTGGCCACGAGCTTGGGCGTGGTGCCGGTGCCGATGATGGCGTGGAAGCCCGAGAGCGCCCCGCAGGCGATGGTGATGAAGAGGAACGGGAAGATGGGGCCCGGCACGTTGGGGCCGCCGCCCGACGCGAACTGCGTCAGCGGGGCCATCTGGATCTCGGGCCGCACGATGAGCACGGAAACGGCGAGGATGAAGATCGTGCCGATCTTGAGGTAGCTGGACAGGTAGTCCCTGGGGCTCAAGAGGAGCCAGATGGGGAGCGCCGAGGCCACGCAGGCGTAGATGGGGACCACCCACAGGAGGGTCTCCCGCTTGAGGTTGAAGACGGGGGAGAGGAGCCGGGAGTCCGCCACCATGGGCCCCACGAGGATGGCCACGAGGAGGAGGCCCACCCCAACGGCGGTCACGCGGTTCACGGCGCCGGGCGTCCAGAACTTCAGTGCCAGGCCCATCAGGATGGCTATCGGGATCGTGGCGGCCACCGTGAACGTCCCCCAGGGAGAGTCGCTCATGGCGTTCACGACCGCGATGGACAGGACGGCCAGCGTCAGGATCAGGATGAAGAAGACCGACAGGAACACCGCCGTGCCGGCGAAGCGGTTTATCTCGGCCTCGGCGACCTTGGCGATGCCCTGGGCCTTGTGCCTCACGGAGGCGAAGAGGATCACCATGTCGTGGACGGCGCCCGCCACCACGCAGCCGATAATGATCCACAGCGCCCCGGGCATGTACCCGAACTGCACGGCCAGCACGGGCCCCAGGAGAGGCCCCGCGGCGGATATGCTGGAGAAGTGGAACCCGAACAGCACCGACTTCTCGGTCTTCACGAAATCCACCCCGTCCTCGCGCAGGGCCGCGGGGGTGAGCCTGGAAGAGTCCAGGCGCAGGACCTTCCGCGCGAGCCAGAGACCGTAGAAGCGGTAACCAATCGCGAAGGCGCAAAGGGACGCGAATGCCAGGGTGAGGGCGTTCATGCCGTTCAAGGAGAAGACGTTCTGGACGTTATGAGGCAACACTTTTGGATTACCTGACTGGGCCGCCGGGCTCGGGCCCGCACAGGCCACTCGGAAGCCCGAAGCCGCCTGTGGGCGCCTGGGCTCGTGAGCCCAGACGCCTTGCGGCCCGGGCCCGGCAGAGGCATCATAATCTTTAGTTCCTGCCCATGCAGTTTATGCCGTCAGGCAGAAAAAAGAAAGAGGAAGCGGAAGGCCACGGGATGCCGTCCCGGAACTCGCGCTAAGGCCCAGGTCGGGCCTGAGCGCGTCCGCTTGTAGACGGCAAGGTCTTGCACGTACGATGCACATGGCCAGCGATACGGCAGTCCCCCATGGCGGGAGATTTACGGGTAGCCATGCGGGCTACCGACCAGACACGGTCCTGAACATTTAAGGTCCTTGGGGAGGGTGAAGACCCTGGAGGGGAGAGTCCGGCGGGAGACTTTGGAAGGGAGTCTCTGGAGGGGAGAGTCCAGGGGATAATCCGGCGGCTACGGGGAGAGTCCAGGGAAAAGCCCGTCGGCAACTGGCGAAAGCCCGGCGGGAGGCTCCGGGATGCCCCGCGATTGGCATGATGCCTCATCCGATCATTTCAGCGGCGGCTTTGTCTCGCGGCGTATCGATTCCCTGCAGGACGCTCGGGCCGTTTCGGAGTCGCGCGTCACATCAGACAGTAAAATGTTGAACCAGAAGCTTTAGAGGATTGCCGCAAGATCCGCAGAAGCTTCTGGCAACCATGGGCGCGTTTGAACGTGCATCTTGTGAATCGTTATCGCCCGGTGGCAACCTGCGCCAATCGCGCCCGTTGGCCAGCTTTGCCACAACCGATATTTTATTAGGTATTTACTTATATTGCCAGTTAAATATTGAAATTAATGAACTTTCGGTAGCGGTTCCCAGAAATGCCCCTGACAACGGCCTCCCAGAGCAATCTTAAGTCAACAGCTTATCATGAAACATTTTGTTGTGCATCGCTTCACTGGGCACCCATCATATTGAGTACCCAGAGAGGCTTCATGCAACGGGGTATCGGCAAATCAGCATCAACGTGTAAGACGGAAGAACATAGTTCATTAGAAATTTTAATGAATGATATCAGAGATTTATTAATCGTGATCCCATCAAGTTCCTGACATTCCAGAATAATATAAAAATTTTCAGTGATTCCACATATTTGCCGCACCCATATTTTCGGCACTCCCAGTACCTCATCAATCCGTCGCGATGAAACCCCGACGGTTTGCAGCCGGAAGGATTCACGCTCAGTTTCCGTTCCCCCCTCAAATGGAGCGGGACGAGAGAGCGGCCTGCGCTGAAGCTTGACGATGCCCCCTCTCATTGGCGGGTCGAAGGTCTTGCTGCCGGCCGCCTCAGGGGCGATACCGTCGGCGGCGGGACGCGCCATCGTAACCGGAAAGGGCGGGAGGGGGATCCTCCGCCGCACTCGGGCTGAAGGGGGCATTCCCTGACGGTGCCTCGACCGAAACGGACGGTGCCCCTGGAAAGCGCACGGACCGGAGTCGCCCCGGCGGCGGGCTGTTCGCGGTGATAAGGGCGCCCCGGGCACCTTGCCGTCAGCCACCCTGCGGCGGACCGACACGCCGGGGATTTCAGGCCTGAAAATCGCTCTCACGGGGCCTGGCCATGCTCCTGACTCGCCAGGCCATGCCGGGCGTGTGCTGGGCCGGATCTGGGGGGGTGGCGGGGCTCGGGCCCCCCCGCACGATGTTCCAGCGGCTGATCCGCGTCATGACGCCGTATGCCAGCCGCCTGAGCAAGGAGCCGGTTGCATAAAAGGTCTTGATGATGGACACGAGAGTCAATGTGGTAGACAAGAGATAGCCATCCACTACCGATGGATTCATGGCAATGCCGTCACGGTTTATGCAACAGGCTTCCAGGGGACAGAACCTGGCTCCGCACATCCAGCGGGTCCCGGCCCCGATCGGGGGAGACGGTACTCCATGCCAGCTTCCCGCCGATGGGCGTCTCAGCCTTCCCGCGACCGTCGATACCCCTTCCCCTCTCATTCCCTTGCATTCCGTTCCATTCCATTCCATTCAATTCCATTCCCCCTTCTTCGCGACGGACACGCGGGGCGTATCGCCGACATCGGACTGGGCTTCAGGCGGTTCCAAGGGGGCCTCCGCAGGCCGGACGAACCGAGTGGGCAGGCCCCTGTCCCAACCGGCCTCGAAGTGGAGCTTGAGGCTGATGTTGACGGCGGCGTTGACTGAGGTTTCCACGCTGCGGGCAAAGAAGAGGAAGTAACAGTGCATGAACGCTTCCCCGTCGGTGCTGGGGACGAGGAAGCCCGTCAACTCCTCCGGTTGCCTTGAGCACAAGCCCAAGAGGTTCCGTTCGAGGTGAGCCCCCTGCCGACAGGGGACATCAGCAAGCGTAGGCAGGGCATCGATGATGCGTTCACAAAAAATCCAAGGGACCTTTTAACAGGGGGGCGCCTCACATGCCGCTGGTGGTCATCCAGGTTCAGTTGGGTTCTTGCTCACAGTCTTGAAATTCTAAGGCATACTGACAACTGGAGAGAGCGACCGCTTCGCGTGAGCCATGATCCTGAACCGCTTCCGAGTGTGCGGTGATCCGGAGCCGCTTCGCGTGAGACTGGGCATGGAGCCCTTGTTACCATGCTGAGACTTTTTGCTAGCGCATCATCGATGACGGAAACGCAATAAATCGAAATGACAACCCGGGAAGGCTGCGCCTTTGGCAATTGGCGTCATGGTTGCTTAAGATAAAGTTAAACACACCAGTTATAGCTCCATGGCAACCCAATCGTCCTGTTAGGGGTTACGTTGCCCCACCCACCTCTTCATCATGAAACCAGCGCAACTAATTTTGGTGGCATCATCAATGTGGCTGTCAGGACCGCGGCGTACGGGACTGTTTCTTCAACTACCCGAACGGAAAGCGGCACGGCAAGTCGGAGACGTCGTGCCGCCCCGGACAGACGCTTACGGTCGCTATCTCCCGGAGACCTGGCGAAAGCGATTAACCTTTAGAGGAGGAATCTCGCCAGGCACAGGATGCCGATTGGCATCCTCACGAAAAACGGCTCCGCGTGTTTCATGTCACGGGGCCGCAGCAAAGCCCAGGACATCGCGGCAACATGGAATGACCGGAGGAAGGGCCGCCGACTTCATAAGGTCGCGCCCTTGCCGGTATATCACAACGGTGCTTGCCATGCCGCACTGGCTGGCAGGGAAAAGTTCGTGGAGGTGTTCGCTGACATTTCCCATGCCCTCCGGGAGCGGACCAGCTCCCGTCAGGCGAGGCGCAAGGACGCGGAAAGCCCAGCCAGCATACCCGATCGGAACCTGGCGGGGCTTATTTGTGACCGGACACTTAGTAGACAGACCACTCAACACCGTCCGGAGGGGAAAATCGCCCGGGAAGGTGTTTTCGGACTGAGGCGCCCCCCCCCGCCCCGTTAGCCAGCGGCACCTCATCGAGCGAGTCACAGACAAACCTCAGGGTCAACGCGGGGACCAACGGCGAGGGCAGGATCTCCATGGCCCCGGCCCGTGGCGAGGGGGAGAGCCCGGGCGGCGGGAGTGGCTTGGCGGGTTTGACGGATTCAGGGGGCGGCAAGAGGCTTCCTCGGGGAGCCCCGGAGGCGCGGCTCGGGGTGGGAGGAAGGCAAACTAATAGATTCTGCTGAACACTAGATATAGTCAATATCTGATTCGTCGTCAAGCCATATGCATATTCCTGAACTGACGCGGGCTTCCGGTGCCGGTCGTGCCTTTTCGCGGGCGTCAGGCTGCCGTGATTCCGGCACTGGCGTCATCATTTGATGAAATCCCGGAATAACCAAAGTGTATTATTGCAACGTGACCCCATATAATCAATATGATTTGTTTATCATATTTCGCTACACCAAAAGTTGAAGGGCGACCCCTCACGGGTTGAGGAGACGAGTGTGAGGGGGGGGGTGAACGGATACCCTACCCGGAACAGGACAGCCGACCTGCAAGGCACCTGGCTCCCTTCGCCGAAGCCCGCAACCATGCTGCAGTCACCCTGGCGACCGAGGAAAAGATCGCCAACGGTATCTGGCTGCTCCAAGCGGCACGTGAGACGGAACTTTTCCGCAGAGGGAGCGATCGATTCCACGCCATCGCCCCCGACCTGCCCTATCGCGTCCCCGTGCCCGCCGGGGAAGACCCGGCCGCGTGTCCAAACGAGAACGTCATTGCCGCCACAGTCGCCGGGATACCGATCGGCCGCGGCAGGCTCCGCCACGCTCGCGACCGTCTTCAGCGTCTTGGTGGCCGCCTCCGAAGCAGTTGCCCCCAAAGCGCGCCGCGCCTGAAGAAATCCTATGGTCGCGGGAGACGGCACGCCAGGCTTGCCAATCAGGAGACGGCAAGATGGCTTCCCCGGTTCGGTCCGTTTCCCTCCCTGCCCTTCCGGCCAAAGGCCGACCGCAGAGCGATGCAGGTCCTGCCGCTGGCACTCACAAGCCCGGGTCCGTAACGTCTCTTGCCCGTCAAGGAACCTCATCCCGGCCAAAAATGCCGTCTTGACACCTAAGAAGACCGTGTGCTAGTTTTTGCATCATGCGGAAGAGCATTTTCTTGATAACGCTTCTGGCGTGCTCGTTCATGTTTCCCTCCTGGGGCCTCGCCGCCCTGCGGGGTTCGCTATTCTGTTGCTCTTCCGGGCCAGCGGCCAGGACTTCCGGGGCTGCTGGCGGTCACGCCGCCCCGGGGCCAGCCTCCCACGCCAAGGGGCATGCCGGTCACGGCCCTGCCACCAACAACGGCAGTCACGCCGCCCCTGGACCAGCCTCCCACGCCAGCGGTCACGCCGGTCATGCCCCCGCCACCCATGACGCCGGTCATGCCGCCAACTCGCACGATGGCGGTCGCGCCGGTCACGGCACCGCCTCCCATGACGGAAGCCGCGGATCCATCTCACCCGATAGCAATCTCGCCTACCGCGGCACTGGCTCCCAGGACGGAGTTACCGTCGGCGGCAACGGCCAGACCCAGGATTCCGAAGCCCAAGCCGCACACCCCTTCTGCGGCCTCCTGAGCTGCGCCCAGGCGCCTGCCGCCGGCGTCCCCGAGTCCTTCCCCCAGATCTTCTCCGCCTTGTCCGGGGCGACCTACCCCAACCCGGCCTTCCCGCTCCCCGCGCCTTCCGCCCAGAGCCTTTACCGCCCTCCCCGAGCCTGATCCTCCCTCCTTTCCGACCCAATATTTCTTGTCCAGCATTCAAGCCTGAGCCCGGCCCGGCGCGTTGCCGATCGACCTTGATCCCAACGCCCGGAGGCCCTCGGACAGCGCCCGGTCCGCCCGGGACCGAGAGACTTGGCGCAATGCCGCCATCTGGCGCGAGGGGTCCCCGCATCCCGCAACGGCTTAGCCGTTCAACGGAAACCCCGGCCACATGACTCTTCCGGACGCGAACAGCGTTAAGACCCATCGCGACCGCTCGCGGCCCGTCTCGCCCAGGCATGGCCAGGCGCAGTTCTCTCCCGCCAGCGAAGCCCTCGCAACGCCTAACGGTCGCTCCGTGTCTGAAGGTCTCACCGTACCCGGTTGTCACATCCCGACGGATGGCCGCCCCTAACCGCGTCAGCCTGCTGGATCCGTAGCCTCTTTGGCCGGGCGGACGCCTTACGGCTCCGGTCCGACCGATCGACAAAGGCGCTCTCATGCCTACATCCCGCCCTTTCCGAAAGCCTTCCGGAAAGCCGAGGGGGGACTTACGCCTTCCCCGCATCCCCCCGGCTCCGGCCTCCCGCCTCCTGGCACAACCCCCATTCTCAAGGGCGCTAGGCATCCTGTCAGCTACCCTCGCGGCCTTCAGGCGCATCCCGGCCCACATCGCGGCCTTCAGGCGCATCCCCGAGTTCTTCAAGGTCACCCTTCGTCCCCGGGAACCGGCAACGGTCACGGCGACCGCCCGTCTGGCGGCCATCCCGGCGGCCCTCCTGTCGATCACGCTGTTTGCCCCGTCCGGTTGCTCGCTTGCCCCGGACTACATCCGTCCTCCCGCCCCCGTGCCGTCCGCCCTGACCCCGGCAGACGGTGACGCCGGAGCGTACGCGGCGACGCGCGCGCCGGACGTGGGGGTGGGCGTCTTCTACCCGGAGCCCAGGCTCCGGGCGCTCGTAACAGCTGCCTTGTCCGGGAACCGGGATCTCAGGGTGTCTTACCTGTCCGTCCTGGAGGCCAGGGCCCAGTCGGCCGTCGCCCGCTCCGAAAGGTTCCCGATGCTGGACGCCATGGGCCGGGACACCGTGACAGGCGGTGGCGGGCGGAGGACGCAGGAGAGCTATACGGCGGAGCTCTCCTTGCCCGGCTTCGACCCGGACGTTTTCGGGCGGCTCAGGAACATGGACGAGAGCGCCTACGAGGCTTACCTGTCGTCCGAGGAGGCCTGGAGAGCCGTCCGCATCGCGCTCGTCTCCCAGGTGGCGGAGAGCTATCTCTCCTGGCGCCTGGCGGACCAGAAGGAGCACGCCGCCAGGAAGGCGCTCGACTCCTACCGGGACTCGCTTGCCTTCATAGAGCGGAGAATCGTCTCGGGCAAGGCGGACCTGCTCGACCTGGAACAGGCGCGGGGCCAGGAGGACTTCGCCAGGACCCGGGTGGCTTCCCTGAAGGCCGAGCGCCAGACGGCGCTGAACTCCCTGGGCCTCCTGACCGGGGACTTCTCCAGTCAGGACTCCCTCCCGGACCCGCTGGACCTCTCGGCCTGGGAGCCTGCGGGGCTTTCCGGCGAGATCCCGTCGGAGGTCCTGTTGGCCCGGCCCGACGTGCTCGCGGCGGAACACGCGCTCAAGGCCTCCCATTTCGACGTGGGCGCGGCCCGGGCCGCCTTCTTCCCCAAGATCTCGCTTACCGGCGCGCTGGGCTTCATGAGCATGGACCTGAGCGAGCTCTTCGCGGGCCCTTCCGGCCAGTGGAGCTTCGGGCCCGCCGTCTCGGTACCTCTGTTCGCGGGGGGCCGCAACCGCGCGAACCTCGATCTGGCCGAGATCCGCCGGGACAAGGCCGTGGCCCAGTACGAGCTGGCAGTACAGACGGCCTTCAAGGAAGCCGCGGACGCGCTTTTGACCCGCGCGGACCTCAAGGGCGTCCTGGACGCCTCGCGACGGCGCCTGAACACCCAACGCCGGGTGCTCGCACTGGCCGAGAAGCGCTACCTCGGCGGTTCCTCCAGCTACCTGGAGGTCCTGGACGCTCAGCGCGAGGTTTTGGACGCCGAGATGGACTACCTGGACGCCCGGAAAGGCTACCTCTCCGGCTCGGTGAGCCTGTACGCCGCCTTGGGCGGCGGATTGGACCCTACCGGCCTCCCCGATCCGCCGGAAACCCCGGGCAAGCCGCCGGAAAACTCCCCGGAGGAGAGAGGCGACCCGCAGGCCGACGGGGCAACCGCATCATCGGCCGCAATGCCGACGGCATCGCCGGTCGGGGAGCCAACGGCATCATCGGCCGGGAAGCCAACGGCATCGCCGAACAACGTGGCATCGGCACCATCGGCGACGGCCCGCCGCGGCACCGGAGCATCCCTCGCGGAAACGCCCGCTTCCGCTTCGGTGACCCTCGCAACCGCACAGGCCGCACCAGATCCGGCGACATCCGGATCAGCGGGGACCAGTCCCGGTTCGGCTGCCTCCGGAGCAGGAACACCCCGCGATGCCCTGAGGAATCGGGGGGCTCAAGAGACCCCGTGACGCAAAAGCCCGCAATGACTTTCCGGACGCCGTCCCTAACTCCACGTCCACGCCATCGCCAGAAAAAATCCCTCGATGATATCCGAAACGAAGCGACTCCTGTCATTCGGCTCCTTCCCACACCGTTCCAGTGGCGGCTGGAACTCATAAATTGCCGACACTTCCGGCGGCCTGTCCCTGCCCGTGCTGCCCGCCTCAGGCGGCCTGTCCCTGCCCGTGCTGCCGCCTCAGGCGGCCTGTCCCTGCCCGTGCTGCCGCCTCCGGCGCCCTGTCCCTGCCCGTGCTGCCGTCTCCGGCACCCTGTCCCTGCCCGTGCTGCCGCCTCCGGCGGCCTGGTTTTTCACGCGCATCCGCCTCCGATGGCCTGATCTTTCACGCACAGCCGCCTCCGATGGCCCGGTCTTTCACGCACAGCCGCCTCCGATGGCCCGGTCTTTCACACGCAACCGCCTCCGATGGCCTGGTCTTCATGCGTAGCCGCCTCCGATGGCCTGATCTTCATTCGTAGCCGCCTCCGGTCGGCTGATCCTTCAAGACAGCCGTTTCCTGCAAGTTGATCTCCCGGGCTCCCTGAACCAGTCTATCCCCGCCTCATCAGGGGTGGCTGATCCTTGCCCGTGCCGCTAATCCGGCGCCGAATCCTTCCTTTTCCCGCCGTCGGCGACCGCATCCTTCCCGGCACCGACCGCCATCGGCGGCCAGATCCCCATGTGCCCTCCGCCTCCGGAGGACGAATCCTTTCCGGGCCTCCGGGCCTTCAGGCGGACACTCCGCCTTCTCCATGCTTCCGACAGGTCACAGGCCGGTCGTCCCGGCCCAGCCCTCACCCGGCGGCTTGCTGGCCGCCACAGGAGACGACAGATGATCAAGAAGACCTCGCCGCTCACCCTCGCCCCCGTCCTGGCCATACTCCTCTTAGCCTTCCAGGCCTCCCCCCTCCCCGCCCAGCACAATCACGGAGGCCAGGGCGGCATGCACGACCACGGGGGAAGCCCCCGCGCCCTGGACGCCCCTGCCCTGGACGACCCCGCCGGACCCTCCGCCGTCCTGGTCGTCAGGGGGGTCATAAAGGCCATCAACCTGGACGCCGGCACGGTGGTCCTGGACCACGAGGCCATACCCGCGCTCAATTGGGACAGGATGGTGATGGAGTTCCCGGTGGCGGACACCTCGGTCCTGGAGGGCCTCGATCCGGAAGACGAGGTCCGCTTCGATCTGAAGGTGACCGGCATGGGGCCCGGAGCCACCTACGTGATAGTCGACATGGAGGAGGTGGACTGATGGCCGCTTCCTTCGCCTGTCCCCGCCGCCTTGAGGCGGCGGGGACGAAGATCCCCGGCCGCGCGGGCAACCCTGGATCCGGCCCCGTCAGTCCCGCGCGGGAGGCGCCGCCGGGAGGGCCCTCGCCCATCCCGGGCGACGCCCCGATCGTCCATGAGGGCGCCGCCCCGGTTGCCCCTCCCGCCGCCGCGATCTGCCCTGCCCCCTTCCGCGCCGCATTAACGCGCCGCGGGACCGCCACGTTCTTATTGCTCCTGATCGCCACCGCCGCAGCCGTCATCATCGCCGCCGAACCCCCCGCTCAGGCGCAGGATTCCGTCCACGTCCACATCGGCGACGGCAACTCCGCTGCCGCGCCCGCATCCGAGGCCATTTCCGGGCCCGCCCCCGTCCCGCCGGGACCGGAAGCGGCAGGGCGCCCCGCGTCCGGGGCCGCTTCCGCCCCGGCCGGCCCGAACCCCTCCGGGTCCGGAGATGACGGGGCCTACCTGGACGGGCAGGGCAGGCGGGTACTCTACTGGTACGACCCCATGTATCCCGGAACGCGCTTCGACAAGCCCGGCAAGTCCCCCTTCATGGACATGGATCTCGTGCCGCGTTACGCCGACGATTCCGGCGGCGAGGGGGTAGTTATCGACCCCGTGCAGCTCCAGAACCTGGGCGTCAGGACCCAGAAGGCGGAGCTGGGCCGCCTGGCCTTCTCGCGGGACTTCCCGGCCGAGGTGGACTTCAACGGCTACGCGACGGCCCGGATCCAGCCCAGGGCCGGGGGCTTCGTGTCGGTGACCGTGCCGCTCGCCGTGGGCGACAGGATAGCCAAGGGCGACGGCATAGCGGTCGTCACCGTACCCGCCTGGGCCTCCGACCAGAGCGAGTACCTGCTTTTGAAGAGCCAGAAAGCCGGCCGCTCCATCATCCAGGGGGTGCGCGAGAAGATGCGGCTCTCCGGAATGCCCGAGGAGATGCTCGCCGAGGTGGACCGGACCGGCCAGGTCCAGACCGAGCTTACGGTCTCCTCCCCGGTGGACGGGGTGGTGACCGAGCTGGACGTCTACCCCGGCATGAACGTGGAGAAGGAGATGACGCTGGCCGTCGTCCGGGGCACCGATCCCGCGTGGGTGACGGCCTGGGTCCCCGAAAGGGACCTGCACCTGGCCAGGGGCAGGGCCCGGCTCACCCTGCCGGCCTTCCCGGACAGGGCCTTCGAGATCATCGAGCTCGCGGTGCTCCCCAACGCCGACCCGGCCACCCGGGCCGTACCGGTCCGGGTGAGCGTCAAAAACCCCGAAGGCCGCCTCATCCCCGGCATGACCGCCCGGCTCAGGCTCAGGGCCACGGAACCCGAGGCGGTGCTGGTCCCCACCCAAAGCCTCATCGATCTGGGGGAGGACGACAGGCGGGTGTTGACCAGGGCCCCTGACGGGAGCTTCCTGCCCAAGCGGGTGACCGTGGGCCGGAGCTCGCGGGACCGGACCCAGGTGCTCTCCGGCCTTGAGCCCGGCGAGGAGGTGGTGACCGTGGGGCTGTTTCTGATCGACTCCGAGGCCAACCTCCGGGGCGCCCTGGAGAGGCTCCGCGGGGACAAGGAGGCGCCCGGAGCTTCCGAAATGGACGGGAGCGCGGCGGAGCCCGAGCTCGAGTCGCGCGGCTAGGTGGGGGTACCAGCGGGCAGGGAGCGCAGCCTTCAATCCGCGTTCCGCGACCGACAGATGCGCGAGCCGACAAATCATGGCTCCGGCGCTCCGAAAACGGCCCACCGCCCTTTCGGCCGTCCGCCTCTAACGTCCGGTACCCGTAGCCGACTCTTGACCAGAGGTATGCCCGTCATGAGCCTGTATCTCTCACTGCCCCGCAAGCTGTTGCCATCCCGACCCTATACGCATCGCGCATCACGCGCGCAATGCCATATCGCACCCACCGCCATAACGCGCGTAACGCCATGGCACACTCATCGCCATGACACGCGTAACGCCATGACTCACTCATCGCCGTAACGCGCGTAACGCCTTGACTCACTCATCGCCATGACGCACTCATCGTTCCTCCGCACGGCCCTCTCGTGCGCGTCCCATCCCCACTTTAGGCTCGGTTTCTCATGCGGATCAAGCTCATGCGTGACTTTGCCGCCAGCAAGGCTTTGCCCCGCACACGTTCGCTCCTCACGCGCAACTCGACCCCGCACGTCTCAGCTTCGCGCCATCTGGCCGTATGCCTTTTCCATACCGTTTTCAGCATCCATGCCTTCCCGCCTTCCGGGTCCCAGACCTACCGGCTCCCGGGCCCTCAGCCTTCAAGACCTTCAGGCTCACGTGCCTTCAGAGCCTTCCGGACTTCCGAGCCTTACACACGTATGCCACGAGCCTTGACATGCGCCAGCCCCACGCCGCCCTCAGGCTTACCGACGTCTCCCCGCAGGCCCTTCGGATAATGCCGTTTCTTCGGAGTGCGCCTTGCCACACCGCCAGCTTGCCGCACGCCCCTCGGCCCGGCGCCGCCCCCTTCCACTCCTTTCTCCCCTTCCTCCTGCCGGGACCTGAGCCTCGGCGGAAAGAGCACCCATGACAGCTCAACTCATCCGCCTCTGCGTGGCGCACCGGGGCCTCGTGCTCTTCGGGGCGGCCTTGCTGGCCATCTTCGGGATCTACGCCTTGCGCGAGACGCCTCTCGACGCGCTCCCCGATCTCTCGGACGTCCAGGTCATCATCCGGACGCCTTACCCGGGCCAGGCGCCAAGACTGGTGGAGGACCGCATCACCTACCCGCTCTCCCGCGCGATGCTCACCGTGCCGAGGACGAAGGCGGTGCGCGGCTTCTCGGCCTTCGGGGACAGCTTCGTGTACATCGTCTTCGAGGACGGGACGGATCTTTACTGGGCCCGCTCGCGGGTCCTGGAGAACCTCTCAAGGGCCCAGAACGATCTCCCCGAGGGCGTCGTGCCGTCCTTGGGTCCCGATGCCACGGGCGTGGGCTGGATTCTGGAGTACGCGCTGGTCGACCGGACAGGAGGGCAGGACCTGGCCGACCTGAGGGCCATCCAGGACTGGCTCATCCGCTTCGAGCTCTCCGGGGTGCCGGGGGTATCCGAGGTGGCCTCCGTGGGCGGGGTCGTCAAGGAGTACCAGATCGTGCCGGATCCGGCGCTCATGAGCCTCCACGGGGTGATGCTGGACAGCCTCATGGCCTCGGTCAAGGCCTCCAACCAGGAGGCCGGCGGCTCGGTCATGGAGCAGGCCGGCGCGGAGTACATGATCAGGGCCACGGGATACCTGGAGAGCCTGGAGGATTTCGGGAGGATCGTGGTGAAGACCACCCCCGAAGGCGTCCCGGTATTCCTCTCCGACGTGGCGAAGGTGAACCTCGGCCCAGAGATGCGCCGCGGCATAGCCGAATTGGACGGCGAGGGCGAGGTTGCCGGGGGGATAGTGCTCATGCGGCAGGGCGAGAACGCCAGGCGCGTCATCGCGGCCGTGAGGGAGCGGCTCGAGGCCATCGGGCCCTCGCTTCCCGCAGGCGTGGAGATCGTGACCGTCTACGACCGCTCGACCCTGATCGACGCCGCCATCTCGCATCTGGCCGGAAAGCTCACGGAGGAGTTCGTCGTGGTGGCGCTCACCTGCGCGGTCTTCCTCCTCCACCTGCGCTCGTCCTTCGTGGCCATCGTCACCCTGCCGCTGGGGCTCCTCATCTCGTTTCTCGTCATGCGCTTCCAGGGGGTTTCCGCAAACATCATGTCGCTGGGCGGGCTCGCCATCGCCATCGGGACCATGGTGGACGCCTCCATCGTCATGGTGGAGAACGCGGCCAAGAAGATGGAGAGATTCCGCCGCGAGCATCCGGGGGAGCCTTTCGACGAGCGCGTCCACTGGCGGCTCGTGACCGAGGCCTCGGTGGAGGTCGGCCCCGCCATCTTCGTGAGCCTCCTGGTCATAACCATGAGCTTCATCCCGGTCTTCTCGCTCCAGGGCCAGGAGGGGAGGCTCTTCTCTCCCCTGGCCTTCACCAAGACCTACGCCATGGCGGGCGCGGCCTTCCTCTCCGTCACCCTGGTCCCGGTCCTGATGGGGTACCTGGTGCGCGGCAAGGTGCCCCGGGAAGACCGGAACCCGGTGAACCGCTTCCTCATCCGCATCTACCATCCCGTCCTGAACCTGGCCCTCAGGCGCCCCTGGCTCACGCTAGTCCTGGCCGCCGCCGTGGCGGCGGGCTCGCTTTACCCGTACTCGCGGCTGGGAGGGGAATTCCTGCCGCGCATAGACGAGGGGGATCTCCTCTACATGCCCTCCACCCTCCCGGGGCTCTCCTCCGCCGAGGCCGCCCGCACGCTCCAGATAACCTCCAGGCTCATCAAGAGCGTCCCGGAGGTGGACACGGTCTTCGGGAAGGCGGGCCGCGCCGAGACCGCCACGGACCCGGCGCCGCTGGAGATGATCGAGACGGCGATACACCTCAAGCCCAGGGACCAGTGGCGTCCGGGCATGACCGGGGAGATGATCGTGGAGGAGCTGGACAGGACCGTCAGGCTCCCGGGCCTCGCGAACCTCTGGGTGCCGCCCATCCGCAACCGCATCGACATGATCTCAACCGGCGTCAAAAGCCCTGTTGGCATCAAGATCTCGGGCTCCAGGCCCGAGGACATCGACCGCGCCGCCCGTGACGTCCAGGAGGCCGCCAAACGCGTCCCGGGGGTCACGAGCGCCCTGGCCGAGACCCAGGGCCAGGGCCGTTACGTGGAAATCAGGCTGGACAGGGAGCGCGCCGCCCGTTACGGGCTCACCCTGGCCGAGGCGCAGGAGTACGTGTCGTCGGCCGTCGGCGGCATGTCGATAGGCGAGACGGTGGAGGGCACGGCCCGGTTCCCGATAAACGTGCGCTACCCCCAAGAGTACCGGGACAGCCTGGACAGGCTCCGCTCGCTCCCCGTCCTGACGCCCCTGGAAAACGAGATCACCCTGGGAGACGTCGCGGAAATCGTTGCGGCCAAAGGCGCCTCGATGCTCAAGTCAGAGCAGGGCCGCCCGGCGGTCTGGGTGTACCTGGACGTGAGGGGACGGGATCTCAGATCGGTCGTGGACGATCTCAGGGCCGAGATAGCCTGGAGCGTGAGTCTCCCTCCGGGGGTCTCCGCGTCCTTCACCGGCCAGTACGAGCTGATGGAGCGCGCGAACCGCCGCCTCGCGGTCATGATCCCCGTGACGCTCCTCATCATACTCGTGCTCCTCTACAGCGAGTTCAAGGCCTGGACGGAGACGCTCCTCATCATGTTCTCGCTCCCCTTCGCCCTCGCGGGGGGGCTGTGGTTCATGTACCTCGCGGGCTGGTCTCTCTCGGTCGCCTCCGGAGTGGGCTTCATCGCGCTGGCCGGGCTGGCCGCGGAGTTCGGGGTCATCATGCTCATCTACCTGCGCGAGGCCGTGAACGAGCGCCCGGACTTCAGGGACCCGTCCTCGATCACCCCGCGGCTCATAGACGAGGCGATCCACGCCGGCGCGGTCCTGAGGGTGCGGCCCAAGGCCATGACCGTCGGCACCATAGTAGTGAGCCTCATCCCGGTGCTCTGGAGCGAAGGCACGGGATCTGAGGTCATGAAGCGCATCTCGGCCCCGCTGTTCGGGGGCATGGTGACCGCCTTCACGCTTTCGATGTTCATCCTGCCCGCCGCCTGGAAGATCAAGCTCCAGCTCATGCGGCGCTTCGGGAAAAAGACGGTCTGAACGCGGGACATGAAGCGGTTCCGAAGAAGCAAGCTTGATTCCACTGCAACCCCCCCTAACCTCATGGCAGTCTTTTTTTGGCAAAGTGTCTGGGTAAAGAGTGTCCAGATGTACGATGATTTAAGGCTTAAGCGCAAGGGTGCTATTGCGATGGCCGCGTGGCGTTCCACTTCCCAGTCGAGGGGGAGGGTTTTTGCAGTGGAATCAAGGTTGATTATGACGGGCTGAAGACGCCGACCTGCATGAAACGTCAACCCTTGCCCGGAAAAGTCACTTGCCGGGCCATAAATCATCTCCGATGCGGCCACGACAGGAACCAGCCTCCGGACCTGACTCGGTCCGCAAACTACACTTTCCTTTGACATCCGCCAACGCTTGGAACAAGACTCTCAAGTCCCAGCATCATCCGCAACCATACCTCCTCAGTTTTCCTGACCGAAAAGCTCACTTTCATGGGAAGATATCTCCTATCGCCCCTTGATCTACGCAAAATACTTTGGCAATTTTAAATTGTTAAACGACCTATGACAATTTTTCATAAATAACAGATTGAAGCCTCGGTACATCGCAATATTTCAAATATTCTTATGCCTTGACTGCAAACTTATGGGATATGACTCCTAGTCCAAATCTATCTGTTATGGGAGTATGAATGACTTGCAAAACTTTAACAATAATGGGATATCAGTTTTAACAATGTCCCAAAATTTATCTAGATCTATTGCTGGAAAATTATGGACCGTAACTTGTCTCAGACCCCTTACCTTTTTCCAATCACAATTTAAAGCATTCTGTTCTATAAACTTCTTAGACAGTTTCGCGATTTGTTCGCCCGTATTCATCGTATTTAAAGATAACATTTCAAAGACATCTTGGTTCATGTCAAAATAATCTCTAATGCTTTGGAATTGGTTTAGATCAGCCATTGTTTCCTTAATAACTTCTATGCGTTCGCAAAAATTAATAATCCGTAAAATGATAATGGTATCATGGATCTCATTTCGATATGGCACTGGGGATTGAAGAAGAGACTTGGTTTTCGTATTACTCTGGCATTCAGATAATATTTTATCGCACCCTTGTTTGACATCTGGCATTATATTATTCATTATGTCATACACTTCTTGGTTAGTCATATATAAATATTTATATGCTAATTTCAATTTAATCTCATATAGGTTTTGCCAATTTATAATTTTTCTGTATATGTGCTTATTGTAGTCGGAAATATTATCTGCAAGAAGGCATACCAAATAAATTGCGAATGCTATTGCAAATTTATAGTAGTCATCTGACTTAAAATCGCAGATCGATTGACCAAATCGAACTGGAGCCTTTTCGATCATTTCACAAAGGTCTATGATGTAAGAAATATTTTCGATATCCCCTGGTTCATTCATTATATTCACAATAATTTAGTGAAAACCCTCCACGGAATTTGATTATATCAACACGTTTTGTGGTTATTCTCATATCTATCATAACAATCAGCACTAAACCCTTGTAATCCATATCTTTAAATCTGTTACACGGCTTCAAATATATTTGCATAAATTCAAATGTCACAAGCTTCCAGGCTTTTAATTATCATCAAATGATATGCCTTATAATTTTATAGCATTATATACAACTTAACCCCTCCATCAAATTCAATCCAACCAAGACAATTAATCACTAAGGTAATCAAACAAAGTTGCTCGAAGTGAACCTAAAAATAAAGACGCCCAATTTTGCCATGGAGCGATATTTATCGAACCTTAAATTTACACAAGAACACAAGAACACAAGGACACAAGAAGGCCCAGCATGCTGACAGCCTATGGACCTTTCATATCTGGAAGGAACAGGACTCACGGAATCACCGAAGGGTTAGAACGCTGAAGAATGGATTCCAAAAGTTCAGGTTCATCGTGCTGCGATATGAACATTTCACAAAAATCGCTTAACCGGGGAATATCATTTACTATTATATGCCATAAGTAATCTCTGGACAAAGAACTATAAGAATGTCCAATGACATATGCGATATCAATTATATTATCCCAACGGATAGAAGAATGCTGCTTTTTAAAAGCAGTAGAAAGCTCATTAATATAAGATCCGATCCAAAATATTCTCATTGATGCCATTTCTTGAAAGTCAACGTTTGAATGTAAATCCACAATCGAATTGCCATATTTGCTAGTTAAATCCAATATCCTCGCACAAGATGATTTTATTAAAAAAACGATATTGACATCGCTAGTGTCACTCATGCCATTAGACCTCATATAGTTTTGCTCACAGATCAATGCCAAGAAGATGTACTTACCGGTAGGTTCTAGTGAAATAATAAAGAATCTAGAACCACAAGTCAAGGCTGCCATATCAATTCTGGCAATCTGGTTAAAATCCTAAACTTTGCCCTTTCAACGGTTCAGGGTTAGGGAAAAAAAACGTATAGCGGAAAATCCGAAAAACAAATATCGCTTAATAGACTTGCGAAAATTCTAGATGTGCCTTTGAGCTATCTCTTTCCGTGATCATAATGCATCCTAGGAGCCTGTTGATTAAAGAGCTAAAGCATAGAGATTAACCTAATAGACGTGTAAACATTTTTTTTGTCTACCATATTTGCTCTCACACTTATCATCAAAGGCCTTTATGCAACAGGCTCCTAGCTAGTAACTATTATAAATTATTATAAAAGAGTAGAATTGGAAAATCAAGCAACTCTTCTTGCCCTCCTGAATCTATTTTCTTGTGGCTTTCTAATCGTTTGCAGGAAAGCGTTCAAAAGTTAACATCTTAAATCAGTATAACAGGGGTTCGTCAATAAAAAAATATATATTATCAAGGTCGAAAAAATGATGGAACCGAAATGTGTCGGAACTGCTACCCGGAGCAGATAACAGCCCCTGCTTATTGGCTCCCGATATGGAGATAGCTTGCCAAAATACACACTATATATAGAGGTGCCTGCTCGATAGCCCTGCAACAACCTCTACCAATCCATTCTATCTCTTCATCCCGAATCCAGCATCTACTGATTACAGTGGCGTCATCAAAAAACATCCTCTTAATGTTGTTGACATTGAAAAGAATTTAACATTCTTAATCTATGCAAATACAGCATAACATACAATTTAATGTAAAATGATTATGTTGCCATACAAGAAATGGTGCCTGACATTAAAAAGGGAAGCATTCTCAACCTAGAAGGCCGATCCGTTCAATCCCGGTGCCACCTGCGGTATCATCAATGTTACCGCCGATCACCCTTCCCAGACGAAAGATTCTGTCCACATCCGCGTTGGCGACGCCAACTCCACTAGCACGTCAGCATCTGAGGCCGCATCCAGGCTCGCCTCCGCTCCGCCGAGGCCTGAAGCTAGAGGGCACCACGTGTCCGGGGGCGCTTAGCCCCCCCCGAGTGGCCCGGACCACTCCTGGGCCGGTGAGGACGGGGGCCTACCTGGATGAACAGGGCAGGCTGGTACATTACAGCGAGTTCAAGGCCTGGACTGAGACGCTCCTCATCATGTACTCGCTCCCTTTCTCACTCGCGGTGTGGGGGTGTGGTTCATGTACCTGGGGCTGGTCGCTCTCGGTCGCCTCCGGCGTGTGCTTCATCGCACTGGCTGGGCTGGCTGCTGAGTTCGGGGTCATCATGCTCATCTACCTGCGGGAGGCCGTAAACGAGCGGCCCGACTTCAGGGACCCGTCCGCGATCACCCCGCAACTCAAAGGCGAGGCGATCTACGCCAACGCGGTCCTGAGATGCGTCCCAAAGCCTGACCGTAGGCACCATAGTCGTAGCCTCATATCCCCCCGGTGCTCTGGAGCGAAGGCACGGGATCGGAGGTCATCAAGCGTATCACGGCCCCGTTGTTCAAGGGCATGGTGACCTCCTTCACGCTTTCTATGTTCATCCTGCTCGCCGCCTGGAAAATCAAGCTCCAGCTCATGTAGCGTTTCGGGAAAACGAGGGTCTGAACTCTGAACATGAAACGGTTCCGAAGAAACAAGGTTGAATATGACGGGCTGAAGAGGCCGACAACCGCATGAGACGGAAAGACGAAATCGTCCCGGCAACCAGACCTGAAAACACCTCAACGCAAGGGAGCGAGAACCTGGACGCAGGATTTTCTTCCTCGAAACGCCACCTTCATCGCCCCAAGGAACTGGCAGTTGGGGGAATCCAGATGCGATTTGCCGTTTATGTCAGGATGTCAGTTGCGCGAATTCATTTTCTAACATAATGGCTTCACCCGGCAAATATTGACAAATCTGTATCTGTATCTCATGCCCAGCGTCACATATTGCTCGTGACCTGCCTTCACTCAAGATGATGTAGCTTTACGAAATGGACAAGGATCAGAAAAGACTGCCGCTTAACAACGAATATTTTCGGGAAATCGTACTAGAGAATTTTGTCTATTCAGACAGGACGGAACATATCTATGACGCCACCGTAATAAGTCGGCAAGGGATTCATGATTAAGTGCTGGATGGGGCAACGGAGGTCCAATCAGGCCGACCAGGAAATCATGCCCCTATAATTGGTACGTTTTGTCTACC
>JAISFS010000276.1 GCA_031263485.1 Deltaproteobacteria bacterium | reverse complement strand
ATAAGCGAGTTCTTCGAGGTGTTCAACGAAACCCCGAAGCCATTTACCTGGAGAAAGAGGGAAGTAAAGGGTAGCCAGCTTCGGAATACTATCAAGAACTTATGCATTTGAGCACTAGTTGTTTAGGTGGAATTTCAGTTTCACCGAAGCATTCGCCTATAAAGCGAATTAATGATGACGGTATCCAAACATCTTATGGGAGGCAGATAGATTGTAGGATTGAAGAATCGGCAGAAGTTTATGAGATTAAGTTACGTGTAACGAATGCCGCAAGCGGACAGGGGCGTTTTAAAGAGGAGATGAGTTTTCCCGTTGAGGCAGAACGTGCAGGGTTCACCCCTACTTTAATCGTTTTTGATTCAACACCATCCGATGTGTTTGAAAAGCTAAAATTACAGTATATCAACCATGGAGGGAGATTCGCAACCGGTCCAGATGCTTGGAAAGAGTTGATTATGCATGCAGGAAAAGAAATGGGATATTTCATCCTAAAGTATATTAAACCTCCGATTGAATTGATGGGGGCACACATTTCACAATTGCCTGGTAAAATATTTATGGAAGCAAACAATGATTTTGTGATTATCCGGGATGAGAACGGCAAAGAATATAAAATCAATAGATCTTTACTTTAATTTCAACTGTTGAATGATGTCAAGTGAGTAATTCAATTATTCAAGAATATATTATGCGGAAGTATTAAATAATCCGTTGAAAAACTGTATCATAATGATTACAAATTAAAATGGCACGACTTCGCATAAGATGGGGGAGGAAAAATATGTTGCAAGGTATGATAGGGTGTAGGCAGAGAAGATTTTTGAAAACTCATACCTCGGTGTAAGTTGTGTCTTTCGAGGATCGGGATTGTGGCGTTTCAGTGTCGCCTGCCTCAGCAACGTA
Source organism: Deltaproteobacteria bacterium (assembly GCA_031263485.1). GTDB lineage: Bacteria > Desulfobacterota > Desulfarculia > Adiutricales > Adiutricaceae > JAIRZX01. The sequence goes on along the minus strand of JAISFS010000276.1, from coordinate 3,568 downwards.
GGGATAGATAGCCTGCAAGTAAAATATTGGCGGATATGCACTCGATGCCGTCCCCGACTGGAGAGACACCGCCGTTGCATCGATCTTCGCGAGTGGGGTGAAGGCGACCGGCAGATAGCCTCCCTCAAATGGTTCTGGGCTGAGTCCCGGGCATCGGTCGCTTCACAAAGTCCGGGCATAAGCCGTCCCCATGCCCGGGCCAACCTAGCGTATGGAGAAAGGTATGACCGTCAGCTTCCGGCCATCATGGCTCGGATGTCATCCTCGGGGCTGGCGGTCGGCTTGAGGCCATAGCGTTGGGAGAGGACCGCCATGAGATCGGGATGTACGAATGCGGGAAGCGTCGGGCCGAGCCTTATGTTCTTGACGCCCAGATTCAGGAGGCTCAGGAGCACGGACACGGCCTTCTGCTCGTGCCAGGACACCGCCAGACTCAAGGGCAGCATGTCCAGAGGCGTGTTCAGGGCTTCGGCCAGGGCTGAGGCGATCTTGACGGCCGAGAAGGCGTCGTTGCACTGGCCGAGATCGATTAGACGCGGCACCCCCTCGATGTCGTCCAGGGGGAGATCGAAGATCCTGAACTTGCCGCAGCCCAGGGTGAGGATAACGGCTTCCGCCGGGGCAAGCTCGGCCAGTCGCCTGAAGTAGGACCGCGAGGCCCTGGCGCCGTCGCAGCCGCCGATCAGGATGAATCGTCTGATTCGTCCCCTCTTGATGAGCCCAAGTATTCCATCGGCCTGGGCCAGGACGTTCCGCCAGTTGAAGCCCGTCTGAACCGCAGGGCCCTTCAGATCTGCCGCGAACCCGCCCATGGCCAGGGCCCTGTCGAGGACCGGGCCGTAGTCCGTGTGGCCGTCGTGAAGGCGTCCGAGCCTGACACAGCCGGGCCAGGCGACGGGGCCGACGGTGAAGGCGTTTTCCGGGTCGCGGGGCTTCTGGATGCAGTTGCTGGTAAAGACCGCTGGTCCGGGAAATTCCGACAGATCCCGCGCCTGGTTCTGCCAGCCCGTGCCCCAATGGCCGGCAAGCGCCGGGCGCCTGAGGCCGGGGTAGCCGTGGGCAGGCAGGGCCTCGCAGTGGGTGTAGACGTTTACCCCGCGTTCAGAGGCCTGGTCCAGGAGAACGGAGAGCTCCTTCAAGTCGTGACCGCTCAAGGCCACGGCAGGGCCGGCCGCGTGACCCAGCGGTACCGGGGAGGGCACGGGGACACCGAAGAGATCGGCATGCCCCTTGTCCAGCATCTCCATGACGCCGAGGCTTTTTTCCCCAGTCCTGAGCGTGAGCGCAAGCCAGTCCTCCACGGTCGGCGTTGGCTCCAGGGTCCGGATCAGGAGCTCTTCCGCGAAGCGGGAGAAGAGGTCGTCGTGTTTACCCAACGCCTCAGCGTGAGAGAGGTAGGCCGCCATGCCCTTGAGGCCCAGGATAGCCGTCTCGCGCAGGGAGGCCGCCAGTGGATCCTCGCCTTCCGCGGACACGCCCTCAGGCCTCGGTCCTTCGTCGTTTGCCGTGCCTCCCGGCGGATTGTAGCGGGCGGCCGGCGGGGCCTCGCTCGGGACGCCTATGGACTCGCGCGCGGCGACTGCCTCTTCTGTCAAAGCCGCCAGACTAGCGGGATCGAAGTCGACGTTGGTCATGGTGGCATAAAGCCCGCGCATGATGAGCCGATCCGCTTCGGAAACGGACTTGCCCTTCTTCCGTCCGTTGGCGGCGGTCCAGGCCAGCCCCTTGAGGACGTAGAGGAGCCGGTCGGCAGCCTCGGCCGTCTCCGGCGTCTTGCCGCATGTCCCCTGCTGCGTGCAGGCGGTCCCGTTCTGGGTCCATTCGCATTGGCGACAGAACATTGAAGTCTCCCTAGGGTGGTCGACGAGCGATCGACGCTTCTGCGCCGGGTGTCCGGCTTTGCTCTTGCCCTGGATAACGTTCGCGCAGGACAGGCCGTCCGAAGCACCGGGACGGCAAACGCAATCGGGTCCGGCCCGTAGGCAGCATCGCGAATAGGGTGAATTCCCTCTCCTGCAAGAAATGAATCTAAAGCATGTATCGTATGTTTTCCTTAACATATGTCAATCATCCTTAGCATCATATGTCATCGAAGTACATGACGAAGGTGGCTGGGAGGGGATTTTCGCCTGACCTACGGTAACGCATGTCAAATGCCGGACGGGAGCATCCGTAAAAGAGGAGGGTCGCTTCAGCCTGACACTTTCGGCACTGAACGGCGCGAAGCGCGTTCGCGGCAGTGAGGAAAATCGATCAAGGCGGGAGTCAACATCCGACGGGAAGATGATACCGTGTCAGGAACGATTGACGTAGCAAAAATACCTAAATTAAATTATAGTATGAATTGCTAATCGCCTTCCCCGTTGGTTGACCAGTGCCATGGCCGTCGAAGGGGTATGGGACTGCTCGCTCCTTGGAAGGATGATAAAGAGTGGAAAGAGAAGGAAAAGCCTAAAAAGGTGAAAGAAAGGGAAAGGTATGAGTGGCGAAAGGACGGAACGCTCGTGTGACAGGCATGTCAAGAGTAAATCGTCGGGATCTCTGACGATCATACCGGACTTGCCTGGGAGCACGAGATATTTGAAATGGCGTTTGCGTATCTTCAGAAGAATCTGGCGGCAGAAGCGGGGAACGGACACCGGCTCCTCACGACCCGTTGTCGCGGGGCTGCGTATGGGAACGGTGGCCGGATCATGGAGATCGTCATCTGAATACGATGGAATCGAAAAAGGTTTGAAGAAAGTGATGAATGCGGGGTTGATTCTGGAGGTGTAATCGCTGTACGTAGCTTCGTCCAGCGGGTAGAGGAACATACCTGAAAGGAGCACGATGGAGTCGCCCTTAAGGATCGAGCGTTGAGCGTAGAGGTAGGAGAATTCCTTCCCGGTATCCGGCGAGACGAGCTCGTTGGAGAAGAAGTCGGCTGCCTGGAGCCCCCTGTAGGAGAAGCTGGTCGATGCGTCCAGATTGGACTGCATCCCCATAGCCCCTAACTGTCCGATAAAGTCCCAGAATTTGTCCTTGTCAATCTGTCCGAGTTTCCGTTCCATGTCAGAAATGGCCCCGATTTTTTGGATAGCCATCGTGTATCTGTGATCCGATCCAGGCGGGATCCTTTCGAGCTTCAGGATGACGGTCGATGCCAACTCGCGTCTCACGTTAAGGGAGATCGGATCTCCAAACATAGTTCCATGGACTATAGTCTTTAATTTCACAGTCTTAAAAGACGCCACTTCATGGTTACGACTGTAACCAGGTCTGCTACTGTAACCCTATGCTGACGATAACTGGCTCACTACACGCCTCTATCCGGTCAGCCGAAGCTTTCCGGACTACTTTGTCATAGAGCCGGTCCGGGTCCTTTCCCAGTCCCTCCAGGCCCTTGGCCATGATGTTGAAGGCCCCGTTCACGGTGTTCACTCTGTCCTGTGGAGGGCTTACCCTGATTTCTTGACGGAATTGTCGCTACACGAAGAGTATCTCATCACATGTCCGGCCAGTGCCCGGAGGGAAGGCCCGGACAGCAGGAAAGGGGGAGGGCCAGGTCAGCAGGAAACGGGGGGGGGCC
>JAISFS010000273.1 GCA_031263485.1 Deltaproteobacteria bacterium | reverse complement strand
GCCCTTCAAGCCCCCCAGACCTTCACGCCCTTCAAGCCCCCCAGACCTTCACGCCCGTCAAGCTAAAACGTATGGACGTAAGCTCGCTCCTAAGCCGGGCGCCCGCCACACTTTCCCGCCACGCTCCATAACGGTCGCACTGGCCGCCCCTCGAGTCAGGGGGATCTGACAGGCCGGACTTCACTCCGGCCTCGCCCCGGGACTCCCGTCCTTCGGATCGTCCGCCACCTGCGGAGTGCCTCGGTGCCTTGGCCGGCGCCTCCCCTGCGATCTGGGCGGGAACGCTCCAGGGAGTGCGCCCGGGCTCCAGAAAAGGACTAAAAAGGCTCTAGACTTTTGTCGGGCCCGCGGCTAAGATAGGCTATCCAGCGCGTTGTTGAGGGTTCCCCCGCCCGGCCCTTCGGGTCGGCCCGACAGGGCTCCCCTGCCGCGTTTCGGGCGTCCCGCCGGTCGTCCAGCCAGTACGGGCCCTGCTCCCCGGGCCGAAGGTTTGAAGTCTAGACAGTGCCCCCGCCAAATCCCCCAGGCCAGCAGGCCAATCAATCCGAAAGCCAGGTCGACTTCGAGAGGCTCATGGAGGCGACGTACATGACGGCCAAGCGGCTCCTGCCGTTCATGGCCAAGCGCCGCATCCCGCTCACCCCGTACAACTACCGCCTGTTCTACGACTACTTCGAGGGGGGAGGCGACAGGCTCAAGGAGCGCCTGGACGAGATCCTGCGCAACAAGACGATCCTGAGCCCCGAGCTCTCCGAGAGGCTGTATCACGAGTTTTACGACTTCCTGGGCGACAGGGCCAGGAAGCTCACCATGATGAGCGAGAAGATGGGGAGCATCAGCCAGGACCTCGGGTCGAACCTCGAGAAGACCCTGGACTCCACCGGGCACTTCCGTCAGATCCTCTCCGACTCCGCCACCCAGATGCAGGACCCGGCGCTCGCCAACGGCCGCGTCAGGGACATGATGGAGAGCCTCCTGAAGGAGACCAAGTCGGCGCTGAACGACCAGTCCGATCTTGCCGACCACATCGACAGCACCAGCCGCGTGATAGCCGCGCTCACCCGCGAGCTCCGCGACCAGACCCGCCTCGCGTCCGTGGACGAGCTCACCCAGCTCTTCAACCGCAGGTACATGACCCTCCAGTTCTCGAACCTGACGGCGGAGGGGGGGGAGCAGTTGGTCCTGAGCCTGGTCCTGTTCGACCTGGACCGCTTCAAGAACATAAACGACACCTACGGCCACAACATCGGCGACCGGGTGCTTCTGGTCTGCGCCAAGATCCTCCAGAACCACGCCGCGGCCGGCGGGCACCTGGCCTGCCGTTACGGGGGCGAGGAGTTCGTGGTCATGTGCCCGGGGCTTGACCTGGACAGCGCCCGCGAGCTGGGCGACAGCGTGCGCAGGGCCGTGGAGGGCACGGCCATCCAGATCCGCGGGAACGCCATCCCGGTCACGATCAGCGGCGGCGTCTCGCGCTGGCGGCCCGGCGAGCCCATCGAGGCGTTTCTGGACAGGGCGGACCAGGCGCTGTACCGCGCGAAGACCTCCGGACGCAACAGGATAGTCGCGGAAGAGGAGGAGGTGGCATAAGCCGCCCGTCTCCATGATTATCAGCATCAACCCCGACTTTCCCCAGGGCCGCCAGCTTGACAAGGTGGCCAGGATCCTGCGCGACGGCGGGCTCATCGCCTACCCCACGGACACCCAGTACGGCATCGGCTGCGACTTGAGGAAGCGCAAGTCCATCGAGCGGCTCTACCGGCTCAAGCGCAGGAGCGCGAAGCGGCCCTTCAGCCTCATCTGCTCGGATCTGAAGGACATCTCCAGGTACGCCCGCGTCTCGGACTACGCCTACCGGACCATGCGCCGCATCCTGCCGGGACCCTTCACGGTCGTGCTTCCCGGCACGAAGCTCGTGCCTCAGATAATGCTCTCCCGACGCTCCGAGTGCGGGATCCGGGTGCCCGGCCACAACATCCCCCTCCGCATAGTCGAGACGCTGGAAAGCCCCATCATCAACACCTCCGCCACCCTGCCGCTTCCTGAGGGCGCCGATGCCGATGCCGACGGCGAGGTTCAGCAGCCGGTCGCGATCGACCCCGGCGAGATCGAGGCCGCCTTCAAGGGGCTGCTGGACGCCGTGGTGGACGGGGGCCCCGTTCCGGGCGCCTTCTCCACGGTGCTCTCGCTCGTGGACGACGATCCCGTGATAATCAGGCAGGGCCTGGGCAAGTTCTAGGGCCCCGGGAGGGCTTCGGCGGACCGGAAAGCCCTTGCTGGCCGCGCGGACGGCTCACCGCCGCAGGAACGGTCGCGGCCTGAGCGACCGATGCGAAGACCGATGACAGGAACACGGAGGCTCGTCCCGTTGTGCGGGGCGGGCCTCCGGAGCGTTCGGGACTCCCGCTTCCGCAACGGCTGCCCCCGGAAGGGCATCGGGCTTGTCTGGCAGTCGGCCCTTTTGGCCGCCCTGAACAAGGCAGTCGCAAGGGCAATCCGCGAGGCGGGGCGGTGCCCGGGGCGGGCTCCGCATGCGCCGCAGTTCCCGGCGGAGGGAGTCAGAGGCTTCCCTCTTGTGCCGTCTGCGGACATCGCGGACGCGGGGAAGAGATCGCGGGCGGGCCTCCAGGCTGTTCCAGACGGCAATGGCGTCTTGGTCCTCCGGTACCTCTTGGAGGCCACCTCCTCCCTGGCGGTACCATTATGGCTCGTCTCCGAGGACTTAAGTCTGCCGGGGCGGTCTCGGCACAGGTCGGGTCATCGACCGCATTGTCCAGCTGCAGGTCGCCGGATATCTGTTGACGGGCGCGGAACTCCGCTCGGACACAGCCAGAGAGAGTTCCTCATCCCATTGAGCTTCGCGCCGGTCGGGTCGAGGCTGTCCGTCAGCCTGGCGGCGACGGGAGGGACAAACGGCCGCAGGCTTTCCCGCAGGGCCCGAAGGCAACGGGGATGGCTTCTGCGGCTTGTGCGCCAACGATGCGGTCGTATTGGGCGAACAACGGTTGTTCGGTTGTTTCGAAATCCTCGCTGAGAATGGGCTCCGGCACGTCTACATCGGACCAGGGCAGCCAGGATTGCCCGCACGCGGGAATTCATGGGGCGGGGGTTCTCGTCTGAGGGGTAAGGCCTTCCGCGGATCCGGTTCCGGTTTGTGACCGGCGTCAACAGCTTAAGGGGAGTGGCGTTTGTAAACTGTTGATATAGATAATTAAATTTCTGAAGGAGCTATGTTTTTCCGCTTCGCACGTCCATGTTGATTATCGACACCCCGGCGAATAAAACCTTAGGGGCATCACAATATGAAGGTTGCCCAAGGCCGTGACGACCAAGAAACGTTTTTAATGGAAGCACATCGACCGAGTCCCGAGACTCCTCCCGTGAGACGGAACAGACGGCGGCGGGCGGCGCGTCTCGGCCAAGGCGATGAGGGAAGACCACTGTCGGATGCCTGCCCCGGCGGCTCAGTGTTACTCGGAGTGGGATTCCGCCCTGTCAGCGGTATCCTGAGAACCATGGCCGGCAAGCCCTCCGGCGGCGGGAACATCTGCGGGCAGGGGACGCGGCAAGTCGGCGACTACGAAGGGTTTTCCGTAACCGGCAACTTAGAATCTTGCGAAATCCACACGCAAATCCGTGATTTTGGATTCCACTCCGGAAATCCTGGATTCCAGCCCGGCAATCCTGGCTTCCACCCCGTTAAACCGGGTTTCCATCCCGTTAAACCGGGTTTCCACCTTGGCAAACCCATTTTCCATGGCATTGGACAATCTTTCCATGCCTTTGGACAAACTATTGAAGAGAACCGCGAAAACCACCGTGATAATGCCTACGATTATGCCGACTGCCCACGTGTAGACTTTGAGTAGCTCGGAGAGTTGTTCGTACATAACTTGTCCTTTCCGCAGTCTTCACAGGCGCCTGCTTGCTTCCGGTGTAGGACTGTCCCCCGGACCTTCATGCGGGGGGCCATGGCTAAAGTCTTGCGGACATGGGCCGCCTTGTCACTGAAACCGGCTGCCGCGCTGCCTTTCAAGTTGCGTCATAACTGGAAGGGTACCGGTATGGACATCGGGGCGTACCCCAACGGATCAGCGCACTGGGCTGTCATGGTGCCAGGACTCCCCATAGGACATGATAACATGAAACTTCTCATCAAGAGCCACATCCAAGGCATCCGGTGCCACCGGGCCTTTAAGGTGACCTGAGCTGCCGTGGAGTCCGAAGCCGACAAGGCACCTGGCATTGTCAGAGAGACAAAGACCGCTGAAGAGTCAGGGCGAAGACATGGAATCCGGAAGTCAGGGCGCAAGGTTGTCAAGAAGTCCAGGCGTCAACGATCATTTTGCCGGGAAGCCCGCTCATCGGGGCGCAGGGCCGCCTCGGTGTCGGCTAGGAGCCTGTTGCATAAAGGGTTTTGAAGAAGAGAGTGGTGCCGGATGTGGTAGACAGGAATCAATCCCTCCACAACCAGCAGATTCATGCCGATGCTGTTGCGATTTATGCAACAGGCTCCTAGTCGGGGCGAATGGCAACCTCGGAGCCAGTTCATCGGAGCGCATGGTCGCCTGAAACGCTCATGTTGGTTATAGACATCCCGGCGCATGAAACCTGACCGAGCATCAAAATATGAAGGGGGCCCAAAGCCGTGATGCCCAAGAAATGTTTTGTGAGAAGTCTATGGACACAGGTTAGCCGATAACGCCATCAACTTAACACTACAATGATCTTTAAAAAAATTTTCATCCCCCCTCTATCATCTAGATGATTTTAACAATTCTTCTATGTATTCTATTTTTGATGCGGTGTGAGCCCAGAATGCACTAGTCATGCTTTTTAGCATGTAGTTAATCTTATCCGTAACCTTCCCAACCT
>JAISFS010000264.1 GCA_031263485.1 Deltaproteobacteria bacterium | reverse complement strand
ATATCTCCGTTAACTTTCTCATTTAGGCACTTTGGATTAGAGCTCAAAATCCAGCCCACGTCATGTTTATAGGGGGGAGGACGAGAGCCCGCCGACCCACGTCATGTATATAGCCAGGTAGCCGGAAACCGAGGCGGTTTCGGCCCAGAATTATCGATATATTACATATCGATATAGAGTGTGCCGAATTGATTGGAAGGCCTTAAGGAAGCTCGGTCAGGCCTGCGGCAAACAGTGCCCGGATTTCCGAGGCGACAGGAATCCTATGAACGTCGGCGAAACGGTTTCCCGATGGCCGTCCACGATGTCCGCGGCGGATGCCGGTTGTCCGTTCGCCTGACACGTTCGTTCGGTCGTCGATGCCCGCCGCGCGACAACCTTAAAATTTAACACAGCATGATGGGTTATTTAAGAAAGATATGTACAATAAAATGTTTGGCGAAACGCTGTGGGTGGCTGGGCAGGCCTGGATGCCGGCACCTTACCGCAGGTGAAGTCTCAGGGATGGGGTTTAAGGGAAACCGGTCGCAATTCGGCCGCAGATTCCGCGACTCCGTCCGGCGGGCCCGGGTCGGGCGGATCTGAAGCGGGGCGTGGGAAAAGGCGGAAAAGGCGGTCGGCTTGACTTTAACGGAATCTGAAAATATAGTGTTAAACTGATGGTTGACTATCGGCCCTGCCGTTGCCTTTGTGAGGGCTGCGGCAAGCGGCCTTCGGTTTCCGATGGGTGCCGATGCGCCCGTGCCCTCCGGCCATAGGCCAGACGCCTAATTCCGCGTCCCAGAACAGTCCTCGCAACAGATCCTGCCGAACCTGAGACAACGCTTCCCAGTCTATCGCAAATTCAGGCAAACAGCGGTTTGGAGAGATCCGCCCGGTCACTCGCTCCGCCTGTCAGGCCGACATAGCCTCAGGACCCACGGACGGCCCTCCCGCGAAGGCCTTCCGCCGGATCCGGAGTGTGCCTTCCGTCCACGCATTCGGCAGGCCCCATAATGCCGTAGGCCTTCCCGGCCATGTCGGCCGCCCTGGCAATCAGCCCTCACTGGCCATGCCGGCCTTCCGCTTCCATGGCCACCCCGGCGTTTCGGCCTCCGCGGCCACGCGGACCGCCCCGGTCGCCCTGGCGGTCACGGCGCTTCGACTCTTGGCATCCCCGGCATTCCGGCCGGTCTTGGGCCGGGAAATGACCCGGCCTCTCAGGCCGGGCCGGGAGCTTCTCTTGCGCGGCGACGAAAAGTTTTCGCGCCGACCAGGCCACACTCTCCTTTCCTGTCCGCGTCCCGCCATTTGTTCCGGGCGGTCCGGGGCTTCCGGCCTGCGGATTCGGAGTGCGTTCCGACCGATCATGCCGCCTTCGCTGCCCATATCGGGCCTACGCGCCCTCTTCGCCGCAGCCGCCCTGTCGCTGGCGCTGTCGGCGGGCCCGCCTCCTGCCCTGGCCCAGGTGCCGCCGGACGCTTCCGGGGATGGATCGGCGCAAGGCGGCTCCGTGAAGCCTTTCGAAGGGAGTCCTGGGTACCTGGAGGTGCCGGGCGTCACCCGGGAGGAAATGGACGCCATAGAAAGGGTCAGGGCGGAAGGGAGGACGCTCGTCTTCGCGAACGAGCGGAGCTCGGAACTGTTCCGGACCGTGGACGGCAAGCTGGGCGGCGCGGGGGTCCTCATCGCCTCCTGGCTCACGGACTTCTTCGGGGTGGAGGTCGAGCCCGCCATCGTGCCCTGGCGCGGGATCGTGACCGGGCTGGAGGACGGGACGGTGGACTTCACCGCCGAGATGAACCCGACGCCCGAACGGCGCGGGGTCTTCCATATGACCTCGCCGATAGGGGAGCGCTCCGTCCAGTACATGCGGATGCCCGGCGCCAGGCCATTCTCCGAGATCCTCGCCACGCGCCCCGTCCGCTACGGGTTCCTCCTGGGGTCGGTTAACTTCAGGATGGCTAGGGCCTCGCTGGAGAAGCCCTACGTGGCCCACAGCATGAACGACATGGGCGAGGCCTGGAGGGCCCTGGCCTCCGGAAAGGTGGACGCCTACGTGGCCGAGGCGCCTCTCCAGGCCTCCTTCGACCCCTTCGGGGAGGTCGTGACGGACAACATCCTGCCGATGGTCACGAGCGAGGTATCCCTTGCCGCCCGCAAGCCCGAGCTCGCCGCCTTCATCTCGGTCGTGCAGAAGTACCTGGACGCGGAAGGCCGGGCGGTCTTCCAGGAGATCTACCGGCGCGGCTACCGCGAGTACATCCGCACCCGCTTCCTGCAGTCGCTCACCCGCTCCGAGCTCGAGTGGGTGAGGATGCGGAGCAGGGACAGGGGCGGCAGGCCGATTCTGGTCGGGCTGGAGTACGACAACTATCCCATGAGCTTCTACAACGAGCGCGAGCGGGAGTTCCAGGGGGTGGCGGTGGATATCCTGAGCGAGATCCGCGATCTTACCGGGCTGGACATCGAGAACGCCTTCGACCACCCCGAGCCCTGGCCCCGGATTCTCAATATGCTGGAGTCCGGGGAGATTTCCGTCGTGAGCGAGCTCGTCCGGACGCCGGAGCGGGAGAGGCTCTTCCTGTGGCCCGAGAGCCCGTACATGTACGACCGCTACGCCTTCCTGTCGCTGTCCGGGTATCCCGACGTGAGCCTCATCAACGTGAGGGACCTGCGCATCGGCCTCACCGAGGGCTCGGCCTACGCGGAGCTGTTCTGGAGATGGTTCCCGGGGCACCGGCGCACGGTCACCTACACGGACAACATCGCCCCCTTCGCCGGGCTGGAGCGCGGCGAGATAGATCTGGTGATGGGCACCCACAACGAGCTCCTGGCCCTGACCAACTACCAGGAGCGGCCCTACTTCAAGGTGAACATCTCGCTGGACCGCCAGTACGAGTCCTCGTTCGGGATATCCCGCCACGTGCCGGAACTGAGGAGCATCCTTTCCAAGGCCCAGCGCCTGGTCGAGACGGAAGAGATCGCCTCCCGCTGGCGCACGCGGGTCTTCGACTACCGCGGGGCGCTGGCCCGGGCGCGCATGCCGTTCATGGCCACCGGCCTGGGGCTCCTGGCCGTGGTCATCATGCTCCTGACCGTGATGTTCCTGCGCTCGCGGAGGGCCGGGCACGTCCTGGAAGAGGCGGTCCGCGCGCGCACCCTCGAGCTCTCGCGGCAGATAGCGATCTCCGAACGCGCGAGCCGCGCCAAGAGCGACTTCCTGGCCCGCACCAGCCACGAGATCCGCACCCCCATGAACGCCATCATCGGCTTTTCCGAGCTCGCCCAGCGCGAGTACGGGAAACCCAAGGCGCTGGAGTACATCCTGGGCATCCGGAGCGCCGGGGCGAGCCTGCTGACCATCATAAACGACATCCTCGACTTCTCGAAGATAGAGTCCGGGACCCTGCAGCTGGTTCCTTCCCGCTACCGGGCGGCGAGCCTCCTGAACGACGCGATAACGCTCATCCGCGTCCGCATGGGCGAGCGGCCGGTCAGGCTCGCGACGGACGTGTCGCCGGAGATCCCGTCTGCGATGACGGGCGACTCCGGCCGCATCCGCCAGATACTCCTGAATCTCCTTTCCAACGCGGTCAAGTACACGGAACGCGGACGGATACGGCTCACGGTCCGCTCGGAAAGGGTCTCCGAAACCAAGGCGCGTCTCGTCTTCGAGGTGGAGGACACGGGCATAGGCATCCGCACGGAGGATTTCCAAAAGCTCTTCGGGGAGTTCACGCGCCTGGACGAGCGGCGCAACAGCGGCGTGGAGGGCACCGGCCTGGGGCTCGCCATCGCCCGGAACCTGTGCCGGGCTATGGGCGGCGACATCGAGGCCGAGAGCGAGTACGGGAAAGGCTCCCGCTTCAAGGCCAGCCTAATCCAGAAGGTCGCCGACTGGACCCCCATGGGGCATCTGGCCGAGGAGCAGGGGGAAGCGCTGGAGCAGAGCCGCGCGAGCTTCACGGCGCCTGCGGCCGAGGTGCTGGTCGTGGACGACTACGCCTCGAACCTCATGGTGGCGGAAGGGCTTCTGGCCCCCTACGGCATGCGCCTCAGTTTCGCCTCCGGGGGCCTGGAGTCGGTGGGGCTCGTCCGCGAGAACGCCTTCGATCTGGTGCTTATGGACCACATGATGCCCGAGATGGACGGCATAGAGGCCCTGAAGGCCATACGGGCCATCGAGGGCTGCGGGACGCTTCCGGTGGTGGCGCTCACGGCCAACGCCGTGGCAGGCATGCGGGAGATGTACCTGGACGTCGGCTTCAACGACTTCCTCTCCAAACCCATCGACCCGGGAAGGCTTGACCGCCTCCTTGCCCGCTGGATCCCTCCGGAGAAGCGCCGGGATCCGCATCACGGTCATGCGGATGGCGGCGCGTCGGACGTATCCGGAGGCGACGGGCCCGGTGCCGGATCCGGAGGGGACGGGGCCATGTCCGGAACCGGCGTCGGCAGGGACGGGGCGCAGGAGAGGACCGGCGGCGGGACCGAAGGCGGCGGGACGGCGGTCGGCTCCGGCGCCGGAACAGGGGTCGGCGGGTCCGCTTCGGGAGAGGGGCGTCTCCCTGAACTGGAGGGCGTGGACACCGTCCTGGGCGCCGCCCGGGCGGGGGGGGCCTCAAGGTATCTCAGACTTCTGGATACCTTCCGCAAGGACGCGGAAGGGAGCGCCCCGTTCCTGGAGGCCCCTCCCGACGAGCCTGACCGGACGAAACGCTTCTCCATCGCCGTGCATGCGCTCAAAAGCGCCTGCGCGAACATAGGCGCGGGTAGCCTGTCCTCCCTCGCTGCGGATCTGGAGACGGCTTCCGGCGGCGGGGATCTCGTTTTCGTGGAGAGCAGGCTCCCGGAGTTCAGGGCGCGCCTGGAGAGCCTGGTCCGGGACATCGAAGAGCTGATACGCCGGGACGGCGGCTCGTGGGCCGCCCCGGAAGCGGACGCGGACGCCGAGGCAGGGATCCTTGGCCCGGGACCGGCCCCGCCGACTCCGGCGTCCGCGGAGGGAAAGGTCGGCCTGAAAGCTTTGGTCTCGGGGCTCATCGATGCCCTGGAGTCCCACGACTTCCCTAGGGTGGACGAGGATCTCGGCCGCCTTGCCGAGATCGCGGCCCCGCTCTGGCTGAGGCAGGACGTGGAGGTCATTGCCGACGACATCCTGACGGGTGACTACGGAAAGGCCTTGGAGGCCCTCGCGGGGATCGCGAACAGGATTTCCTCCCCGGACTGAAGCACGCCCTTCAGGCCTCTCGGCCGGGTTTCCTCTGGCGAGGCCCCGGGGAGGGCCCGGAAAAGCCGGATGCTGAGCCTGCGGCGCATGATTTGGGCGGCCCAGGCGGTCCCGGTCCTTGCACGGCTTGCCAGGATCGCCGGGCTCGTCGGCCTTGCCGGGCTTGCCGGGCTTGCCGGGCTGACCGGAATTCTTTTGAGAGTCGAGGGTCCAGAAGCCAAGGACGGCTTTGAGAGGGCCAGCGATGGTCGGTAGCATGCCCAAACGGGCAAACGGTCGGAAGGGCATGCGGGCGGCCTCCAGAAAGCGGTTTTGACTTGCCGAAACGTCCCTTGCGAATCTACCGGCATAAGAACGGGGTAGCGCTTGGCGCCGAAAGTCACCGAATCTTCCGGCAGAGATACATTCAGCCGCCGGAAGAGGCCGGAAGAGGCCGGAAGAGGCCGTCTCCCTTGCCTGTCAAGTTAAGCGAAGGGTCGGCAACTCCGGGGGAAGGGCCGCTGGCCCCCTTCGGCTGGCAGGTGCCGGTTGCTCGATGAATTGGAATCAGCGGTTTTTAGTGCGAAGGCCGGGCAGGCGCCAGGTTTGCCGCGGAACTGTGCTGACGTCGCACAACGAGCGGTGTATTGACGGTTCGTCAGTGCCCCCAGGAGTCTTGCCGAAGATATGCCGATATGTTTGAGCGTTTCCTGCGGCTAGGAGCCTGTTGCATAATGGGTTTTGAAGAAGGGAGTGGCTCCGGATGTGGTAGGCAAGAGACAATCCCTGCACAACCGCCAGATTCATGCCAATACTGTAGCGGTTTATGCAACAGGCTCCTAGGCGAGCCTAAGAGGTTCGCCTGCCTCCGCCGCCAAGACTCAATTGAACGTGAAGCCGTTGGGCTCTAGTGAAAATGCCGGAGTTCCATTGGCTGATCATTTGAAAATGCAGGTTGGGGGCGTTTCGGTTTCGAGGGCATACGGCCCCGTCTTCAGGCATGAGCCGCCGTTGGTGCCGATGATACGATGTCCCCCTCGAATTGCGGATGTCCCGGTTTAGGCGGCTCCGCACGCTGTCCCGACAATTTGACTTGCGGTACCGGAATCGACCGGGTGGACGGATTGGTACCAAGAAACACGCTCTGGATCTTATGGGTCCCGTGGCGCTCCGGAATTTTGCAGATGGGTCAGAGATTTTCGGCTGAAATTGTTTCCGTTGCCGGTATCGCTTTATAAACCAATGTCAACAACTTAAGAGGAGCGGCGTCTGGCAAGTAACTGATATCATTGATGAAGATATCTGAGAAATAGTTGATTTCTGCCTTAAGTTGTTGACATTGCTTTATAAACAGCAAGCCCCGTCCGTAGACTTTGCCGCCGGTCGAGGAAAGGTATTGCAGACTTGCCGATATGCGGGGTTTTCCCGTCCTGCAAAGTGCCATTCCGGAGGGAAAACTTGAACCGTTGCCGCCGTTTTCAGGATCAACCGGAGATTGCCGGCAAATCCAGGCCCTGGCGATGCGTCGGCTACTCCTGCCCGTTAACTCCAGGCTGAAGCCAGGCAAGGTGCGCGCGGCTAGGCACAAATCGGCTCCGCCGCGTTCCTTGCTGCTCCTCCTAAGATAGCGGGAGCTATCCCGTCTGCGCGGATAGCCAGATCGGCCGCTTCATCCCAGGCTCCGCCCGTCATTTCGGGATACGCAAGTTCGCCAACAGCCCGCAATGCGCACTTTCGATCAAAACCCGCGAAAAACGATTGTATTATGCCGGTTTCAAGGCAATCAATATCTATCTCACGCGATGTTGAGTGACGCCGGAATCCCTGGAGTTTACCCAATGCCGAACCCAAGAGTAACCGGGAGGATCAAGAGCTTTTCTGATATGTTCGCGGTCACTGCGGAACTTCGGATGAAATATTCCGAGAACGTTTAAAGGCACCACGCCTTCGGATCGTACCAGTCGATCAGTCGTGAAGCTTCCGGAAAAAAAAATCACGCTCGTCGTCATGTCCCAATCGGTTGCATGCTACGGAGAACGGTGCGCATGGCACGCTACCGCCCAGGGGACCGATCTCGCGGGTATTTGCCGCAGGGAACGATTTGGCATCCCCTTCGATGAAGTTCCATCCCGGCCTGATATTTCTGGGGTTTAGCAAGCGAGGTTGTCGGTCCCACTGGCGTCATACGCTCGAATCCTGTCTATTCTAAGTCTCAGGCTTGTCCGCCGGCAACGCCTCAAATCTCGATCGAACGCATGGCGAAATGGCTCCTTGACTGATTCTGACCCTTAACAACACAAAATGTGGCATCAGCAATGATTTTTGTGCAACTTAATGCCAAAACGTGATGTCATGCAATTCTGCTAGAATGTTTGGGCACTAAAACCCGTTTCGAAGGGACCGAGGAGTTCGGTCACTCTCGGAGAGGGGGTGCGGCCTGTGCCTTTGACGGAAGATGGGGCGTGAACCGTGGCGGTTGGGATCAGGCGGTCTCGGTCTCACCGGTTACATTCCCCAGGCGTTCGTCGAGGATGGAGGAGGCTCCGGTCGGTCCGCCTGAGAGGTCCGGCCCGGTCCGTCTGAGGTCCTAGCCGGTCTGGAGGAGTCTCTGGCCGGTCCGCCTGAGGTCCTGGCCGGTCTGGGGGGGAGTCTCAGGCCGGTCTCTGGCCGGTCTGGGGGAGTCTCTGGCTGGTCTGGGAGGGAGTCTCAGGCCGGTCTGGCGGGGTCTCTGGCCGGTCTGGCGGGGTCTCTGGCCGGTCTGGCGGGGTCTCTGGCCGTGCCTCAG
>JAISFS010000262.1 GCA_031263485.1 Deltaproteobacteria bacterium | reverse complement strand
ACCCCGGACCTGAGCGACCCGGCGACGCGGGTGCCCCTGGTCAAGAAGATGTTCACGCCCAAGTACTCCTCGGTCTCGTCTTTGGCCGCCGAGATGGAGAAGGGCAAGAGCATCCGCGGGTCGGTCCGGGTCATCGGGAACGACATCTACGTCGAGGACGACTTGGTGACCATGGAGGCCATAACCGAGATCTTCAAGCGCAACGACAGGGTGACCAAGCAGCTCCTGATCGAGGCGCGCATAGTAGAGGCGAGCTACACCTTCATCCAGTCGCTCGGGGTGCGCTGGGGAGTGGCGACCGATCAGATAATCGGCGGCGGCGCCGGCCCCTGGGACGACGACAGGACCGCCGCCCTGGCCGGAGGCCCGCTCACGGGGGACGGCGAGTACAGGTTCGGCGAGGTCTACGGCGCGATGGACTACATGTCGGGGGTGGGCCGCCTGGGCATGGGATTCGTCAACCGCGCGGGCACGCTGTTCTTGAACGCAGAGCTGAACGCGGCCGAGACGACCAACGACGTGAGGACCATCTCCGCCCCCCGGATCATGGCCGCCAACGATCAGGAGGTGTACATCAAGCAGGGAACCCAGATCCCGTACACCACCGGCGGCACGACCGCGGGAACCACGGCGTCAACCGAGTTCAAGGACGCCGCCATGGAACTGCGCGTCACCCCCCATATCGAGGAGAACGGGGAGATAGTCACGCTCGAGATCCGCCTCACCAAGGATTCCCTGGGCGGCCAGACGGTGACGGGCGAGCTCACCATCGACACCAAGGAGGCCGAGACCAGGCTCATGGTGCGCAACGGCGAGACCGTGGTCATCGGCGGCATCATCGAGGACACGCAGAACACCACCAACAGCCAGGTGCCGGGTGTCCACTCCATACCTATCCTGGGCTGGCTCTTCAAGGACCGATCGCTTTCCAACTCCAAAAAGGAGCTCCTCATCTTCATCACCGCCAACATCATACCCATCACCGTGTGACGTTCCGGGACGGCGGCCCGACGGGCCGCCGGACGGCGCGGCCTGTCAGGCCCGCAGGCGAGGGGCGTATCCCCCGGCCTGCGGGCCTTTTTTCCGGATGACCGCGGGCGATGACCCTCGCGCCCGTGCGGCGCGCCTTCACTTGTCCGTTTCCGAGGGAAGGGATTTCAAGGGCATCCGCCGCAGGCCGGAAGCTCAGGCGGCATTGGCCGTCCGGTCGATCGGCGCCGGGCGCTCTGGGCGCACCGGGCGCTCCGGAGGTTAAGTCGTTGGGACTGAAGGAAAGGGCGCCTCCGGCTCCGGACGGGCGGGGCGACAGGAGCGGGCGGTGTCGCCTGTCACGGAGCCGGGGGACACCGATCGGCCAATGCCACCGCGAAGGCTTGTCCGGAAATCCCGGAGGGGTCCCGCCTCCCCCCCCGCCTGGAGGGGCTTCCGGCCCCGAAAAGCGGGGCTTCGGAACGGACTTCACGGGCGGACCGTCCCGTCCGGGAAGCCCCGCCGGGCATGGTTCCCGTACCCCCTTGACGCACCCTCCCCGAAATGACATCATGGACGGGAGACGGTTCCCCGTACGGGGGGGATTTGATCGCTCCCTGAGGTCGATCAGGCAGGCCGAAACGCCTCGGATGGGTTCGCCGGCTTCAGACGCATGGCGTCTGGGGCAGGTGCGTGTCGCTGTGTGTTCATATGGAGGTGAGTTGTGTCCAACGATACGGTCCGTATCGGTAGCGTTAAATCATCGGAAAACCTCTCCATGGAAAGTCTGATGAGGAATGCCGTCAGAGCCGCTCAGGAAAAACTGCATTCCGCGGGTTTGCCTTACGTTGTAGCGGACAAAGGCGGCAAAGGATGTTTGGAGGTTTACCCTGACGGCCATACGGAATTCGTGCCCTACCTCCATAACGGGCCGGGGCAGAATTTGGAGGGACACGACCGCCCGACTGACGGGAACCTCGCCAAATAGGGAAAGACCGGCATTGATACCGACTCCTGAAGTTTCGGGCGGAAGTTTACTGATCCCCAGAACGGATACCGCTGTCGCGGTGAGCGAAGGCGCGTTAATGTGACGACAAGCCAGCCAGCAATGTGGGTCATAGCGGGACCCAACGGTTCAGGTAAAAGCACTTTGACGTCCGCATTGGAAAAGTATCCTGATTTCCCTGAACTTTATATTAATGCGGATCAGATCAAGATTGATGAGAACCTTGGCGATTATGAAGCCATGGCACGGGCTGAGGAATTGCGCGAGGCGGCCGTGGCAAGTCATGTCCCGTTCGCGTTCGAGACCGTGATGTCACATCACAGCAATGTCGATTTCATGAAACTTGCCAAGGACGATGGATATTTGATTATATTGTATTTCATATTGACCGAAGATCCTGCGATAAATATAAGGCGCGTAGCTTTATCGTCATGCTGCGGGCGGACACGACGTGCCGGTCGACAAGATAGTCGACAGGTATAGCAGAAGCATCGACTTTCTCAAGTCAGCATTCGGTATCGCCGATATCGCTAACGTATACAACAATTCTTGGGTTGAGCCGATCCGGATCGCGAATAAATCCTTGGACGGTAAAATTTCGGTTTTCCCCATGACCGCCGTGATTCCCGGCAGCAAATGGACGGCAAACAACATCAGGGCCATGCTGGATTTAAGCCCGCATCCTTCTTAATGTCGCGGGAGCCGCGACAGTCCCCGACGGTGGCCGCGAGGAAGCGCGGTTGCGCGTAAAGTCATTACAGGCGGCGTGAAAAGGAAACGCCAGGTCGCCCGTTCGGAGGCGGCACGGTCGCTCGCGGGCGGGAGCCTCATGAAGCACAGGATTGAAGCTGTCCAGGGCTTCCGTCCGCGCCTGGATGAGGTACCCCCACGACCCCTGACGGCTTCAGGGTCCGTCCGGCTGGATTCAGGGGCCTGTCCCTGGGGGGGGGCTGACAGGCTTCCATGGCAACGCCTTCTGCCGCAAGAACCTGCATACAATTCAATAAAATAATATGAACTTTATAAGATAACATCCTTTTTCCAAAGATTTTTTTTTCATGGCTATAGACATGACGGAGGCTAGACCCTAATCCAAATGAAAAGTTTGTGGGCTTGGTTTGTGTCATGTCTTGACAGCGAAACATGGGCTAGCTGGACGATTTTCACCCTGTAGCCGCCATGTTTATGGGGAAGTCGGGGTTGTTTAGCCCCCGTCATGTCTATAGCCAGGTTTTTTCATATGATATGACGGAACCGTAGTAAGTCGGAACGACAACCCGAGGCAGGCATCGGCCCCTGGTAATTGGCATCAGGGAGGCTTTAGGGTAGGCAAGACTCACCAATTATAGAGGCTTGACTTTCCCAGTTGGCCCGATTGGACCTCCGCCACCCCATTCGGCTCCTCATCATGAATCCCTCGCCGACTTATTACGGTTGCGTCATGATATCCGTTCAAGCGGTCCTGACCCCTCCCTGCGCCGGATCGACTCTCCCTGGCAGTTGTCAACCGGCTGTGAACGGATACGTTGCCTCCGGATCAGGGCAGGTGCCCCGAACAGGCACGTGTTTCGGTCGGGGAAGGGCCAGGCGGCTTTCCGGAAGCCTTCCGGTCGAGGCCCGTGCGGTCCGGATCATCCTCTGATCGCTTGACATCAGGGGGGTTCCCGGAGATAATGCAGGCATGATTACGCATGGCTTCCTCGCCCTGGCGGGGCGGCTCGCGTGGAGGCGGAAAGGCGCTGTAGGCGTGTAGCTCAGTGGGAGAGCACTACCCTGACACGGTAGTGGTCAAGAGTTCAAATCTCTTCACGCCTACCATTTCCAACTCCCGGTCCATGCCTGCTTTCCGGGTCCGTCAGGTTGCCTTTTATTTTGTCGGGCGACCGTTCAACCCGCCTACCCGAAATGCCGTTGGCATGCCAGACTCCCAATTCCTGAAGCTGAAGGCGCCGTCAAGGCGCCTCCCGCGAGAGGGCGGTGTCGTCACATAAACAAGCTTAAATGCAAGCCGCTCTCGTTTACCGCCTTGGCGGTGAATTGACGACTAAAGCCAGGATTCCCGGCCAGTTTTGTTCGGGCTCCTGGCTTTTTTTTTTCGCGGATTTTGTCCCTGGCCTGCGGAAGGCATCTCATGCAGGTTCCGTCCCCCTTCCGGTCCCGTCCCGTCTCTTGCCCCGTCCCCCTTCCGGTCCCGTCCCCTTGGGCCGCATCCGGCGCTTACCAGCCCGGATCGGTCCTCAGCCGATCATGCTCCCTCCGCTGACCGCCCGCGCCCCGCCTGAGGGGCCGCGAAGGGGGGCTTTTCTTTGAAGGGAGCTTTTGCTAGAATTTGGCCCTGATCTGTCCCGGACGGGCGTCCGGGTTTTCCGGGCCCCCGCGGGGCCCGCGGCCGCCGGAAGCGGGCGGCCCACGCAGGCAAAGGAGTTTAGCCCCCCGCGCGTCCGCGCCGGGGGCGCCAGCAAGATGGCACTTTTCCAGGTTGCCGCCCCTGACGGCGCGGTGGAGGTGGATTGGGAGGGGGGCGAGGCGCCCCGCGCGGCCGATCTCTTCAGGCTGGCGGGGATACCCCAGAAAGGGCCGGGAAGGCCCGTAGCCGCCCGCCTCGCGGGCAAGTTGGCGGATCTGTCGGTCCCGGTGCCGCAGGACGGCCCCGTGGCCCCGGTCACGCGGGACGACCCGGAGGCGTTGGCGCTCCTGCGCCATTCAACCGCCCATCTGATGGCGGAGGCCGTGGTGAGGCTCTTCCCCGAGGCCAAGGTGGCCATCGGCCCCTCCGTGGAGGACGGCTTCTACTACGACTTCGACATCGGGCGCCCCTTCGCCGAGGACGATCTGGAGAGGATCTCCGAGGTCATGCGGGGGATAATCGGGGAGGCCCAGCCCTTCGAGCGGAGCGAGATGGGCGCCGGCGAGGCGCTGGAGCGCTTCCGCGCCAAGGGCGAGGTCTACAAGGCCGAGATCATCGAGGACCTGGCTGCCGCGGGCGAGACCCGGGTCAGCCTGTACCGGTGCGGCGACTTCGTGGACTTGTGCCGCGGGCCGCACGTGCCGGACAGCTCCTGGGGCTCCGCCTTCAAGCTCCTTTCCGTCGCGGGCGCCTACTGGCGCGGGGACGAGAAGCGCCCCATGCTCCAGCGCATCTACGGCACGGCCTTCTTCACGCCCAAGGACCTGAAGGCGCACCTGGACTTCCTGGCCGAGGCCAGGCGCCGGGACCACAGGCGGCTCGGGAAGGATCTGGACCTCTTCTCCGTGCATGAGGAGATTGGCGGCGGGCTGGTCGTCTGGCACCCCAAGGGGGCGCTCCTGAGGACGCTCCTGGAGGAGTTCGAGCGCAGGGAGCACCTGCGCCGCGGCTACGACGTGGTGATGGGGCCTCAGCTCCTCAGGTCCGATCTCTGGGGCAAGAGCGGGCACCTGGACTACTACCGCGAGAACATGTACTTCACCGAGATAGACGGGCTGTCCTACGCGATAAAGCCCATGAACTGCCTCGCGCACATGTTCGTGTACCGCTCGAAGGTGAGGTCCTTCAGGGATCTCCCCGTGCGGCTCTTCGAGCTGGGCACGGTGATGCGCCACGAGAAGAGCGGGGTGCTGCACGGGCTCACCCGGGTGAGGCAGTTCACCCAGGACGACGCCCACATCTTCTGCACGCCCGCCCAGGTCAAGGACGAGATCCTGGGGGTGCTCTCCTTCGTCCGCGACATGATGGCGGCCTTCGACTTCGACTTCGAGCTCGAGCTCTCCACGCGGCCAGAGAAGAGCATCGGCACGGACGCGGACTGGGAGCTGGCCACCGGGGCGCTCACGGCCGCGCTCGAGGCCTTGGGGAGGCCTTACGAGATCAACGCGGGGGACGGCGCCTTCTACGGTCCAAAGATCGACGTCAAGCTCAAGGACGCGCTCAACCGCCGCTGGCAGTGCGCGACGGTCCAGTGCGACTTCACCCTGCCGGAGCGCTTCGATCTGACCTTCGTCGACACCGACAACGTCCGCCGCCGCCCGGTCATGCTCCACCGCACGCTCTTCGGGAGCCTGGAGCGCTTCATCGGGGTCCTGGTCGAGCACTTCGCGGGCGACTTCCCCCTGTGGCTGGCCCCGGTCCAGGCGACGGTCGTGACCGTGACGGGCCGCGCGGACGAGGCGGCCGTCTCCTATGCCGCGGCGCTCAGGAAAAGGGGCGTCCGGGCCGAATGCGACTTGCGCAACGAGAAACTGGGCTATAAAATACGTGAGTCCGAGCTCGCCAAGATCCCCTACGTCCTCGTCATGGGCGACAAGGAGGCCGAGAAGGGCACCGCATCCGTGCGGTCCCGCCGCGGCGGCCAGGCGGGCGAGCTCGATCCCGAGGGCTTCCTGGCGCTGGTCGGGTCGGCCCTGGAATGCCCGTCCTGGGACTGACCGTCCGGAACCGGCCGGGCGGGCCGGCCCCCGGCGCCGCGCCGCGGTCCGGCACGGTCCCGCAAGCCGCCTGAGCGCGTCCCGGCAGCTGACTTCAGGCGCAACCCTTCGAAAAGAGAGGTGCAGGTATCAACGGAAAGAGGAAGGAATCCGACTCCAAAAGGGTCAACGTCAACGAGATGGTCAGGGCGCCCCAGGTGAGGTTGATCAGCGAGGACGGCAGCCCTGTCGGGATCGTCACTCCGCGGGAGGCGCTGGCCCTGGCCAGGGCCGCGGAATTGGACCTGGTGGAGGTGGCCCCCGAGGCCGATCCGCCGGTCTGCCGCATCATGGACTTCGGCCGCTACAAGTACATGCAGAGCAAGAAGCTCGCCGAATCCCGCCGCAAGTCCACGACCGTGGAGATCAAGGAGGTCAAGTTCCGGCCCAAGACGGCGGACCACGACTACCAGACCAAGCTCAAGAAGATCCTGAAGTTCCTGGCCGAAAAGAACAAGATCAAGGTGACCCTGACCTTCCGCGGCCGGGAGATAACCCACGCCAACCTCGGACAGGCCCTCATGCAGCGCGTCATCAAGGACGTCGGCGAGACGGGCGCCCCGGAACAGTTGCCCAAGCTGGAGGGCCGCTCCCTCGTGATGGTCATCTCGCCCAAGTAGC
Source organism: Deltaproteobacteria bacterium (assembly GCA_031263485.1). Classification (GTDB taxonomy): domain Bacteria; phylum Desulfobacterota; class Desulfarculia; order Adiutricales; family Adiutricaceae; genus JAIRZX01. The sequence continues at coordinate 10,510 of JAISFS010000262.1, read as the reverse complement.
CGGTCCGCGGCGCAACGCCGGTCTGTGGCGCCGCGCCGCCGCAGGGCTCGCGGTTCCCCGGAACGGACCCTCCCCCGAGCGACCCGCCGTCCCCCGCGCCCTTCCGGGATGCGGACGCCCGTCGGCAGACCCGCTTCTCGCCAGGAAGCCATCCTCGGCCCAAGCCCGTAGTAGGCGGGGCCCCGAACGAAAAACCCCCTCGCGAGAGGGGGTTGTCGTTTCGAAGGTCGTTTTGCCGAAGGCCGTTCCGGAAACGCCTTACGGAGGCGATGTCTTTCCGGAAGGCTTGACCGCCCCCCTCAAGGCATAACCCGTTCCGGAAGGCGATGCTTTTCCGGCGGGCGGGACTATCCGGAAAGCGGGATCCTCCGGAAAGCGGGAACTTCCGATGCCGGGACTGTCCGGCAAGCGGGACTTTCCGGACGGTTTGCGGAAAGGCCGTTCCGGAGGGCTTTCGGGCTTGCCGTCCGGAGAGGCCGTGCCCGGCGGCGGGCGTGGCCTGACGGAGCTTGAGGGTCTACATCTTGTTGGCTACCTTGTTGACGATGTTGTTTATGGTGGTCTTGCGCTCATCCTTCGTCTGGTCCAGGTAGCTCTTGGGCTTCTCCTGCTCCGGCTGGCCCCCCTTCTTGTCGGGCACGGGGGGCACGGAGGCGGCGTGGCTGCCGTCGTTGTTCTTGTAGTCCGTCGAATAGTAGCCGGAGCCTTTGAACTGGAAGCTGCCCAAGCTCATGATCTTGTGGAGCCGGCCGCCGCATTCGGGGCATTCGGCCAGAGGCGGATCGTCCATGCTCTGCGTGGCCTCGGTAATCTTCCCGCACGAGTCGCACTCGTATTCGTATATGGGCATTTGAGGGCTCTCCTTGGCGGCCCCGCGACCCGTCGTCGGGCGGGGCTGTCCGGGGCCAAAAATAGCCTTTCCGGCAAAGGTCCCTGCGGGCCCCGCCGGAAAGCACATGAAATATAGTTATCTGGGAGCCGTTTGTCAAGGAGAGTCGGCGCGGCGACGGGAACCGTCGGGGCGGACCTCGGTGCCCCGAGCCGCGGTCCTGGCGGGACAGGCCGCAGGGGACCGGAATCTCCGCGGCCCGGCGTGAAGCCGCCCGGAAGGGGACGGATTGGCGTGGCCCGACGTGAAGCCGTCCGGAAGGGGACGGATTGGCGTGGCCCGACGTGAAGCCGCCCGGATGGGGACGGATTGACGTGGCCCTATGCGAAGCCTCCCGGAAGGGGAGGAATCTTCTTGCCGGGCCTGGCGCCAGAAGGGATTCCGGGCCCGGCCCGTCCGCGCGAAGCTCCGGCGGGCCGGAGGCGTCTCAGGGGGGCGCCTGCGGGCCGTCGGCAGGGGGAGGGGGCCTGCGGGAGGACGGCCGGGAGGCCGTCGCGTCAATCGCGACGGCATCGGCATGGATCAAGCGGCTGGTGAGGGGATGCCTCTTGCCTGCCTCTTAAAGTTCTCATAGCCTTCTTGAAACCTTTTGTGCGACGGCCTGCCGGGTTCAGCCGTCTTCCAGGGCCCGGGGGGGACCGAGGGGGAGTACCTCTAGGGCGGCCCTGAAGACCGCCTCGGGATCGATCCTCCCCATGCACACGAACTCCTTTTTCGGGCAGCGCCTCTTGAAACAGGGGGAACAGGGGGCGTCGGTCTGGACGTACCGGGCGGAAAGGCCCCAGGTCCCGGCGCGTCGGCCGCTGGACGGCCCGAACAGCGAGACCGTGGGCGTGCCCTGGGCGGCAGCCAGGTGAAGCGGGCCGGTGTCGGCGCCCACGCAGAGCGAGGCCAGCGACGTGAGGCCCATGAGCCCCCTGATGTCCGTCCTGCCGCAGAGATCGGGGAGCGGCGCCTTCGCGAGGGAAATTATCTCGCTGGCCAGGTCGGCGTCTCCGGGTCCGCCTCCCAGCGCGACCGCCATGCCGGCCGCGGAGAGCCTGGCGGCCAGCCTGGCGTAGGAGGCCGGGGGCCAGAGCTTGGAGGCCCAGCCCGCCCCCGGGAAGATGAGCGCCAGGGGGCCCGAGAGTCCCAGCCCGAGAAGCTCCCGGCGGAAGGCGTCCCTCTCGCCGGAGCAGTCCGGGAGCGGGAAGCGGACCTCATCCGGCACGGGCCCCAGGCTCCTCGCGACGTCCAGGTAACGCTCGATCACGTGGCCAGCCCTGTTGGGGCCCTTGACGGGGCGGGTGAAGAGGAAGCTCCCCTCGCGCATCTCGCAGTACCCCAGCCGCTTCCTGGCCCCAGAAAGCAGGCACACCAGCGTGCTTTTCATGAGGCCCTGGAGATCGAGGGCCAGATCGAAGCGCGAGGCCCGCATCCCCCGGGCCATGCCCCTGAGGGCCCCGGGGATTTTCCAGAACGGCAGGGCCCTGAGCTCGTCCTTCCTGTAGGGCACCACGGAGTCTATCCAGGGCGGCCCGGGCAGGATCCCCGCGAACCTCGGCTCCGCGGCCCAGCAAAGGCGGGCCTCGGGGAAGAGGGAACGCAGGGCGTAGAGCGTGGGCAGGGCGTGGATGATGTCGCCCAAGGCGCTCGTCTTCACGACCAGGATGCTCCTCAAGTCCCGCCACGCGGGGAAGGGCACCGCAGGTGAAGGCCAGGGGACCCTGCCCGCCGCTCCGGCCCCTGCGCCCGCCGCCCCGGTCCCTGCGCCCGCCGCCCCGGCATCCGGCACCCCGGACGCTACGGCAACGGTTCCGGGCGCGTCGGCCGCGGATGTTCCTTTCCCGCCGCCGCGCCCGCCCGCATGTGAGGTTTCGGTCACAGCAGGGCCCCTGCCCAATCCAGCGCCCTCTGGAAGCCCGGGATGCACAGATCCGGGAGACGTTCGCCCCGGAGGATGCCCTCCGGGAGCCCGTCGCCACGCTCGATCCAGAGCCCCGCGCGTCCCCCGAAGGCCCGCGCGGGGGCGATGGTCTCCATGGAGGTCCCCAGCCATACGGATCTGGCGGGGTCGATGCCCAGCGCCTGGGAGAGGTCTCGGTAAAACCTCCTGGGCTGGCCTTCCGGAACGAGCCAAACCGTGCGGCCCCTGAAGCTCGCCTGAGCCGGGGGCCCGCCGGCGCGGGGGAACTCCCCGCATCCCGGCGCCAGGGGGAGATCCGGCCCGACCGGGGCCCGGGGGCTGCCGGAGGTGCCCCGGGCGAGTTCCGGCGGCTCCAGGCGCGGATCGCGGTCCCCGCCCCTGAGCGCGAAGACGAGCCTCACGCCCGCCGGGGCCTCGAACGGGCCTTCGGGCAGGTTGCCGACGAACGCGGCAGGCGAGCCCGGGCCCCTGAAGTCCAACTGCAGCCGGGCGGGGCTTTCCAGGAGGCGTTCCGCCGCCTCTGCCGCCGCCCGGGGGGTCGCGGAATCGAAGCAGATCCTGGCCTTCAGGGGGCACTCGCGCCTGAGGCACGGCGAGCAGGGGACGGGCGAGCGCAGCACGGCCGATTTGAGCCCCAGAGGCCCCGTGGCAATCGGGTTCGTGGGGCCGAAGGGCGTCACGGTGGGCGTGCCCAGCGCGCAGGCGAGATGCATGAGCCCCGAGTCGTTCGTGAGGGCCAGATCCGCGTCCGCGAGCGTCCGCGCGCACTCGGGGAGCCCCGTCCGGCCCGCCAGGTTGAGGCAGGGTGGCCCGCCGGCGAGCGCCCGCTCGGTCTCCGACGCGGCCTCCAGCTCCGAGGGGCCGCCCAGGATGACCGCGGTCCCCCGGCGGCCCTCCAGGATGAGCCTCGCCGCCGCGGCGAAGCTTGCGGCGGGCCAGCGCTTGGCCGAGCCGTAGCTAGCGCCGGGGGCCAGGGCCAGGAGGAACCCCGCCGGCCTGTCCCGGGCGGGGGCGCCTCGGGCCGCTTTGGGGGCGGGGAGCCGCGGGAGCGAGAAGGGCGCGTCCATACCCGCTTCGGCCACAAGCTTCAGGTGGCCGAAGACCTCGTGCGCGGCCAGTTCCTCCGGACCCGGCTTCACGGGCCTGGTCAGGAGGAAGCCCCGCGCGTGCCTGTCGAAACCCACGCGCTCGGGTACCCGCGCCAGCCAGGCGGTCAGCGCCGCGCCGAACGCGTTCTGCCACAGGAGCGCCTTGGAGGGGGAGCGGCGTCTGATCTCCCTGGCGAAACGGAGCCTCGCGGCCAGGCCCCGGCCGTCCTCCAGGACCTCCCCCGCTCCGGGGAACAGCCTGTAGAGCGCCGCGCCCGCCCCGCGAGCCGCCAGGAGGAGCTCCCCCTGCCAGCCCAGCCTTGCCGCGAGCAGGGCGGGCAGGCCGATGACCGCGTCCCCCAGCCAGTTGAGGCCCCGCGCGTAGAGCACCGGGCCCGCGGAGCGGTTGCCGATGTCCCCGCCGCGGGCGGAGCCCCGTCCCGGGGCCGATTGCCCGGCTCCCTCGGCTTCCGGGGACTCCGGCGCTTTCTCGGCTTTCTGGTCCTCCGGGGTTCCCGAGGCTTTCAGGGTACCCCGGGCTTCCGGCGCTTTCCGGGATATCTCGGATTCTTTGGGTTCCGGCGCTTTCCCGGATCCCCCGGTTCCCCGCGGTTCCCTTGCATTCCCGGATACCCCGGCCTCACGGGCTTTCGGGGATTTCAGGTTTCCGGCTTCCTTGGCCTCTACGGCTTTCCGGGCTTCCAGGTTCCCGGCTTCCCCCGCGCCGTCGGCTTCGGGGTCCCTTCCGGTCCCGGTCGGCCGCCCGCCCTCCGGCTCGGTCACGCGGCGGCCCCCGGCCCCGGTCGCGGGGGGAGCCTGTCCGTGATGGCGTCCATGAGCGACTCCGGCTCGTCCGGGACCGGCGCGGCCTCAAGGACCAGCAGGGGCGCCTTGAGCTCCTTGAGCTTCACCGCGTCCTTGGCGGTCGAGAGGAGCGCCTTGGAGCCCGTGAACTTCAGGAGCTTCTCCAGGAAGTCCCTTTCGGCGGGCCCGTAGGGGCAGTGGTCCGGGAAGGCCTTGAAGGCGGCGGGCACGAGCCCCAGCCCCGCCATGGCCTTCTTGAAGCTTTCGGGCCTGGCTATCCCGCAGAAGGCAGAGAAGCGCACGCCCTCCAGCGCGGAGAAGCCCCAGGAGGCGCCGGAGCGCGGGTCCTTGAGCCTCAGGGGCGTGGGCCTCAGGCGAAAAAGCGGCTTGCCCTTGGCCAGGCGTTCCAGGGAGGGATGCACGTGGCGGCCCACGGCGCACACGAGGTGCGCGTCCGCGCAGGCCGACAGGGGCTCCCTGAGGGGCCCGGCGGGGAGCACGCAGCCGTTGCCCAGATGGTCGTCCGACACGAACATCAGGATGTCCACGTCCCGGCGGATGCCCAGGTGCTGGTAGCCGTCGTCCAGGATGACAACGTCCGCTCCCAGCCTTGCCGCCTCGCGGGCGCCCTTCAGGCGGTCGGCGGAGCACAGCACCAGGGCCCCGGTCTCCTGGGCGATGAGCGCGGGCTCGTCCCCGGAGAGCTCCCAGGGCACGAGCGGCCCGTCCCCGGCCGACGCGAGGACCGGGTCGGGAAGCGCCAGGGCCCGCCGCCTGCCGTAGCCGCGCGTGACGACCGCAGGGGTCCAGCCCCTCTCGGAGAGCGCGCGGGCCAGAAAGATGCACATGGGAGTCTTGCCGCTCCCGCCCACGGTCACGTTCCCTACCGAGATGACGGGCACCGGGGCCTTCCTGGCCTTGAAGACGCCCCTGCGGTAGAGCTCGCGGCGCCTGGCCATCAGGGAACCCCACGCCCTGCCCAGGAGCTTCAGGACGGACGGCGGCGGCGTGTCCCTGGACCAGAATCCCTCGAACCTCATGAGGCCTCCTCCGGCGCCTCCGCGCCTCCGACGGCGCCGTCCGCTTCCCCGGAGACGCGCCCGGAGCCAGCGACCGAACCTGCCGCGGCATTTGCCGGGGCCGCCTCGGCAGACCCGGCGGATTCGTCGCCGCAGGCCGCGTCGGGCATGGCGACATCGTTTTCCGGAACCGCGCCCGGCATAGTCGCGCGCCTCTCCGGAACCGGGTCCGGCGCGGGGCGGTCGGCGGTTTCCGTAGCGGCGCCGGACATCGCCGCTCCCGGCCTGTCGGGGACGGCTCCGGACGCCGTCGCTCCCGGCTCTTCCGGGGCGACCGAGGGCGCCGCGGCGTCCGGGGCCTCGCCGTCGCCGGAAGGCCTCCAGCCGGGAGGGCGGATGAAATCCAGGGTCCTCGCCACCGCCCCGCGGTGGCTCATCGCGAACCTCTTCGCCTTGATGCCCATGCCCGAGAGCTTGCCTGGGCTGTCCAGGAGATCCCTCATGACCCCGGGCAGGGACCTGCGGTCGGCTATTACGGCCCCGCCCTCGGCGCACAGGGCGCGGTACATCCATTTGAAGTTGTGGATCCTGGGCCCCGAGACGGAAGGCACGCCCAGGAGCGCGGGCTCCAGGGGGTTGTGGCCGCCGCCCTCGTGACGCCCGGGCCAGGACTTGCCGATCAGGGCGCATTCGCCCAGGAGATAGAAGCGCCTGAGCTCGCCCAGGGTGTCCAGGACGAAGACCCGGGCGGAGCCGTCTTCCGGGGAGGGCCTGCTCCGGCAGGCCGTCTCGCCCGGGAAGGCCTCCCGCGCGTGGCGGCGGAAGGCCCCGAAACGGTGGCGGTCCCGCGGGGCCACGAGAAGCCTGAGCTCGGGGCGGTCGACCGAGAGAAGCCGGAAGAGCTCCAGGAGCATGAAGTCCTCCCCGGGATGCACGGAGCCGCCTATGAGCCACCTGCCGTCCGGCCACCCCGTCTCCTCGAGTATCCGCCTCCGCTCGTCCGGCGCGTGCCTCATGGGCTCCTCGTCGAACTTGAGGTTCCCGGTGGCGCGGATCTTCGCCGGATCGGCGCCCAGCTCCAGGAACATCGAGAGGTCCTCCTCCGTCTGCACCGCGATGGAGCCGAACAGCGCGAGGACCTTGCTCCAGAAGAAGCGCACCCGGCGGTAGTTCTTAAACGAGCTCGGCGAGAGCCGCGCCCCGGCGAAGGCGGCGTCGACGCCGCGGCGTTTGAGTTCCATGAGGACGCCGGGCCAGACGTCGGTCTCCACCAGGATGAGGAAGTCGGGGTCCACGCAGTCCAGGAACCGCCTGACCGACAGGCGGAAGTCCAGGGGGCTCGGGAGCACCGTGAGATCCGGGAAGAGCTGGCGGGCCATCGCGAAGCCAGCCAGGGTGGTGGAGGTCACCACCACGTCGGCGCCCCCCTCGGAAAGGCGGCGGGCCATCTCCCGGGCCGAGAGCACCTCCCCGAGCGACAGCGCCCAGATCCACACTCGGGGCCTCCCGTCCAGCTTGGGCAGGATACGGCCCGGCCCGGCGAACCTGGCCTTCAGGTGCCTGAAGAACACGGGGTTCACGAGGCACCGGACCGCCAAAAACGGCAGGGACACGATGAACAGCAGGGTGTAGATTGACGCGTAGATGAGGCGCATGCCCCCCCGTCCGGCTCCCTCCGCCGCGAGGCGCGGCAACGCCCGCTGATGCCGGCCGGGCCTGCTGGCGGCCCTGCTGCGGCTTGGCGGCGGCGCTGGAAGCTACAGGGCGATTATAAGCCGGGTTCGGTTTTTTTTCAGCCTAGTTTTCACGCGCGGAAGAAATTCGTGTCTTCCGCCTGGCTTGTGGCCCTTCGGGCGGGGGGAGGCTTCCGCCGGCACTCCGGCGGGGGATGTTTCCGCCGGCACTCCGGCGGGGGGATGTTTCCGCCGGCACTCCGGCGGGGGGATGTTTCCGCCGGCACTCCGGGCGGGGGGATGTTTCCGCCGGCACTCCGGAGGGGGGATGTTTCCGCCGGGGCTTCGGGCGTGACCCCGGAAGCCTCGCTGGGGAGCCGCCCGGCGGGCCGATGCCCTGATCGCGGGAGGTCCGCCCCAAGGAAGGCGCGGCGGTTCCCCCCGCGGGGAGGGAACCGCCGGCTTCGGCGGGACCGGGCCGCCCGGGAGCGTTGCGCCCGGATACGCCGTCGGCCCCGGCGGGCCGTAGACCGGCGCGGCCCCTCTCCATGTCAGCCGTTGACCATCCGGGTCAAGGCGCGCACCGTCTCCTCTATGTTTTCCACCTGATCGGCCAGGGCGACGGTGGCATCGGCGGTCTGCTGGGCCTCCGAGGCATTGTCCTGGGTCACCTTGTCCATCTGGTTCACGGCGATGGTGATCTGGCCTATGCCCTGGGCCTGCTCGCGGGACGCCGCGGCCACCTCGTCGATGATCTGGGAGACCTTGGCCACCTCCTCGCCCAGGGCGCGGAAGCTTTCGGAGGTGGACTTCACGAGATCCGAGCCCATGGAGATGTTCGCGATGGTCTGGGCGATGAGGGACGAGGTGTTCTGGGCCGCGTCCGCGCTCCGGATGGCGAGGTTCCTCACCTCGTCCGCCACCACCGCGAATCCGGTGCCCGCGTCCCCGGCCCGGGCGGCCTCGACGGCGGCGTTCAGGGCCAGCAGGTTGGTCTGGAAGGCTATATCGTCTATGGTCTTGATGATCTTGCCTATCTCGTGGCCCGATCTCGCTATGTCGTCCATGGCGCCTATCACGTTCGACAGCGCCCCGGAGGAGGACTCCACCGCTGAGGTGGCCATGCCCATGAGGTCCAGGGCGTTGCGGGCGTTGTCGCTGTTGCGGGAGGTCATGGAGCTCAGCTCCTCCAGCGCCGACGAGGTCTCCTCCAGGGAGGCGGCGTTCTGGGCGGCGCCGTCCGCGACCCTGCGGGCGGAGCCGGAAAGCTCGTCCGAGGCGGATTCCACCCTTTCCGTCCCCCGGGTCAGCCGTTCAACAATCTGCCCCACCCCCGCGGAGACGCTCCTCACGATGAGCCAGGAGCAGACGAGCGAGATGGCGAGGCCTATCGCCATGCCGGTGATGATGAGGGTCCAGGCGGCATGGGCCTTCGCCACAGTCAGATCCGCGAAGTCGTTCGTCTCCTCCGTGAGCTTCCTGGAGAGCCGGTCGATGGCGTCGATCGCCTTGGCGCGGCTGGCCGTCCTGGTGGAGAGGTTCTCCGCCGTGACCGCCAGCTGGCGCTTGAGCCGGACGCTCAGGTCCCGGCACTTCTCAACCTCGCCCGCGATGGCCGCCAGCACCCCGGCGGAGTCGCGGAAGGCGGGGTTCGAGCGGAAGACCGCGACTTCCCTGGCCATGGCCTCGATGCCGGCCGTCGCCTCGTCTATAAGCGCCGGATCGGAGGCGACCATGCCGCGGATGAGCGCCGCGTTGAAGTCGGCGGCGGTCTCGGCAAGGTCCTCGGTCCGCGTCACCTCCGCGTAGCCGCGCTTGAGCTCCTCGGGCGAGCCCCCGCGCGCCAGGAGCGCGTCGAAGCGTCCGGCCATGGGGGCACGGAAGCGGGCCAGGGCCTCCTGGAGGGCCTGGTAGCTGGAGTTCGCGTCGTCCCAGTCGTGTTTCTGCTGGGCCAGGTGCCCCGGCAGAAGCTCGTAGGTAGCCCTGTAGTCGGCGTAGTGCCGCTCGGCCTGATCCAGGACTCCCATGATCTCGACGTCCTGCACCTCGGCGGACGCGAGCCCCTTCCGGAGATCGGAGAGATGCTCCTTGTTCAGTGAATGCAGGCGGTTCACGGCGTCCCAGTCGCCTGGGGCTTTGGATTCGGTGTAGATGGAGAGCCCCAGGGCCTCCGAGGTCACGGTGTACATGAGGTTGGCGGAGACGGAGCTGTTGGGGATTACCGTGCGGCGGAGCTCCGCCGCCCCGCCGATCATCTGCCTGAGCTGGAGGAGGGTGAAGGCGCAGAGGAGGAGGAACACGGCGCAGACGGCCGCGAATCCCAGGCTGAACTTTATTTTCAGGGACATGGTGTGTAATAACCGATTGGGACCTGAGGTCGGGATGGCGGCCCGTGGCCGCGCGTTGGACGGTTGTGAGAGGAATCCGCCGCGTTTCGCCTCTGGCGGGCGATCTTGCTCCGTCGGTTGCGGCGCCCATGGCGGGCGATCTTGCTCCGTCGGACGCTTCGCCCATGGCGGGCGATCTTGCTCCGTCGGTTGCGGCGCCCCTGGCGGGCGGCCTCGCGCCGCAGGGCACGGGTTCCGGGCGCACGGGGGTGTTCTGGAAAGGCCGGGAAGCGCGGGGCGCGGAGCCGTCCTTCCGGGATCCGGAATTGTTGGCGAATCGGGGCGGCGGCGCGGAAGGACGGGGAGGGCGGGCGCTCACGGGCATCGTCCGGCATTTCACCGGGATCTACCCGGTTTCCTCCGGAAACGGGGATTATACAGAAATGGGTCAAAGCGCAAAATAAGTATGATGGCTATATACGTAATATTACATGATTAATTTTATAATAAAAAATAGAGTTTGGATTTAGATTTTCCGGTTAGGGGCCGAAGCGGAAAGGGCGCCTCCACAAGGGCGCCGCAGGGGCTCGGGCGCTCTCGGGCAGAGATGGCCCGTTCGCGCGACGAATCCGGCATCGGGGGCTGACCCATGCCGAACCTTGATTCCACTGCAAAAACCGTTCACCTCGACAGGGAAGCGGAACTTCATGGGGCCATCGCATTGGCATCCTGGCGCTCAAGCCTTAAACCACCGCACATCTGCGCACCCTTTACCCAGATACTCGGCCCTCAAATGACTGCCAG
>JAISFS010000250.1 GCA_031263485.1 Deltaproteobacteria bacterium | reverse complement strand
ATGATGATGATGATGATGATGATGATGATGATGATGATGATGATGATGATGATGATGATGATGATGATGAAGCTGAAGGCAGAAGGGCAAGAGGAGGGATCTGCATTCACACCGGGGAGTCATGTCGCGCCAGCGGCGTTTGGAGGCAGGTGGCGACAGGCAGGCTAATGGAAGAGCGTGACAGGCTGATGCGGGCGGTTGCCAGGACAAACCTAGTAACGAAACATTGGCCGTTGGCTCGGTTGAAAGGCAGATCTGGCCCTCCAGCGGTGCTGGGTTTCGGACATGAAGAACCGGTTGCCGCAGCCTGATGGTCGCTACAATGCGAAAATTGCGATACGTACGAACCGGGATTACTTGGATGGTCACGGGAGTGATGATAATCTTCGTTCAAGTCCCCGTGAGCGAGGCGGGTCAAGATAAGATATGATGTTGAAGTGTTCGTGGCGACCGAAGGCGGCATGCGGTTATTCGCGCGAGAATGCCATTGGTTTGCGAAGACAGGCAATATCGACATGTGGACTCATGCGGACATTGAGAAAAGTTGTTGGCCATGAGGTCGTATTTTGCTGAAAGGCGAGGCAAGGCAAGGCAAGGCAAGGCAAGGCGAGGCGAGGCGAGGCAAGTTGAGGCGAGGCGAGGAACGTTAATTCGAAGGGTTATCGCAAAAATGTTAATTTTTTAGAGTTGTCTGGCTGGGTAGTCATCCAGGGCAGGATATCAGCAACTTCCGGTCAAATGTTGGCGGGGTATAGTATGTATTCAGGCGATTCCCAGACAGGAGGGAATTTTGGAGCTATCCAAAATATATTGCCGGGTGTCATTGGGTGAGGAAGTTTCATCGTCGGTGTGAAAGAAGGAGATAGATCTGTCCTGACGCGAACGAAGAAATATGGAGTCATTCTTGCCGATAAAACCCTTGAACTCCTAGCGGCTTCAAATCTTGCTCGCGGAGCATCTGGCCAAGATTCGTCTCAAGCGGGTCAGTCGTCAGGTATGCGTGCCTGACTTCACGGAGGACATGTAACGGCTTGCCGATGAGCTCCGGATGGATCTCTCAGAGGGCGCACGGGTCAGGGACGGATTGGATGCGGCGGTCGCCGGACCGGAGACGGACAGGGGGCCGGACTCGCTCAAGGGGGCACTGACCGTTGAAGCCTTTCACGAGAGGCGCGTGCCGGACCGGAAAGTCACGATTGTACCTGTATCAACGGAGACTATGGTGAAATCGTAAACGATCCTGCCGGAGGGCCGACGGATGACCCGGCGGAGCATTCCGTGTCGGATGTGGACTCCGATGCCATGAAAGCATGATCGCTATGATCCTTTCGAGGATCTGGTTCCGAGCTATCATTGCCAGTCGCTTCGCTGGGCATCGTCGGCCGACTGGCGTGAGGGAGTCGGCCCCTTTCCCCCTTTTGTTGCCGCAAGATGACTTCAGTCCGACATGAAAGAGGCGGACGAGCAGGCCGAGTACTTTCGCAGGCATCTCGGGGATCGGGTTCAGGGACATAAAAGTATTAGCCGATCTCGGAAACGAAAGCGGCCCCGGTTTCCTCCACAGCCTTGGGTCATATTCATCTGGTCAGACATCGCAATGGGACAGCCGGGGGCAGAGGTCAATTTTCAGTTTCTAGAGCGAAGGCTCCAGACTTGCGGGCGGCCTGAAACCGGCGAAAAGAATTTTTCCATCAGGAGATGATGACCGGTGTCGAGTCATGCTTACAGGTCACGGACATCCGGACATCGGACGCGTAGGCGATCCGCAAGTCATGAAACTCCGGTGCGGAGAGGTGGTTTTCCCGGCGGGCGGGGCGTCATGAGGTGATTTCCGCCAATACCCAGGTGAAGAGCGCCGCCGATCCATAAATCACTTAAGCTTTGAAGTCGCAGATATTGCAGTCAAAGGAGCTCTGTTCCCCCGTATTGAGTCGTTGAAATCGGTAAGGCTGCAGAGCTGTAGCCGGGAGGCTTCGGAGTTGCGTCTTTGCTGTCCGGCGAGGAGCGGGCGTAAGCTCTGCCGGGCAGGCCCTGTCGGTCTCTGGCGGTCATGCGTGCGGCGTCTCCATAACGTGGGGTTCTAAGGATTGCCCCTGATATCGGCAGTCGGATTACCGTCAGTTTGGACTTGTGGTGCTTTGAAGCGGGCATTTGGTATCGAGACGTTCGGTCATGTTCGTGCGGGCTCTTCGACGGGACCGTTACCGCTTAGAAGTGGGCATCATCCGTCCGGAACCGTTACCCTTTATGAAGTGGACATCCTCCGTCCTGTAATTCCTCCGTCCGGGAACGTCCCGGGGCGTGCGGGGCGTGGGAGACGGCCAGGCGGCCTTACAGAGAGGTGTGGAATCCTCTGGGGAGCCGGTTAGCCGATACCTGCGTCATTCGGTTTCCCGCCAGGGGGTCACCGGCGTTCGGAAATGATTTTCCTCCGGAGGCGGGTTCGTGTTATCATTTTATCAATCCATATTGTCCTGTCGACGGTGAGCGCGGTAGACCGTTGCCGTGCCGGGGTAGCCCAACGCGCGAGGTCACCGCGTACCCTCCGCCGCGCACTTTCCGCCGGACGTCCGTTTCCGCCGAATCTCCTGACGCAAACCCGAAGCCAGCCCGTCGGGGCGGTCCCCGACCAGAGGAATTTCCATGCCTTTCGAGTTTTCCGTTGTCATGGCCATAGCCTTGACGTGCCTGACCGCATTGACGTTCGCGGGAGGTACGGCACTGGCCGCCTCCAGGAAGCCGGGCGGAAAGGGCAAGGGCCCTGCCCGACCCGCGCCTCGCCAGGGGAAGAATGGCCAGTCCGGCTCCAAGGCACGCAACCGCAAAAAGAAGACGGTGAAGGCCCCTGCCGAGCCCAAGGTCCTTCTGAGAAGAGTCGTGAGGCATGGCGAGGACGCCGGGCCCGTCCCGCCCGGCCTCTCAGGGGGCAGGCCCGAGCCCTCTCGGCTCTCGAACGGTTGGCCGGAATGGCGTTTCCCGCATATGGGAGATATCCTGGAAAGTGTGCGCCGGTTTGCGGAGTCGATGTACGAGTCGGGTGACCACCTCGGGGCCGCCCATGCCTGGGACGGGATGCGGGTCCTGGCCCGCCTGATCTACGGACCGGAAGATCCGCGGGTCTGGGCGTCCCTGTCCCGGTCCGCGAGATCCCTCGCGGAATCCGTGGACTCCATGAAGGTTCCGGACGGCGGGGAGGGGACGGAGGCGGATGCGGCCAAGATACGGAGGAAGGCGGAGGCGGAGAGGCTGTTATGCAGGAACGCGGCGGCATCCCTGGCGGCAGGCGCGCTCTCGGCAATCACGGACGCCCTCTCCGCGCCCAACCCGGCCTCCGGCCATACAGACGGAGAAGGCTCCGGTCGTGGGGAAGGCGATGCCGAAGTGGTCGACAAGAGGGCCCGCGCGTCTTTCATCCACGCCGAGAAGGCCTTCGCCGAGGAGACGCTGGCCAGGATTCTGGGTCCGAAAGCGCTCGGGAACGGCCTGCCCGTGCCTCTCCGGTCACTTGCCGAAGCCCTGTACCCGCACGAAGGGGACGCCGAGGCATCGAAGGCCATCTACCTTTCGTCCCGGGAGCTCAGGGCCCGGCTGGCCGAAGCGGAAAGGCCCGGGGGGCCCGGTCCCAAGTCGCGGGAAGCGTTCGTCCTCCGCTCGCTTTTGGGCGCGGAGCTCTGGGACTCCGGCGGCTGGGACGCCGTGAAAGAGGCGATCGGGCTTTTGAAGAAGGCCTCGAGCGGCCTGGATCGCCTGGCCGGCGCCGGGTCCCCGGATTCGCTTGCCGCCAAGGAGCGCCTGGCCCGGAGGCTCGGGGGGATGTCCGGCTACGGCAGTGTCCTGCCAACGTTGCCGATGAAACCTTCGCCCGACGACGTACGCGCGTCCGCGAAGCACTTCCGCGCCTTAGTGAAGCTCGCTCCGCCTGAGCCGGAGGGGGAACCGTTGCGCAACCGCGCGTTGACGGCCTTAGGCGCCCTCTCCGGCAAGGAGGGCGATGCTTTCGCAAGACTGACGGGTTCGGTATTGAGGATGATGTTTAAAGGTCAGAGCGGGACGGGGTTGGACGCGGAGGACGGGAGGAGCTATTTTGACATGGCCGAGAGCATGTACCGGCTCGGCAAAAAGGAAGATGCGGCCCAATTCCATTCGATATCTCTCAACGCGCGCAGGAACGTCCTCGGCGGCCGCCACCCCGAGACCGTCAGCTCTCTAGCCCGTATAGGAGACAAATTCTATTTCGCGAATGATGAGGTGGGTGCATGCAATTTCTGGGCCATAGCCTTGGAGGCACTGGAGCCCCAAGGCGAGCGGGGGGAGCCCTTCGCGGCCGATCTGGAGTTAAGGATAGGGCGAGAACTTCTCCATAACGGCGATTTTACCCAGGCTATCATTCCGCTCAGGCGGGCCGAGGAAAGATTGCGCCGCATGCGGGGGGAGGGGTCGCAGAGGGCCCTCGAGTGCGCGGCATACCTCGCCGATGCCTGCTTCGAGGACGGCGAGGTGAAGGAAGCCGAAAGGATCTTCCGTTCGCTCTCGGGTCTCCTGGACGGGACTCCTCCCCGGAGCGACCCGGACCCTTCCCTGCCGTCTGACGAGGCCTTGCTTTCCCTCGCCCTTGCCGGGACCGGCGCGACGATGATCCTCAGCGGCGACCCTGCGGGGGGCGAGGCGCTCCTCAGGCGTTCGGCCGAGATCCGAGCCCGGCCAAACGGCGGCGACTCGGATGTGGATGACATTGGGGACATGTACCGTGAAAGATTCCTGAAGCCTGCGAGCGCGGCGAAGGCGGTTCGCCCGGACGGCTTCGTCATTACGGACAATCTCAAGGACGGCCCTGCCCGTGCTAAGTACACGCTTATGGGATTTGAAGATGACGATGATGACGATGACGAAGACGATTACGAAGATGACGGAGATGGCGACGATGATTACGAAGATGGCGAAGATGACGATGAGGATTACGGAGATGACGGAGATGGCGACGAGGATTACGAGAATTAGGCGATGATCGACGATTATGATGGTGGCGAAGAACAGGAGATATGAGGCGAAGGGTGTAGTGTCCTGGGCAAAGATGCGGCGCGGTGCCGAAGGAACCGTGAATGGCCGGGGCAACGGCTCCTGCACCGGGGCCGGGAGAGGGAGCGTATCGGCGTACCGGGGGACGGCGGCCAACGCTCGGCTAAGTCGTGTCTGAGCTGAGCGGAGAGGGGGACGGGGAAATCTCGCGTCTGACGCTTTTCCGCCGCCTCGGACCCGCAAGTGCTGTCCTCAAGCGTCATTTCCTCCGTTCCCCTTAGGGATGCGCCATCTTGGGCGCAACCGTGCCACGTCCTCCCGGGCCGAGCGGAGCCGCCGCGCGTCTCCCCCACGTCGCGCGCCATTCGGCCATTCCGTCAAACGCAAATCCTTAAGCCTGCCCGGAAGGCGACACCGTACCGAGGAGTTTTTTATGCCACTCCATTTCCTCATTGACTTGGCACTGACCTTTGCCTGCCTGGCAGCGTGGGCGCTCGCAGGCGGGACGGCCCTGGCCGCCTCCAGGAAACCGGGCGGCATGGGACCTGCCGGCTCCACGCCCAGCCCGAAGAGGAAAATCCAATCCGGAGCCAAGTCCAGTCCGAGTAAGGGCTCGCCCGGAGCCAAGGCCAGTTCGAAAGGCGAAAGGAAGCGGAGCGGTTTCGCTTGGCCCAAGCGCCCCCCGCTCCCGAAGGGCTGGCCGGAGTGGCGTTTCCCGCACATGGGCCAGATCCTGGAGATGGAACGCCTGACCGCAGAAAAGATCAACACGTGGTCAAAGTATCTGTTCACCCCTTAACAGGGGTCAGCGGCTGCAATGAAGCTGGCCTACGCCGCCGTCATCGAGGGGAGGCGGCATCGCTGCCGGCCTCCGTATCCGCGATGTCCCGTCCGCAGGGGCGGGGACGCGTCGGGATCGCGGGCGGGCGGGAGGGGGTCCTCCGGCTCGCCCGGGCAGGGAGGGGCCTTCCGTGCGGGAAGCCCGGCCGGAAGGCGAAAGCGAGCGTCGACGGGGGCCCGCCCCGGGTGAAGGCGGGCTTTCGGGGTTCGGGGATTCTCGGGCGCCGTACTGTCCGACCACCCCTGAGGCGGACATGCGATCCGGGGCCGCAAGGCCCTTGAAGGTCCGTTCCGGCGTTCGGCCGGGCCGCTGACCCGTCAGACCGGGCCGGGCAG
>JAISFS010000238.1 GCA_031263485.1 Deltaproteobacteria bacterium | reverse complement strand
CCTGCGGACGGGACATCGCGGATACGGAGGCCGGCAGCGATGCCGCCTCCCCCCGACGACGGCGGCGTAGTCCAGCTTCATTGCAGCCGCTGACCCCTGATAAGGGGTGAACAGATACGTTAATAACCCTTCTCAGCCAACACAGGCTGGCCCCCTCCCCTCGGGTGGCCAGTCCCTCCGGCTGGCCCCCTCCCCTCGGGCGGCCAGTCCCACCGGCAGGCCCCCTCTCTCGGGCGGCCAGCCGCCCCGGTTGGCCGCCTTCCTTCGGGTAGCCAACAGCCCGGCTGGCCGCCTTCCCCTCGGCAAGAGCTCAACCCCGGCTATATAGCATCGTTCCCATCCTGGCCGCCGTTCGCCTCCGGTCCTCCGCCTGCAGGGAGCCGGCGCCGTTTCCGGGACATCATGCGGTAACCGACGAAAAAGACGGCCAGGAGCGCCAGGACGAAGGCCGACACGGTCCACTCAACGCCGGAGGATGAAAGCGAGCTCTCCTCGGCTGGCCGGTCCACCGACTCCATCCGGAGCCCCCTCACGCTCTCCGCATCGGACCGATCGTCCGTCGGCCCGGCCTCGCGGGGCGGGTTCATGTCGTCGGAGCTCCTGGTTTCCCCAAGATCCCGCAAAAGCCTCTCCCTCTCCGCCGCCTGCTCCTCGAGCGGCTTCTTGCCCGCGGCCTCGACGGCCATCCGGAACCGGGCCGCCAGCTCCGGGCTCATCACGCCCGGAACGGAGACGATGTTCATGATCATCTGATGGAGCTGGGGGTTGTTGCAGGTGTGGTCGCAGCAGGCTACGCCGCGCTCGATCACGCTCATGGCGTAGTCGACGGCGAGCTTCCGGCGCGTCTCCTCGGAAGGTGCCCAATAGCCCTTGCGGACAGTCTCGAGCATCCTGCCGGTTATGGACTGGAAGGCCCAGGGGTTGTTCCCGTCCATGAATTCCGGGAGATCCTGGCCGTACTTGTCCTCCACGTAGACCTCGAAGGCCTGGTCCCACAGCGTTCCGGCCACCGCATCCGGCACGGTAACCTGCCAGCCCCAGAGGAACTCCACGAAGTCCGACATCTCGCGGGCGCCGGCGTAGCCTTCCCCCTTCATGCCCTCGATCCACGTGGGGTTCAGGTACCTGGCCCTGGTCTCCCGACCGATGACGTTCGCGATCGGGACCATATGCACCTGCCCCGGGGTACGCTGGTCGGCGATGAAGGTGTCGGGCGCCTGCTCCGACAGGGAAGCCACGGCCATGGCGAGGCCGCCCAGTGACATGAAGTTGTCTTCGTTGTCCAGGACCCCGTAGAGGTGCGACGTCATCGAGTGCCAGGCCACCTTGGCGCCCGACAGGTTCAGTTCCAGGGAGTCGCGGGCGGGCTCGCCCCACATGTCCTCGCCGTACGCGAAGCCCGTGTTCTCCCTGAACGTGCGCGAGATGTCCTCGGAATCCTCCCAGAGCCCGGAGGCGAGCGCGGCGCCCGCGACGCGGTTCCCGTAGGCGCCGGGCCTGGCGGAGAAGATCCTGGCCCTGGAGAAGCGCCCGGCCTCCTCCTCGGAGAAGCCCTTGGCCCTGAGTTCCCTGCGGTTCCGGTCGTCCCCCAGCGCGATGAAGTTCTCCACGTCGTCCTGCACCGCCGCCTGGCGGATCGCGCGGTCAAGGAACAGGATCTTGTCCGGGAACAGGTCCCGGTAAAGGCTCGTGGTCTCAATGGCGACGTCCACCCGGGGCCGGCCCAGGACGCTTCCGGGGACGGGCCTCGTCCCGGAGACGACGCCCGACGGGTCCCAGGCCGGCTCGACCCCAATGAGCGCCAGGACGGTCGACTCGTTTAAGCCCTCGCTGCGCAGCGCCTCCAGCGCCCAGAGGTAGACGGCCACCTTGTCGGGGAACGCGCCCCCGTGAGCCTCCATGTAGTTCCGGATGATCTCGTCCGCAGCCGTCTGACCCAGCCGCCAGGCCTCCGCCGTGGGGATCCGACCGGGCGAGATGCCGTAGAAGTTCCTGCCCGTGGGAAGCGCGGCAGGGTTGCGGGCCGGGTCGTTGGCCTCCCCCGGCTCGACGTAGCCGCCTCTCAGGGCTTTCGCGAGCGAGTCGAGCTCGTTGGGCCCGGAGGCCGCGATCTTCGCCTCCGTGTCCGCCCGGTCGAGGCTGGGGTTCATGCCGACCACGACCTCCAGAAGAGACTCGCCCGCCTCCCCGGAAGGCGATGTGCCGAAGGTGTGGAGCCCGTAGGGGACGTCCTCCGAGGCCAGGGACTCGAGGTAGACGGAGATGCTCAGGACCGCCTCGGGCGTCCGGAAGTCGCCGATGCCCAGATCCTTCCCCAGCCCCAGCCCCGCGGCAAGCTCCGCGATCTCGTCCAGGTAGCCCTCCGCGGTGGGGGACGACATCCGGGCCGCCGCCTCGTGGTCCCCGATAATCCCGGCCAGCCTCACGTACTCCTCGTAGCCTCCGGCCGTGACCAGGGGCGGTATTAGATGATCTATCATGACCGCCCGGCCCCGGCGCTTGGCCTGGATGCCCTCCCCCGGATCGTCCATGATGAAGGGGTACACGACCGGGAGGGTGCCCAGCATGACTTCCGGCGGATCCGTGAGGGCCAGGCCCGTCTGCTTGCCGGGCAGCCACTCCAGGGTCCCGTGGGTGCCCAGGTGGATCACTGCGTCCGCCTGCCAGACGTGCTCCAGCCACAGGTACACGGCTATGTACTGGTGATGGGGATAGACGTGGGGGTCGTGATAGAGCTTCATGGGGTCGTCGGACATCCCGCGCGAGCCCTGGGGAAGGAGCGCCAGGTTGCCCCTCAGGATGACGGGGATGACGAGCTTGCCGTCCCTGGCCATGATCGAGGCTTCCTCGGGGGGGCCCCACTGCGCGGTAACCTTGTCCCGGAACTCCTGAGGAAGCTTCCGGAAGTGCTCGAGGTACTCGGAGACGGGCCATTGCACCGCACCGCCCTCGTCCAGGAGCGCGTCGAGCTCCCCCGGCGCCCAGGACCCGATGTTGCGCCCGCCCCGGAGGACCAGGGCCTTGACCTCCTCCTCCGTGAGCGGAGGGTCGAGCTGGACGCCGTAGCCCTCCGCGGCGAGCCTCTCCGCGATGGCCGACATGCTCCTGAAGACGTTCAGGTAGGACGCCCCGATGCCCTGCTTGCCGCTCGAGTTGTTCCAGTACATGAGGGCGACCCTCTTCTCCCGGGCCGGCTTGGTCTTAAGGGCGATTCGCCTGCGGATCCTCCCCGCCGCGTGCCGGACGTGGTCCGGCAGGAGCTCGTAGCGCCAGGCCGTGGAGCCGTCCGGGAGCGTCTCGGTCTTCTTGCCCATGAGGACGAGGGGCTCTATGAGCCCGCTGGTCTCGGGATTGTCGATGCTCATGAGGACGGTCAGGGGAGTCACGCCGCGTACGCTCCCGCGCCATTCCTCCGTGGTCTGCCCGTTGAGCCTCACCGCGTTGAAGGCCGGCACGTCCATGTCGATCAGCGCCCGCCTGGCCCTCTCGCCGGACATGGCGAACCTGAGGGAGAAGCAGAGCGCCGCGTCCACCCGGCTCCTGCGGTCGGCATCCAGCATCATGCCGTCGGCCAGGGCGCGATCGCTCCCCAGGGCCGGGAACACGTTGAAGCCTTCCTCCTCCATCATCACGATAAGCTCGTCCAGGGGCTCGCGCTGGCCTTCCAGAAGATAGGTCGGGTAGAACATGATGCCCAGGAGCGGCCGGCCCTCGACGTAGGACGGCTGGGTGCGGTACCACTCCATGTATTCGTCCGCCGTCTGGAATACCCCCGGCGCGGCCGGATGGTAGACCCCCATCTCAGGGTGCTCCTGAATCGGACCGTAGGGCATGTCCGGGTCGAAGGTGAGGCTTATAGCCCTGCGCGCCATGTTGGCTATGTTGTCCGGGGTCGGGTTGCGGTAATAGTCCGAGACCTGAGTGTCGAACGCGAACCCCGCCTCCTTGAGCGCCTCGTTCTCCCTGCCGCTCCGGTACGCGAAGACGGCGCGCCCGTCCCCGACCGCCCCGTTGTCCAATATCCAGCGGGTGAGCCGCGAGCTCATGGCGTCCACGACGATCACCCGCGACCCCTTCACGAAATCCGCGTCCCCGGGGTTGCCCTCAAGCTCCGCGATACAGAAGACGCGCGCTTCCGTTCCGGTCCCGAAGTCGGCGCCGTCTATGGCGCGGTGTGCCGTAAGGGCCTCGGAGTCGCCGACCAGGAGCGACACCCTGTCGTCCGCGGAGGCCTCGCCCGCGAGCGTCAGGCCAGTGGCCAGGCACAAGATCAAGGCCGGGCCAAGGAGCGAGGCCGGGAACAGGGCGGGCCCCGCGACCGCCCGCGCCGCGACTGTCCGCGAGGTGACTGGCACGGGCGACTCGGGCGGCGTGCGCCAGGCGCAGGGAACGGTGCGCGCCGTGGGGCCGGCGGGGGGATCGGGCGGTGAAAGGGCGGGGACGGCGTGCCCTGGGCAGGCGGGTTCCGTGGCGGTCGTCATGTCGGTCAGCTCCAGTGGCGACCGGATTCCCGGATGTCCGGGCCTGAGGGTATGCGGATTTGAGAAATCCGCCTCAGGTTCACCGGTTTACGGGATCCTCAGGTCGCCGGGTTCAGGGCGTTCGGGGGGTGGCTCTCGGATCGATCAGGTCCCGTTTCGCGTCCGGTCGGCCTGGCCTGCAGGACGGCGGCCACGCCGGGTGGACGACAGCCTGGCCTCGGGATGAAGGTCAGAGCTGGTTCCGGCTGTCTGGCCGGGTGGCCTTCGGACTGGCCAGAGAGGCGCGGCCCTGGCCGGGAGGCCAACGACAGGTCGGTGGCCGACGGCCTGGCCGACGGGACGTAGGGTGGAGCCGATGCCAGCGGTCTGGCCGGGTCCCCGACAGACTGAGCGTCGGGCGTAAGAGCTGGCCGGGTGGCCGTCACCCTGGCCGGAAGCGTGGGCAGGATGACGCACTCGGCGGCAGGAGAAGAAGAGAGTCAGCGAATCGTCCTCCTCAGGATGCCGGACGGGGCTCTATCAGGCGGGGCTCTATCAGGCGGGGCTCGGTCATGGCTGGTCCGGGCCGGTTTTCCTCCGTCACAAGGTTCACGGTTGTCCGGAGGTCAGGCATCGGAGCCGCCGTCCGCTTCCGGGTCGCGGTTCCCTTCCGAGCCGCCGCCCGCTTCCGGGCCGCCGCCCGCCGGACGACGGCCACGTTTCCCGGATATGCGGCGGTAGCCGACGAAGAAGACGGCAAGGAGAGCCAGGACGAAGGCCGATACGGTCCACTCCACGCCGGAGGAGGAAAGCGAGCCGTCCTCGGCGGGCGGGGCCGCCGTCTCCATCCTGAGGCCCCGCACGCTTTCCGCATCGGACTGCCCGTCGGCCGGTCCGGCCTCGCGGGGCGGGTTAGTGTCGGCGGACTCGCGCCGCTCGCCGAGGTCCTTGAGCATCCTCTCCCGCTCCGCCGTCTGTTCCTCGAGCGGCTTCTGGCCCATGACCTCGACTGCCAACCTGAACCGGGCCGCCAGTTCCGGGCTCATGACTCCCGGAAGCGAGACGATGCCCATGACCATCTGATGGAGCTGCGGGTTGTTGCAGGTGTGGTCGCAACAGGCGATGCCGCGCTCGATCACGCTCATGGCGTAGTCGACGGCGAGCTTCCGCCTGGCCTCTTCGGAAGGCTCCCAGTAGCCCTTGCGGACGGCCTCGAGCATCCTGCCGGTCAGCGACTGGAAGGCCCAGGGGTTGTTCCCGTCCATGAATTCCGGCAGATCCTGGCCGTACTTGTCCTCCACGTAAACCTCATAGGCCTGATCCCACAGCGCGGCGCCCACCGCTCCGGGCGCGGTCACCTGCCAGCCCCACAGGAACTCCACGAAGTCGGACATCTCGCGGGCGCCCGCGTAGCCCTCCGCCTTCATGCCCTCGATCCACCTGGGGTTCAGGTACCTGGCCCTGGTCTCCTGGCCGAGGAAGTTAGCCAGAGGCGCCATGCTCACCTGGCCAGGGGTCCGCTGGTCGGCGATGAGCGCGTCGGGCGCCTGATCCGACAGGGAGGCGATGGCCATGGCCAGGCCGCCCAGGGACATGAAGTTGTCGTCGTTGTCCAGGAGCCCGAACAGGCGCGAGCTCCGGGAATGCAGGGCGATCTTGGAACCCGCCAGGCTGAGCTCCAGGGAATCGCGGGCGGGTTCGCCCCACATGTCGTTGCCGTAGGCGAAGCCCGTGTTCTCCCTGTACGCCCGCGAGACGTCCTCGGGGTCGTCCCAGTGCCCCGAGGCGAGCGCCACGCCTGCGACGCGGTTCCCGTAGGCTCCGGGCCTGGCGGAGAAGATCCTTGCCCGGGAGAGGCGCCCGGCGTCCTCCTCGGAGAATCCCCTGGCCCTGAGCGCCCGACGGTTGCGCTCGTCCCCCCTGGCGATGAAGTTCTCGACGTCGTCCTGGAGAGCCGCCTGGCGGATCGCGTTGTCCAGGAAGAGGATCCTGTCCGGGAACAGGTCGCGGTAAAGGCTCGAGGCGTCTATGGCGACGTCCACCCGTGGACGGCCCAGGACGCTTCCCGGGACGGGCCTGGTCCCGGAGACCATGCCCGAAGGATCCCACAGCGGTTCCACCCCTATGAGGGCCAGGACCGTGGACTCGTTCAGGCCCTCGTTGCGCAGGGACTCCAGCGACCAGAGGACGACCGCCACCTTGTCGGGGAACTGGCCCCCGTGGGCCTCCATGTAGTTCCGGACGATCTCGTCCGCCGCCGACCGGCCCAGCCGCCAGGCTTCCTGCGTGGGGATCCGCCCGGGCGAGATGCCGTGGAAGTTCCGGCCCGTGGGTAGCGCGGCGGGGTTGCGGGCCGGGTCGTTGCCCTCCCCGGGCTCCACGTGGCCGCCCCGCAGGGACCTTGCGAGCGAGTCGAGCTCGGCGGGTCCGGAGGCGGCGATCCTCGCGGCGGCGTCCGCCCGGTCCAGCCGCGGGTTAAGGCCGGCGATTATGTCCAGGAGCGACTCCGCCGCGTCCCCCGAAGGCGACGTGCCGAAGGTGTGGAGCCCGTAAGGGACGTCCGCGGCGGCCAGGTACTCGAGGTAGACGGAGAGGCTCCGGGCAGCCTCGGGGGATTCGAGGTCGTCTATGCCCAGATCCTTCCCCAGGCCCAACGCCCCGGCAAGCCCGGCCATCTCGCGGAGGTGAGCCGGCGCGGCGGGCGACCCGATCCTGGCGGCCGCCTCGTAATCCTCGATTATCCCGGCCAGCCTGACATATTCCTCGTAGCCGCCCGCGGTTACGAGCGGCGGGATGAGGTGGTCGATTATCACCGCCCGTCCCCGGCGCTTGGCCTGGAGGCCCTCCCCCACGTCATCCATGATATAGGGGTACACGACAGGGAGGGCGCCCAACACGGCCTCCGGAGGATCGGTCAGCGCCAGGCCCGTCTGCTTGCCCGGCTGCCACTCCAGGGTCCCGTGGGTGCCCAGATGGATCACGGCGTCGGCCTTCCAAACATGTTCCAGCCACAGGTACACCGCTATGTACTGGTGGTGCGGGTAGACGTGGGGGTCGTGGTAGAGCGTCATAGGATCATCTGACATCCCGCGCGAGCCCTGCGGGAGGATGGCCAGGTTGCCCCTCAGGATGACGGGGATGACGAGTTTCCCGTCCCTGGCCATGATGACGGCGTCCTCCGGCGGGCCCCATTGCCCGGTAACCTTGTCCCGGAATTCACGGGGGAGTTGCCCGAAGAGCTCGAGGTACTCGGAGACCGGCCACTGCACCGCGCCCCCCTCGTCTATGAGCGAGTCCAGTTCTCCCGGCGCCCATGACCCGATGTTGCGCCCGCCCCTGAGGACCAGGGCCTTGACCTCCTCCTCCGAGAGCGGCGGGTCGCGGGGGATGTCGTAGCCTTCCGCGGCCAGCCTCTCCGCGACGGCCGACATGCTCCGGAAGACGTTCATGTAGGCGGACGCGATGCCCTGCTTGCCCCGGGAGTTGTTCCAGTACATGAGGGCCACCCTCTTCTCGGAGGCCGGCTTGGTCCTCAGGGCCACGCGACCGCGGATCCGCTTCGCCGCGTGCCGGGCGTGATCCGCCATGAGCTCGTAACGGAAGGCCGACGCCCCGTCGGGGAGGGTCTCCAGGATCTTGGCCATGAGGACGAAGGGCTCTATGAGCCCGGAGGTCTCGGGGTTGTCGATGCCCAGAACGACTACGGGCAGGGGGGCGATGCCCCGGGGGCTCTCGCGCCATTCCGCGAGCGTCTGGCCGCTCAGCCTCACGCCGTTGAAGAGGGGGACGTCCATGCCCGCGAGCGCACGCCTGGCCCTCTCGTCGGACATGGGGAACCGCAGGGAGAAGCAGAGCGCCGCGTCCACCCTGCTCCCGCCTCCGGGATCCCGCAACAGGTCGACCAGGGGGAGATCGTTTCCCATGACCGGGAGCACGTCGAAGCCCTCCTCCTCCATGATCCCTATGAGTTCGTCCAAGGGCTCGCGCTGGCCTTCCAAAAGGAAGGTCGGGTAAAACGTGATGCCCAGAAGCGGCCTGCCCCGGACGTAGGATGGCCTGGAGCGGTACCATTCCATGTACCCGTCGGCAGTCGCGAAGATCCCGGGCGCCTCGGGATGGTAGGCCCCCTGCTGAGGCTGCTCGACGGCGGGGCCGTAGGGCATGTCCGGATCGAACGTGAGGCTTATCGCCCTGCGCGTCATGTTGAGGACGTTGTCCTTCGACAGGTTCCTGGAGTAGTAGTCCGAGACCCTCGCGTCGAAGACGACCCCCGCCTCCCTGAGCGCCTCGCTCTCCATGCCGGCCCGGAACGCGAATACGGAAGCGTTTCCGCCGACGACCCCGTTCTCCCTCAGCCAGCGCGAGAGCCTCACGCCCATGGCGTCCACCAGGACCAGCCGCGACCCTTTCACGAAGGCGGCGTCCTCTGGGTCGCCCTCGAGCTCCGAGAGGCAGAAGACGTGCACCTCCGTCCCGGCCCCGAAGTCGGCCCCGTCTATGCCGCGGTGCGCCGTGAGGCTGTCGGAGTCGTTCACGAGGATGGATACCCTGTCCGCCGCATGGGCTACGGCCGCGAGCATCGGCGCAAGGCCCAGGCCCAGGCAAGGGCCAAGGATCAGGAACCTGGCCATGGTCAGGAACCTGGCCAGGATTCTTGCCGGAGCCGGTGCGGCCATCGGCGCGGCCCTCGGCGCGGCTGGGCAATAAGCTTCAGGCGCAGGGCCGACGGTTCCGACAGGCGTCAAGGGTCCCGCAAAGGGAAAGGGAGGCGGGGAGACGGCAGGGGCTGTGTGCCCGGGGCGGAGTGCGAGCTCCGTGGCGCTCGTCATGTCGGCAAGCTCCAGTCGCGGACCTGCATCGGTATTTGCGGGACAGCGGGAAACGTTTGTGAGTTGAAACCGGGACTCCTGAGTCCTTGATCGTGCTTCCGCCGGATTCAATTTGTCAAGGGGTCAGACAGGTTCAAGGAGAACTGGGAATTTTGGGAAAACAGGAGTACTGGGAAAACAGGGATTCCGGGATTTTCGCGCGTGTCTCCCGGTTCAAGCGAAGATCCCGGTTTAGCTGAATTCCAGACGCAGGTGAGGGCCTTTTCTGGCGGCCATGCTGGAATCGGCGGCTCAGAGGGATACCTGCGGGATCCGGCAGGGAACTAAGCGCCATCGAAGCTGGTCACGAGCGAGATCTTTCAAGGCATTCAGAGATGCCTGCACAGGACAAGCGAACCGTGCCGAGGCATCGGGGAAGACTCTCGCGGGATGGATGGCAACATATCGGGAACAGACGCATAACTCCGCAGAACAGGAGCCGTCGCGCGGACGGCTCCTGTTTCCTGCGGAATCGCGAAAGGTACGACGGCTTTGAGCGCTGATGCCTTGAACGCGGAAGTCTTGATGGCAAATGCCTTAAGCGCGGACGGCCCGGGCTGTTCCTGGCGGTTCGCCGCTCGCGCTACGGTTACATCCGGTTCGCCGCAACCGCTACGGCGGCATCCGGTTCGCCACCGCGACAGCTCGACCGGCGGACCGGGCAGAGGGAGGATCAGTATTCGTACTTCAGGGTGAAAAGGTAGTTCCTCTCGGGCATCACGTATTGGTTGGTGTTCATGTAAAAGGCGTCGTTTAGGTTGAACACGTCCGCCCTCGCGATGAGCTTCCCTTTTCCCTCCCATTCGTATACGGTCTTCTGGAGATGGAAATCTACTACGGTGTATTTCCCGAACTCTCTCCGCGCCGCCGAGGACGATGCCGCCGAAGGGAACTGCTTCCCGTAGTAGGTGACGTCTACCGAAGCCATGAGCCCCACGTTCGGGATCCCCAGGACGAGCCCGTAGTTCAGGTTGAGGTTGGAGATGAGGGTCTCGGGCTCGCCGTCGGTATGGTATTTCAGGAGCCTCATGGCAGACAGGTACGGACGGAGCTCGAATCCCCACCCGAAGGCCTCGCCCAGGTTCCAGTCGAGGAATACCTCGAAGCCGTGGAACTTGGTGATGCCCGGCACGTTCACGTACATCCGGCGGGTCATCGTGATCCCGTCCACGGTCTCCGTGCCGAACGGCTGCTGCGCTATCTTGTCGGTGAAGTCGGTCATGAAATAGGTCGCGCTCAGGGAAGCGCCGTACCGCTCGGCATCGAAGCCGAACTCCCATGACTTGGCGGTCTCGGGTCCCAGATTGGGGTTGCCAACGCTGTGGTAGGTGGTGCTCCCCGAAACCGAGATCGTGTCGTTCACTAGCTGGCGGGATGACGGGACCTTGAAGGTCTGGGAGTAGTTCACCCTGAGCTTGAACCAGTCGGCCACCGAGTAGGTGGCTCCGGCCGCGGGGGAGAAGTGCGTGAGCCTCTGGGTCCCCTTCCTGCCGCGGTTCCGTATGGGGTTGGTGTCGAGCGTGGAGGTCAGGGCGTACTCGTCGTACCTTCCGCCAGCGTTGAGCCACAGGTCCCCGTCGAGGAGGCTCAGCTTGGCGATGAGGTAGATCCCCTTGTCCTCGGAGGCGGAGGTCGAGCTGACCGGGTAGGCGGTGGTGAAGGTCGGCTCGTTGTCCTGGCTGTAATCCTCGCGGTAATAGTCGATACCGCCCGTGAGGTGCAAAAGATCGTTGTTCCAGTTGACTATGGCGCTGGCCCCCTGGAAATCATTGTCGTACCTGTTCAGGAGCGCGTTGATCCGCCTGTTGGCGTTCTGCTCCATGATGGTCTTGCCCGTGAAGTAACGCGCCTGGATCCCGAGGTTGTATTCCGGGATGTTGCCCTCGTACCAGAGATCCACGAATCGCGTGGCGCGCGCGGTGACCGACTCCCTCATGGCGGCGGTGACGTTGGTGCCGATGCCGTTATAGTACCAGCCTCCGCCCTGGCGAATCGGGTTCATCGCTCCCGAGTTCCCGAAAAGCCCCTGCGCCCCGCTGATAATCACCCCCAGCCTGTGGTCGTCGCTGAAGTTATATCCGATGTTGGCGCTGTACACGGTCTTGCTGTACTCCTTCGTCTGGTAGTACTCCTGCGAGTCCGGGGGGAAATGGTAGTTGTCCCGCTCCGAGTAGCCGAAGGACATGGCGACGTCGAACTTCCCGGCCGTGCCGGAGGCCGCGAACTTGCCGATCCGCCTGCTCCATGATCCGAGCCCCGCCTGCGTCATGATCCTCGTCTTGTCCGCGCCGCGTCTCGTGATGAGGTTCACGACGCCCCCGTGGGCGTCGGAGCCGTACTGGACGGAGGCGCCGCCCCTTATGATCTCTACCCGCTCTATGTTGTCCAGCGGCATGAGGATCGGGTTCTCGTTGCCTGACCTGTGGCCGTCGATGAGAAGGACTATGTCGCCCGTGGCGTTGGGGCTCGAGTTGCTCCCGAACCCCCTCATCTTTATGACGCTGAGTCCCGTGGCGTATTCGCCCAGCTGAACCCCGTACTGGCGCAGAAGGGTTCCCATGTCCGAAGCGCCGAAGCGCTCGATCTCCTCCCGCGGTATGACCGTCACGGCGGTGCTGACGCTCCTGAGCGACTCCTCCACGCGCCCTGCCGTGACCACGAGAGTGTCGATATAGGAATCGCCGCCGTCCTGCGCGAGCGCCGGGGGCGTGCCGGTCAGCGACAGGGCGGCCAGCCCCGCGCAGACGATGGACGCGGCGATCTTCCCCGGGGCAGACGATCTCACTCCGGTATCTGATGGCATTATGCTTTCTCCATGTTTCAAAAAATTTGACGTCTTCAGGCCGGTTCGCGGCGTCGCCGTCCGAAGGCCCATAAAGGGCCGGTGACAACGAACCTGCCGCCGCGTACGACCGCGATGAAAACAGCGGCATCGCGTCTGGGTGATGCCTCAGGCTGCCAAAGCGATGCCCCCGCTGGCGGGCCCGATGCCCGTTGGAACCGCCGGGTCCCGAGTCCCGCAAGGGCTCAGACCTCCGCTCGCCAGCGATCCAGTCCGCGCTTCACCTGATGCCCTCAGGTTCGCGTAGCCGGACCGCTCAAGTCTCCCGGACCTCCGAAGTCGCCCGGACGCGTCTCCCGGATGCCTTGGATCTGCCACTTCAACGCCGGGCAGAGTCCGATTGGCAGGCGAGCTAGCAGGAGGAGCTGAGCCTTATGAGCGAGATGGTCGTCGGGACGGAGGAGCGAGATGGTCGTCGGGGCGGAGGAGCGAGATGTGGAGTGGAGCTGGAGCAACGAGGTTGATCGCGGTCAATCGCCGGGTGCCGAAATGACATTATCAGGAACGTTGCCCTCAAAAGTAAATGTAGCAAAATATAGGCTACAAGTCAAATCACAGCAGGTGAATCACCCGCCCAGGTGCTGCCGGATGGTATGTCGATGGCCTTGAGTCTGATTGGACCTTCATCGAAGACTCGGCTTGCGTGGTTCGGGAATCAGATCGAAATACAGGTCACAGTGCAGGATTTGTCATGTTGATATAGGTTGTCCATAGATGAAAGTGACATATGGCTATGAGCCTAGGGTGACATATGGCTATGAGCCTAGAACAGATCATTATGCCAGAAGCAGATATCGGCATGACTTCGTTTCCTAGCGACGCTTCGCTGTCCATGATTTTCATCCGGATACGCCTGACAAGGGGCAACCTCGCCTGTGGCGTTATCCTGGTCGTCCGGAACGATGCTGTCCGGCTGGCGTTTTCCGTCCCCTCAACGTGTTTCGTCTGTCCTTTACGGCATCGGGATTCCCTGGACGCCTTCAGGCTTTCGGCCGCGATGTTCTTAGACATGACGTCAATATCCTTTCGTCTGAATGTCGGGACGACTCATCCGAATCCGCCTCCAACCCCATAGTGTCTCCTTTAGATGGATATATCCGCGACATATGGTTTACAATACGCGATACGCGTCTCGCCAGATCCCCATGCAGTCAGTTCAATGGTCACGCTGTTGCCATGCAGCCATTTGAAGCGAACAGGTTGCTACGAACAGGCTTCCGCAGTGGAAACGCTCATGGCGATTATCAGTCAATCAAAAGGGAACGCATACCCCGTTCCTCCATCGGTGCCGCCGGAATATTGGAATGCCGCACGTCAATCGGATTTCGGCAAACGATCCCAGAACGGTAAACCCGATAACGCTCATCGCCCACCACCCGGTTTCCCGGCCTTCCGTCTCTTTATGTCCGGCGGCTCGCGCGCTTTCCCCGGCGTTTGGCGTGCCGCCCCGTGTCAGCCCCCAGTGTCGCCGCCTCAAGGAATTCCGACAGCGACGAACATGTGATCCGCATCAAATCCTCGCGACCTGATCCGTTCTGACATTCCCGTAATCCTTCAGTGCCGAGCACCCCCCCTTCGGAAAATTTGGTTCTGCGCCAATTTTCCGAGGACCTGCCGCGTTTCCAA
The DNA here is from genome assembly GCA_031263485.1 of Deltaproteobacteria bacterium. Classification (GTDB taxonomy): domain Bacteria; phylum Desulfobacterota; class Desulfarculia; order Adiutricales; family Adiutricaceae; genus JAIRZX01. Next base: position 10,122 of record JAISFS010000238.1, on the reverse strand, counting down.
GCGCCGCACGTCCGCATTCCGAGTTTCCGCATTCCGAGTTTCCGCATTCCGAGTTTCCGCATTCCGAGTTTCCGCATGCCAACTTTGTCCCTTCCGACCCGGTCAGAAAACGAACGCCACCGGCCATATGGATGTTTCATGACGTGGCGCAAGCGGCATGGCCGCCGTCTCCTGATTCCTCCTCGTTGCGGCCGCTGCGGATGACTTCGGCATCGCCTTCATTGCCGGCATGCCTTGAAACCGCGCGATTCCCCCCCATTCCGGCGCGAGGCAAATTCCCGGTGTCCCGATCGGCCGGATTTTGACCTGTGCAAACGACCATCATCTCGGCAGAGAGTATTCTGTATGTTAACGGGGACACCTTGATACGGTCTCTCCGTTCGTTCGGACGCCGCAACATGTCCGAAACGGCGCAGATTCCCTTTCCGACCGGTCGGCATTACGAACGGTCGGGCCATGCCGCCCCTTCGGCCGTGTGGCCAACCCGACCCGCCTAGATCTCCTGTCCGGGTATCCTTCCGCTCCGGCTTCTGCCGTGGCGAACCTTCTCGGACCTTCCAGGACCGTCCCGGAACCGGATCGGTGAGTGATGTGCCATGCGGCGCCGCCAATATTAACGGAAGTCGGGACAGGAGCGCCCCAGGGCCGCCTGAGGCCTTCAAGGGAGAGCGCTCGAGTCCCGACGCCGCGCGTTTTCGGCGTCGAGGCTTTACGCGGACCAGACGACCGGACTCCCTCCTTCGATAAAGTCCGGCTCGCCGGGCGTCCGGCAGGACCCCGTACGGCCGGACGCACGGAGGGATCATCATATAGAGCCCCGCACCGCCCCCGACCGGGCGGAAGCGCTCGGGCAATCCGAAGCCCCGCGGCCCGTGACCCCGAGGCCCGGTACCTCTCGGCAGGCATTCCAGCGAAAGGTCCCAATGGTGAATAGCATGATCGCTGAAAAGCTCCACCACGCGCCGTGCCCGACGGCGCCGCGGCGCGCCCCGGGCCCCGGACCCGCGCGCCGGGATATCCGCCGGCCCGCGGCGGCGGTCAGGGCCGCCGCCGCGTGCCTGTACGCGCTCGCGCTCGCCTTATCCGCGCTCGCCGCCGCCGCCCTGATCCTGACCTTCGCGGGTGCGCGGCCGGCAGGGGCCTCGGCCCCGGAGGCCCTGAATTACCAGAACAGCCCCATCACGAGCACCGGGCGCACCGTGCCCAGGGTGCTCCTGGTCTTGTCCAAGGACCACAAGCTCTTCCAGCAGGCCTACAACAACTTCTCCGACATGGACGGGGACGGGCTCCCCGACACGGGCTTCAACCCCTCCGTCATCTACTACGGCTACTTCGACAGCAAGTCCTGCTACAGCTACTCGCGCTCCGACCCCGCGAAGGAGGATCTGGCCAAGATTGACGAGTCCTTCTCGCTGGCGGGGCCGGCCAAGGAGGACGAGCCGCAGTCCAAGCTGGACGCCGCCCGGCCGGAGCCCGTCAGGAAGGCGGGGATCCCGGCGGCCCGCGCGGCCCACTACTCCACCGGGGAGAGGATCGGAGTCTGCAACGGCCCGCATTCCTCCTTCGGGGGCCTCTACAGCGGCAACTGGCTCAACTACGTCTCCTCCACCCGCATGGACGTCTTCCGCAAGATCCTCTACGGCGGCCACCGCCGGATCGACACCAACGCCCAGACCCAGCTCCAGAGCTCGCTCGTGCCCCGCGACGCCCACACCTGGGGGACGGACGTGCTCGCGGACGACCGCTGGGCCGAGGAGACCGCGCTCACCAAGTACTTCGACATATCCAAGTACACGCCGTTCCCCAAGCCCGACCCGGGCACCGGCCACTTCTTCGTGAGGACCCGTAACAAGTCCGGCAACGACGGCCCCCTGCACTTCCCGGTGATCCAGTACATCCTGAGCGGCGGCAGCAACATCTGGCTGACCAAGGTGCAGGGCTCTACGAAGTCGACCGGGGGGCGCTACTTCGACTGGGTCCAGAACGAGGCTCCCAACCCCTCCACGCTCGCGACCTTGAACGCCAAGGGGAGGAGCCTCATCAGGGAGCTGGTGACGCACGTCAACGTCTGCGACAAGAAGGGCTACGCCGCGGGGGACAGCTGCCGCGCCTACCCCAACGGCAACCTCAAGCCGGCAGGCCTCCTGCAGCAGAACGGGGAGCACGGCCAGATGCTCTTCGGGCTCATGACCGGCACGTACGACCTGAGGGGCACGGGCTACAACGCGAAGGACGGGCCCGGCGAGTACACCAGGCGCAAGGGCGGGGTGGTGAGGGCCCACATCAACAACCTGTCAGCCGCCGTCGACATGCAGACGGGCGCCTTCAAGAAAGGCGGGCTCATCAGCTCGATTGACGGGCTCATCATCGCCGGAAGCCCCACTTACGGGGAGGTCTACACCACGGCGACCAGCTGGGGCAACCCGGTCGGCGAACTCGTCTACGAGGGCGCCCGCTACTTCGAGAGGCTCACCGATCCGAACCTCGCCAAGGGCGCCGTGCAGCCCACCGTGGACTTCGTGCCCAAGATACCCGAAAGGGACAGCTTCCCCGAAATCGATCTGACCCTGTACAAGGACTGGAACAACCTCCCCGCGATCCCGGCGTCCGAATGCGCGAAGCCCGTCATAATCCTCCTCGCCGAGGCGGAGACGGACTTCGACGGCGACAACGGGGTCAACACGGTCGGCCCCCTCAAGGCGGCGCCCCTGGCCGCGCTCGCCAAGGCGCCGCCCCTCCCCGGAACCTTCGACATGAACGCCTACCTCGACCTGATAACCGCGAACGAGGGGTTCAACCAGAGCGGCAAGACCTACTACTGGTCCGAGCTCCCCAAATTCAGCAACCCCGGAAACATCTACGACAAGAACACCATCTACGGCAACCCCATCTGGGGGGACTGCTCGCCCAAGCCCATCAAGTCCCTCTCCCAGGTGAACGGCATCTGCCCCAACCGCCCCTCGTTCGAGGGGACATACAGCGCCTCGGCGGTGGCCTACTACGCCCACACCCACGACTTCTCCCCTCCGGGCTCCGAGGAGCACGGCCTGGACATCTACGCGGTCACCCTGACCCCCACCTTCCCGGCGCTGAACTTCCCCATCTACGGGTCCGACGGCAAGCCGGTCAGGCGGATAGAGATGCTCCCGGTGGCCATGAGCGACCGGGACGTCTACACGACCTACAACCGCCTCCTGGAGGTGATAAACTACTACGTCCTCGACTGGAGGACAGACTCGCGGGGGACACCCTACAGCGTGACGGTCAGGGTCAACTACGAGGCCTCCTCCATCGGCTTCGACGTCACGCTGGGCGGCTCCAACTGGGACGCCGACATCATAGTCGAGCACGTGATCGAGCTTCTCTCCGATCACCAGACGTCCAAGACCGGGGACACGGTTTACGACATGTCCCTGACCAAGCCGCCCACCGCCAAGCCCACGGACAAGACCTACTACCAGGCCGACTGGATCTCCGGGGCGCTCAAGGCCAAGGGCGGCAAGTACTGGACCTTCAACGACCCCCACGACGGGACGCCGTTCGTGATCGAGCCCGAGGAAATCGCGGGGCTGATAAACGGCCAGTGGAAGGTGGCCATCCACATCGACCGCAAGATGATGACCGGCTACACCATAAGCGGGAGCACGCACGACGGGATCTACATGGACCTCGCCCGGAGCCTTTACGCCTCGGGCCCCGCCATCCCCAAGTACGGGACGCCCCCCTCGTGCAACTGGCCCCCGGGCTACGGCACGGCCGCCGGCAACGGCAAGGACTGCTTCACCGACAAGCACGCCATCTACCATCCCCTGGGGACCCCCGACGACATCAAGGAGAAGGTCTGGAGGACCTTCGAGTTCGATGCCGACCCGTCCAAGGCCGGCAACTACCTGCCGAACCCCATGTACCTGGCGGCAAAGTACGGCGGCTACAGCGACTACAACGGCAACGGCAGGCCCGATCCGGGGGAGTGGGAAGGCGAGGACGGGAACCCCAAGACCTACTTCCAGCCCAAGAACATCTCCGATCTCCCCGCCAGGCTGGAGTCGGTCTTCCGCGAGATATCCCGCTCGGTGTCGACCTCCACCGCCTCGTCCGCCTCGATCGACACGATCCTGGGGGGCGGGGTGTCGGTGCAGACCGTCTACTATCCGGTCTACACCAACCCCGAGGACCCCGCCCAGCAGCTCAGGTGGGTGGGCACGGTCTACGGCCTGTTCCTCGACAAGTGGGGCAACCTCCGCGAGGACAACGACCACGACGGCGTGCTGGACATGGTGAACGGCGAGGCGGACAAGGGCGACTTCGTGGTCACCTTCAACAGCCTGAGCCACAAGCCGGTCGTGCCTCCCCCGTGCTACGAGTTCGGGGACTACATCTCCCGCTGCTACGACCCCGTGGGCAACAACAATCTGACGCTCCTGCCCGACGGGAGAAGGCATCCGGCCACCGTGCACAGGATCGAGCCACTGTTCGACACCGGAAGCTGGCTCGCCCATCTCGACCCCGCGAAGATCGCCCTTGGCCCCAGGCCCGCCGGCGGGTCCGCCACCGCCGCCGACGGCCGCAGGCGGATCTTCTACGGCGCCCCCGCCACCTCGTCCAGGCCCAAGCCCCAGCTGGCCCTCTTCTGGCACGACGCCGCGGCCGAACTGGAGAGGCTCATGCTGCACGCCAACTTCCAGGAGTCCCTGCCGGGAGGGATGGGCCGCCCCCAGGCGGCCAAGAGCCTGATCGAGTGGATAAGCGGCATCGAGGTCAAGGGCTGGCGGTCCCGGACCGTGGACGATCCCTGGACCGAGGGCGGCGGGAAGATCGTCTGGCGTCTCGGCGACGTCATCAACTCCAAGCCGATCCTGGTGGGCCCCCCGACCGGCGGCTTCGATCTCATGTACGGCGACATCAGCTACGCCAGGTACAGGGAAGCGAAGGCCGGACGGAGGCACATGGCCTACTTCGGGGCCAACGACGGCATGCTCCACGCGGTGAACGTCGGCTTCGCGAGCTACCTTTCGGAAGGGAAGATCTCGTTTCTCGAGTCCATCGGGACCGGCAAGGCCCACGAGCGGGGGGCCGAGGTGTGGGCCTACGTCCCCACGTCGGTCCTGCCGCACCTCAGGTGGCTGGCGGACCCGTACTACAGCCACTCCTACTTCGTCGACCAGAAGCCCCTCGTGAACGACATCCGGATCGACGGCGAATGGAGGACGGTGCTGATAGGCGCCCTGCGGCTGGGCGGCCGGCCCATCGAGACGCCGGACCGCGAAGCGGCCGGGGCCGAGCACTACTTCTCCGAGGTCTTCGCCCTGGACATCACCGACCCGGAAAACGACCCGGTCCTCCTCTGGCGCTTCTCGGCCAGGGAGCTGGGGCTGACCGTGGGGCTCCCCGAGACGGTCTCGAGCGACGGCGAGTGGTACGTCGTGATCCCGACGGGCCCCGCCACCGACGTCCCCGTGCCGGGCTCGGCATCCCAGACCGGGAAGCCCTTCGTGCAGTTCTCCTCCGACTCCCCCTACAACGGCTACAGCGGCCAGAGGGCCAGGCTCATCGTGCTGGACGCCGCGACCGGGGCGCCGCATCCCGCGGGCGCCAACCCGAACTTCCTGACCGTCCAGGAGCCCGACTCCTTCTTCAACAACCCCTACCTCCCCCTGGCCCAGATCCGCCGGACCCCGTGGACTAACCACGCCCTGTACTACGGGCTCACGGTCTCGCGGAACCACGCCGACTGCTCCGACACGGGCGCGGTCTACCGCCTGAAGACGGTGGACCAGGACGGGGAGCCGCTGGCGGTCGCCGACTGGGAGCTCAAGAGGCTCATCGACACGGCCAGGCCCGTCACCGGCGCGGTCAATTCCACCTACGACACGGAGAAGAACCTCTGGGTCGTCTTCGGGACGGGCAGGATGTGGGGGACAGACGACGTGAGCCCCTGCATATCCTGGAACACCCAGGCCTGCGAGCAGAACCACGTCCAGTACCTCTTCGGCGTCAAGGAGGAGCTGAACGCCCAGGGCTTCATGACCTTCTCCGACCGCACCTCTGAGTCGGCCAGGATCCTGGACGTCTCGGGGGCGGAGGTCTACTCCAGCGGCCAGGTGAAAGGGATAACGCCCACCGCGCTCCTGCCCGGCTCCGGGGGCGGGACCGCCACCTACGCCCTCATCGAGTCCAGGCTCCGGTCCCCCGCCCTCGTCGGCTACAGGAGGGCGCTCAGGATAGGCGATCTCCTGTACCCGAACCAGAAGCACTCCTACGAGATGGCGCTCTCCCAGCCCAAATTCGTGGTCCTCGGGGACGGGACCGGCCTCACTGCCTTCACCAGCTTCGAGCCCAGGGCCGGCGGCTGCGGCGACAGCGGGGACGGCTACCTCTATGTGGTGAACACCTTCACGGGCCTCCCCGATCCTTCCACCCGGAGCATGTTCACCGCCGACGAGACCGAATCCGGCGGCATCGGCGACAGGATTCCCGGGGCGATCGCCGTCGGGAAGGGAAAGCCTACGGAGGCCTTCGTGGTGGCCTCCGCCGCCGGGACCTCGATTGCGGCCTCCGCCGAGGACGCGAGCACGGTATCCATCTTCATCCCCGCGGCCGAACTCCCCGCCAGCCGCCTGGTGTCCTGGAAGGAGGTCCTGGACACCGGCTTCACACTCACCGAGGAGCGCATGGTCGCCGACCTCTAAGGACGGCGGGCTTAATCGGCTCGATGCCTTATCGTCGCCGCGTTCCCGCCTGATCTGCCTGAAGGGCGGCCTCATCCGCAGGAGGAGGCCGCCCTTTCAGTTGGCCCTTCGCGGACGCGCGATCGCGGGGCCGGGGGATATGCGACGGCGGTTCCCCGAAGAGCCGAAAAAGCCAGTTTCAGAGATCCCGATGCCGGGTACAGGGGCAAGATGCCCTGCAATGCGTCGGCATCATGGCGACCGCTTCCCAATCAGCGTGTCACTTCCCTGCCAGGAAGAGCCGGCCGCCAAGACGAGGTGTCGGCGGGACCTTAGCGAAAACCGTATATCCCCACCTGGTCGAGAAAGCGATATTTTTTGCAGGGGAATCACGAATGGTTTACGACCATTTAGCCTGAAACCCACACCCGTAGAGTGTCGCAGGAAAGTGGGCGGTCTTGGTTCATGGCTGATTGGGGACTTGACAAGGGCACCCCGACCAAGTACAATCCCTGCCAAAATCAATGATTGGCCATTTTTCCTCGGCGATGTAAGACGAAACCGTTGCAAGCTGTCGAAAGGGCCTGCCCGTTTTGTGTCTGCGTCCGAACGGTCCACTCCCCGTTCATCGGACTACCCTGTCGTTGCCGACTTATGGACAACGGCAGATGTGCCGCTGATTTTCCGTTCCGATTCCGTCCTGCATCGTCGGTTTTGCAGGGCAACGCTCTCTACAACCATCACTGCCGACTTCGATCGCGATGTGTCGCGGCGCCGGCAGCCGGCATGAAAGAACTAGCGGGGTGCGGCATGGCAAAGCCTGAGGTGGCCGGGAAAATGCCACCCATACAGTTCCCGTTCTATTCTTTCAGGATAGAACTCAAGGAGATCAAGCCGAAGATTTGGCGATATTTTTACGCTCCTTCGAACATATCGCTGAAACGTTTCCACAACGTCATACAGGAAGTGATGGGGTGGTCAAACTACCATCTCTTTTCCTTCAGGATTTTCGGCGAAGACTTCATGGATTCGGATGCCGACGATCCGTTCAGCTTTCTTCAGACTCGATCCGGTCTCTCCAGAATCAAGCTGGACAGCCTCGGGCTCTCTAAGGGCTCCCGGTTCACGTACATGTACGACATGGGTGACGGCTGGGATCACGTCATAAAAGTGCTCGACGACGACTACGTCCCCAAGACCCCGAAGCGGAAATACGGCTGTTTCAAGGGAGCGAGGGCTTGCCCTCCCGAGGACTGCGGTGGCCCGTACGGTTACGAGAACCTCCTGGAAATCCTGGGGAATCCGGACCACATGGAGCACGAGGAAAGGATGGAATGGGCGGGCGGCCCGCTTGATCCCGAAGCCTTCGACATGGATGCCATCAACGACTCGCTCCGCCATATTCGCTGACGCGAATCCTAACCGCCGCGCCGGCCCGCGTTACTTTTTCCCATATGGCGGTTCCGTGCCGGATTCCCCGTCCCGACGACGATGCAAACGCCTTGCCGGATCAAGTGGCGGTTTCAGCCCGATGTCTTTAACTGACGCCGCCGTTGCGTCCGCCAGTCGGTGGGCCGCCGGGTCGTTGAACTTCGCCGAAAATTTCCCGGTTTGTGTGGGAGCGCCTATCGTCTTGCGGGATTGTGTGGGAGCGCCTATCGTCTTGAGGGATTGTGTGGGAGCCCCTATCGTCTTGAGGGATTGTGTGGGAGCCCCTTCGTCTTGAGAGGTGGACCCCAGCGGTTACGATTTCAGTCGCCTTTGTGGGGGTCACCCTTCCTTGGATTCGGGCAAGGCGTTCGCCATCCATCGCGCTGCGGGGCGAGGGGAGGAGAAACCGGCTCTCCGGCGGGGTGGAAGGCATTATTTCGATCTCGATGTCCGCCGAATTTTCGGGGCCGTGAGTGCTGAATCCGGACTTGACAAGGTCTCATGGAGCCGGTAAAATTCCGTTCAAAGTCGATGATAAATCCTGAAGCCTCGGCGCCATAATGAAGATGTCGCGACATTCTTCAGATCGCTAGTACTGGCCGTCATGGTCCACGACGAATCGGTGCGTTCCCTGTCCCAAGCGCGTCGCATCGCCAGTTGTTGACTACGGCAAATGGCTGGTCGGTAATTGGAGTACAGGTACATTTCTGCGGGCTGCTTTCAAGGGTAGACGAACTCTGTCGTTTTCCCTGGTTGACGAAACTCTATGGACCCATCTATGCCGTCCGCGATTGCGCAGAGCCGCGGCGGCGACCGACGGAGCGAAACTTGCGGGGCGAGGCATGAAAGCATCGAAGGAAGTCGTGAAAAAACCGAAGGATACGGGGAAAAAACCTTCCGGACAGGTTCCGTTATACTCTTTCAGTATAGAGTTAAAAGGTGTCAAGCCTAAGATTTGGCGATATTTCTATGTTCCGTCAGACATATCGCTGACTCGTTTTCACGCCGCCCTGCAGTGCGTTATGGGCTGGTTTGGCGGGCATCTGTATTCCTTCACCATATCCGGCGTAGAATACTACGAGGAATTCGTTGACCCGATAGGGCCTTCACCGGATGAAGGCAAGCGTTCCGGTCTCGCCAAAATCAGGCTGGACAGGCTCGGTCTCTCGAAGGGCTCCCGGTTCACGTATCTTTACGATATGGGGGACGCGTGGGATCATGTAATAAAGGTGCTCGACACCGATTACGTCCCAAAGGTTCCGGGGCGGAATTACGGCTGTTTCAAGGGGGAAAGGGCTTGCCCGCCCGAGGACTGCGGGGGCGTGTACGGATACCAGGAGCTTCTGGAAATCCAAGAGGATCCGAACCGCGAGGAATACGAGGACATGATGGACTGGGTGGGCGGCCCGATCGATCCCGAAGAATTCGACGTCGAACGCGTCCACTTCAGGCTGAACTATAATAAATTGACATAGCTCGACAGGCCGTCGCGCTGGACTGCGTAGCCTTCTCCCATGCGGGATCCGTTTCAATGCCGCCTTCGCGTCTTTTCTTCACACCCCGATGCCCAATGCGTCTCAAATGTCGGAGGAATGTTTTGCCGATGCCGTCTTGCTTGCGGCGCCGGTCGCTCCTGGCAAGCTGAGAACCCCGTTGCCCGGAGTCGCAGGATCACCGGTTTATGCGAGGCGTCACGTCACTCATGACAGGAGGACCTGAACGGTCACAATTGCAGTTTCCAGCGGAGGTTCCCATTTTCCCATGCCCTGTCGCTGCGTTTGCCATCCCTCTTTCCTCTTATTCCTATCATTCCAATCATCAAATCATCTAATCATCCTGCCATTCCAGCAATTCCAATCGTTCCCGGGGACAAGGGATAGGCAGAATGGTTAAACAGAGTGTTCTACAGGGTTTGAGGCATGATTGCGGCTGAACCCTCCGCCGAAAAGGTACGGCACTGCGAGGGGCGAATCTGGAGATGACAAGGGCTCGTGGAGTCGACAAAGAATCACCCGATGGTCGG
>JAISFS010000228.1 GCA_031263485.1 Deltaproteobacteria bacterium | reverse complement strand
GATCTCCTGAAAGCGAAACCACTTCCCTTGCCCAGAGCTCGGTAACACCCACGGGATATCCCACCTCGTCCGGAAGCAGATGAAAGACATCTCCAGTTCCAAGAACATGCTCAACAAGTTGCTCATCGAGCACGGCGTAAAGCTCGATCTCGTCGTGACCGGCATCTTCGACAAGTCCGCCATGGCCGTGCCGGAATCCATGACCGATGGCGAGGTGCCGACCGAAACAGTCAAGCGCGCCCTTGCGCGACTCAAGACGAAGCCAGACCTGATCGCCAGGGCCCTGGCGGCAGAGTTGGACGGCGGCGGGCGTGCCCGCAGACCCGGCTTCTCGGCCACGCGGAACGGCACGCTGGGCAGAAGTCCGAGCAAGAGGACAGGCTCATGGCGGCCCTCGCAAATCGCTCCGAGCTCCGTAAACGCCTCGAGACGATACCCATGGTGAGAGGGTTATCCGCCGCGTCCGTCCTCGTCGAGAACTGCCCCGACCGGCCTCATCACAGCCTCCGAGCGGCTGAGCAAGTGGGCCGGGTTATGCCTCGACAACAGCGAGTCCATCGGCATTGTGACTCCACTTCCGGGCCGGAAGAGTCTAACATCGGGATTTTGCCGCCGCCCGCCATCATGTTTAATGAAGGCCGTAATTGTTTGACAGGACAGTAATTGAATCGGCGGTGCTTTCCGATTCCGGTCGCGCCCCTCGTGCTTGGCCCCTGGAAGGCCGAAGGGGAGGCAAAGCGTCCCCGTTGTCGCCGGGCGACCGCCCTGCCCCACCGTTTCGTCAGCCGCCGCCCCGTCCAGCCCTTCATCAAGAATCACTCGCCGACTTGTGAGGGCGTCGTCATTGTATTAGGCGGTGATTCTTTGGCGGACGGCGGCTTGCCCCGGATGCGAGGCGCAAGATGCAGATCCGAATCTTGGGATAGTTGCCTGCGATGTCGTCCAAGGCGAGATAGAGAGGGTGCTGGACGGTCGGATTGTCCCCGTGAAGGTCCTGGACTTCGCGCTGCACGAGAGGCCCGTCTAGATGCCGACGGCGGTGAACAGGGCCGTGGAGGAGATGATCTCCGGAGAGGGATGTCGGAGGGCGGCCTAGGGCTACTGCCTTTGCTCCAACGGAACGGTCGGCGTGTCATGCTCAGGATGCGATCTGACGATGCCCCGTTGCCCTACTGCATCTTCGTGCTCCTGGACAGTCCTTAGAGATACATGAGGTTCTTCGACGAGAACCCTGGCACATGTGGTACACGGACGGCTGGATCAGGAACGGGGCGGTTCAACTGTCATTCTTCGAGCGCCGCTTCGCCCCGAGGATGGATCCGAAGAAGGCCCTGAAGGCCATGAGCCTGGAAATCGCGAACTGCACCTCCTTCCGCCTCATCAACAACGGCGTGGGCGATATCCACTTTCTCCGGAAAAGGGTCCTGGAGAGCGCGAAGCTTTTCGGGAAGGAGTACCGGGAGGTAGAGGCAGACCTGAGCTTCTTTGTGGAGGCCTTCGCCGACGGCCCGTGGCCGGGGGAGGACTTCCTGGTCCTATCACCCGGGGAGAAGTTCGCCGCGTCCACCTTCTTCAAGTACCCGGAGACATTCCAGGCAGGAAGCAGGACCGGGACGCCCCCGTCTGAGGGGGCCTTCCCCCGTCCGCGATGTGGATATGGATGGGGCGGTGCGGGGCGGAGGGGAAGGCTTTCGAGGTGTCAGACCTCCCCGAAGGCTATGCGGAGAATATCCGCTCGCGGGAGGAGCGGTCCGGGCGACGGAATGATGTCGGACTGGTCTCCGCGGAAGGATGAGAGCGTGTGGCGGGGCACGGCATAACGGCACAGACCCGGCTACGATACATGCATGCGCATCCGTTCGCGGACGGTCAGATCGCAGTGGAATTGGCGGGCAAGGTCTCCCGCAAGGCCTCAGTCAAAAGGTTCCTTCATGCGGCAAGGGGGCGGTAAATAATCGTCCTTCCCCGCTTATACCCGAAAACGCGGGAAACTGGACGGGCGGCCTTCATGGCCGGTTCACTGTATTTGGATCCAGTCAAGGCCGCAGGAAAGCGCCGCGGCGGATGCCCCGGTCGCCTGCGGGCCGCGCTCGGCAACCAGCCACTTTCTTCGTAAAGGTTGAGCTGAAGGCAGTACCCTAAACTGAATTTGTCCCCATGCCAACGGGTAAGCTCCGATCTCCCGATCGCCCCCGTCCGAGGTGGGGATCCATTTCCCGGCTCCTGGCCTGGGGCGCCCGGAAACCCGGTTCGCCCCGAAGGCCTTGCGGGTCAGCCTAATCCCTTTGTTCCCCGTAAGTCTTATCCAACCCCTCGACGTCGGGACCAAGGACCGCGACAGACCAAGGCCTACGTATGACCAAGGCCCACGACCGAATCCAGTCGGCTACCATGAGTTCCATGTCGGAAGACTTTTGCGCGGTATATCCGTTCATGGCATTTCTGCCCTGAAACGGCCAGGTAACCCGTCGTTACGGACAGAGGCAAGCTTGTCCTAAAAAATCAGGAAAATGCCGTTCCATCGGGCTCTTCGGAGCCCGCCATGAGCCAAGTTCACTTTTTTAAACTTGCCAGTACAGTCTTCACCGGATTGGCGATCTCCTACGGCTTCCGCCTCCCTTAAGTTCGCATTCGCCGTTGCTTTGCTAATGCAATATACTAATCACGATAGGGATTTTACATACGAAACCATTTCAATCAATAAGCAATTAATAAGATTGAGGGATAACAATGACCCTACCAAAAATTGTTGATCCCTTGGATATTCAGACGACCGCATGGCGACATGGGTACGCAACGGGACGCCTTCCGGGCGACTCCCTGCCTGAGACCATTCGAAATACCGCTCCACGAGCTCCGTCAGCAAAACCCGACCTTGCTTGCCGACTCCGGATCACGGGGATACCCGGCTTTCATGCCTCCGGACATTCGGGGCCCCCGTCAGTCCGACACTCATGAGCTGTCCGGCCCTTCAGGTTCAAGCCCTCAAAGACTCCCTGGACTCCGGCTTCTCGGGACATCCGGAACTCCAGGAGCCGGAACCATGCCCGGGACGGTTACCCGACCGAGACTCTCTACCGGTCGGGCTCGGCCTGCATCGGTAGCTGGGCGGACGGCACGATGTCCTCGCCTTTGGCGGCGGCGGAAACGGCGGTGTCGGCCTGGGCCTCCGTGACGAAGGCCCTCACGAAGACGTCTTCATCGGAAGACGCCCTGTCCTGGGACTGAGTTCGGTACTGGACGTAATATTCCCCGTCCTGTACGACCAAGGAAGTCACGTTGGAGTCCACGTAGCTCCGGATGACCGTCACGGCCTCCATCTCCAGATCGCGGCGGGTAAGCCTGGGGTTGACGCTCAGGCTGGCCCTCAGGTTGTCGTCCACGAAGCCGAACACCGCCTCGATGCCGATTCCCCAGATGCCGCGGGTACCGCCGCGCCACCTCACGTACTCACCCAGGAGCCCGTAGGAGAACCTGAGGGAGCTCTGCGGCCAGCTGTTGAGGTCGGTGCGCTTGTAGAGGATGTAGCCTCGACGCCCGGCCACCGTTCCCCAGTCATTGTAAGTGTAGTAGTCGCGGCGATCCTGCGGCCGGTAGCCGTGCAGGTTAGAGGAGTTGCCGGGCTTGCGCATGGGGTTTCCCCAAATGTCCAGCAGGTTGCCGTAGCGGTCGACGGGGCGGTTGTACTTGTCGACCAGCCTCCCCAAGGAGTCGGTGTAGAAGATGGACGTGTTCCCTTCCGGGTTGATGCGTGCCCCGGGGTCATCGCGGCGCCCTCCCCGGTCGCCCCGATGTCCGTCCCGGTCGCCCCGATGTCCGTCCCGATCGCCCCGATGTCCGTCCCGGTCGCTTCGGCGGTCATTGCGAGCGCCCCGCCGACCGTCACTGTCGCTGCGGTTTCGCCCGCGATCGCCGCTACGACCGTCGCGGTCGTTCTCGATGCGGTCATTGTCCCGACCGCCACGCACCCGCTGGGCCACAGACACGTCCGGCACGGCCAGGAGCCAGCATAGGGCCAGGGTCAGCGCCAGAGCCAGGGGCCTTATGAGTCTTCGCATGTTATTGACCTCCTGCCGATGGGCATACGGAAAAAACACTCGTCTATATTCTTAGCAAAAACCAGGCCTGAGGGGAACTGTCACTCGCGGGCTACGCGTGGTTTCCGCGCACCCCGTGACTTCGTCCCGGCTCCAGGACGGACATATCGGTGGCGGCCTCCGCACAAAGAATCTGCGCCGCAAGGCGCCGCCGGATACGTGGCATGAAAATGAGGTGAAATATCTGCTATTTGGCAGTATCTCACCGCTCAAGGCAAGCCAGGTCGAAAGCATCAGGAGACGTCAGGATCCTGCCTGAAGCGGCGCTTGACGATGGCAGGACGGCCTTGGATCCGGCCTCATCCTGCCCCTCCCCGACCGTCCAGGACCATCCCCTACCATCCCGGCTCCCTCGGATCCAGCCCGACGGGGCCCGATCACCGTGACCCAAGCCCTTGCCTGCCCCGCCCCCGGCTCGTGCCCGGCAATTCCCGAACCTGACCTGCCTTGCAGGTCTAACATAGTGAGATTACTTGTAATTTTTCGATTGGTACTCCATCGCGCTTCCCACCTTCACCCCCTGAAAGCATCCGGAAGCCCACAAAGAAAGCATCCGGAAGCCCACAACGGTGCCCGCCGCCTCCATTGCGCCCGGGTTCTTGACCCGGGACGCATGCCTTACCGCCGGGGCTCCCGTCCGCAACTCCTATCGGGCCTCGACCGGGATCTCCGGGGGCCTTTCCGAAGCTTCCGAACGTCCGGAGCCATGCCGCAACCCGAGTACGGGCCCCCCTCCGGACTGCGGCCCCGTTCGGGAATTCCGGCCGGACACGACTCCCACGCTCGTGACCGGCCGTTCTGGAAGGTCTTCCTCCTGGAGCGGTGCTCGCGAAAGGTAAAACCGCAAAAAACACGCTCTCTTAAGCCTCTATTTCAGCATCGGGGGCATGATTTGCTGTGGGGGATCCACATCAGCCCTTGAGGGATTTCGGCCACGGTGCAAAAGCCCGACACCGCATTATCAGCCCAGTTATCTAAGATGAAGCGGTATTGCTGATAATTTATACGACAGTTAGGATAATTCAAGCTTGGCCCGCTTATTGCTATCTAGCTCGCTCGAAAGGGCGGGCGACCCGCCCGCTCAAGAAAGGCTCAAGGAAGACATGCATCGCTACCAGAAGACAATAAGCCACAGGCTCCAGATCAGCGGCAAAGGACTCCACAGCGGAGAGACGATGGACGCGGTCCTGAGCCCGCTCCCCATCGGCTCCGGCATCTGGTTCCAGAGGACCGACAACCCGGGTGCCCGGCCAGTCCGTGCCTCCTGGGAGAACGTGACCGACACCAGGCTGGCCACCACGATAGGCCTCGCCGACGAGAGCGTGGGCACGCTGGAGCACCTGTTGGCCGCCTTGTACGGCCTGGGCATATCCAACCTGATGATCGAGGTGAGCGGCCCAGAGGTGCCCATCCTTGACGGCTCCGCCTCGCCCTGGGCGAGCCTCCTCAAGAAGGCCGGCATCGCCACCCTCCAGGCGCCCCGTTCCTTCTATAAGGTGACCAGGCCCTTCACCGTGGCTGACGACGACGGTTGCAAGTCGCTGACAGTCGAGCCGGCTGACCGATTCTCCGTGGACTGCGAGATTGACTTCCCCGGCTACGTGGGCCAGCAGAGGCGGACCTTCGCCTTCAGCCAGTCCGGCTTCGTTTCCGAGATAGCCCCCGCCCGCACCTTCTGCATGGAGAAGGACGTGGAGGAGATGAAAAGGAACGGCAAGGCCTTGGGCGGCGGGCTGGACAACGCCGTAGTCTTCGGCGAGAACGGTCGGGTGCTGAACCCCGAAGGGCTGAGGTTCAAGGACGAGTGCGTCCGCCACAAGATCCTTGATTTTCTGGGCGACCTCTCCTTGGCCCAGTTCCCCGTGATAGGCCGCTTCACGGCCGTCAGGACCGGGCATACCATGAACCAGCGCTTTCTCCAGGCCCTCCTCCGTGCCCCCGGAGTCCTCGCGACTGTCAACCCCATGGCCCCCAGCAAGGCGGGCGGCTTCAGCTTCCCCTCCCTGACACCGGCACACGTCCTTCCGCCGATGTAGCCTGAGTCTGCCGCCCGGACTCACTGAAATCCGCTCTTTCTGAGGGCGGGGCCTTCTCCGGAGGCCCCGCCCGCATTATTTCGAATGGCCCGCCTG
>JAISFS010000148.1 GCA_031263485.1 Deltaproteobacteria bacterium | reverse complement strand
GCGACCCTGTCCGATCTCGAGGGGCTCCTTCTCCATCTCAAGGGGATCGGGTTCTCGGATCTGGTGCTCACCTCGGGGAGCTGCGCCTCCGCGCGCGTGGACGGGGTCTGGCGGCGCTGCTCCGGTCGCGCCCTCCATACGGCAGAGCTCGCGTCGCTGCTGGACTCGGCCTCAGGCAACGCCGCCGCCTCGTCCATAGTCCTGGGCGGGAGCGATCTGGACTTCGGGTTCGAGGTGCCGGAGTCCAGGCTCTCGCGGATCCGCTTCCGGGCCAACGCGGCGGGCGTCGCGGCGGGCTGGGGGACCGGTCTCGCGCTCACCTTCAGGCTCATCCCGGGCGCGCCCCCCACCCTCGCCGAGCTCGGGTGCGAGCCGGAACTGGCCTCGGCACTCTTCCCCGAAAACGGCCTGGTCCTGGCCACTGGCGCCATGGGCTCGGGCAAGACCACGTTCCTCGCGGCGGTGATGCGCGGCATAGTCGAGCGCGGAGGACGGCACGTCTGCACCTACGAGTCGCCGGTGGAGTTCGACCTCACGCCCGCCGACTCCGGCCACACGCCCGTGGAGCAGTCGGAGATCCCACGCCACCTGCCGGACTTCCTCACCGCCGTCCGGAACCTGACCCGCAGGGCAGCGGACGCCGTGCTCGTGGGAGAGGTCCGCGACCCCGAGACGATACGGGGCGTCCTGGAGGCGGCGGAGCTGGGGGTCGCGTGCTACGCGACCGCGCACACCCGCTCCGTCTCGGCGGCCCCCGTCAGGATCCTGAACCCCTTCCCTCCAGCCGAGGCGCGGGGGCTCGCGGCGTCCCTCTTCTCCGGCCTCCGCTGCTGCGTGCATCAGCGCCTCTTCCCCTGCCCCGGCGGGGGCCGCCACGCGGTGCGCGAGTACCTGGCCCTGGACCAGCCCATGCGGGACGAGCTGCAGCGGGCGGGCATCGGCCGCTCCGCGGCGCTCATGGAGGAGATGCTGGAGGCCCGCGGCATGCCCCTCGAGAGGGCGGTGGAGCGCGACCTCGCGGAGGGGCTCGTCTGGCCCTCGGCGCTCGCCGCGGTCAGGGCGGAAAGGGGGCGCGCGTGAACGTCCCGTGCCACTGGTCCTACACGGCCGTGCGGCCCAAGCTGTTCTTCCTGGACGCGCGGCTGGCCTTCCCCCTGGGGCTCTGGCTCCTCCACTGGTCCTGGTGGACCTTCGCGCTGGCTGCCGCGTCATTTCTGATCTTCCTGGTCCTGGAGCTCATGGGGGTGCCCCCGGACGCGGCGCTCCTCGCGGCCCGCGCGAGGCTCGTGGGGCCGGTGAGGCCAGCCACCGAGGTGTCCGTCCTGAGAAGGCGCTGCCGCTACTGAACCCGACGCGTCTGCCGCGCCCGCCCCGCGCCCGAGCCTTCCGCGGACGGACCGAAGCCGTCCGCGTCCGCCGGACGATGCGATGCCTCCCGCATTTTGACAACGCCGTCCGGGCACTGAGGATGCCGTCCCCGTACTGACAACGCCGTCCGAGCACTGACAACGCCATCCACATTCAGCCGCAAGCCACCGGCCGCGACCGGAACCGCCTCGCCCGCCTGCCGGCGGGAGAAACCAGCGGCCGCCGAGCCATGGCCCAGGGAGCCAGGAAACCGAATGTCCCACTTCAAGCACCTGCACATCTGCCTGTCCGCCCGAAAAATCCTGAACTTCATGGCCGTCACTACAATCCTGTCCGTAATCATGGGCGCCTGCGGCGCCGTGGGGCTCCTGATCCTGAAGGAGAAGCCCGGCGAGCGCCGGGAGGGGTGCCCCGCGGAGGCCCCGAGCCTTCCGGAAGGCGGCGAGCTTCCGCCGGACGGTCTCCTCACCGTCCTTGAAGCCGTCTCCGCCGCGGGCCTCACGTCTTCCGGGCCGACGGCGTCCGAGCGGCCGACTTCCCGGGCGGCGGCCCTGACGGCGGCCCGCCGGTCCGGCGGCGCGCCGGCCGCCCCGCCGGAGATCGCGTCCGCCGTCCTCGGGATGACCGGCGGCAGGGGCATGGCCGAGGGCGCCTTCCCTGCCGCGCGGGCGGACTCCGCCACGGCGGTGATCCTCCGCGGCCGCGATCCGTACACCGGCAACGCCCAGGGCGTGCCCTCCCTGGCCTACCTGGCCGAGGACGGGTCCGTCTCCCCCGATCCGCCCGGACCGGAAGCCCCGGCGCTCAGGGCCGCCCACGCGAGGCTCCTGGCCAGCCACAACGCGGCGCTTTTCGCCGGGCGGGAACTCGGAACCCCGGCCCGTGCCGCGTCGGTCCTGCCCGCGCGAGGCGGTGAAGCGAACAGCCCGGACACGGGCGGGGGGGAGAAAAGGATCACGGCAGCCTTCGACCCGCTGTGCCCGGTCTCGCTGAAGCTCATGGGTTCAAGCGCCGTCCGCGAGCTTGAGGCCGCGGGGGTGAGGATCCTCTGGGCGCCGGTGAACCTCCTGGAAGGCTCCTTGGGCTACGGGGAATTCTTCCTGCGCGAGGGCAGGCTCCCGGAGGGCCCGGAAGAGGCCGCGGAAGATCTCGCAACCTGGGACGGGGAGGACGGGGCGGCCCTGCCCGGGCCGGAGCCCTGGCCGGCGCCCTCCGGGGGTTCCATGACCCTGGAGAACACCTGGCGTTTAAGGGGCCTCATGGGCCGCGGGACGGAGCCCGCGAGCCCCGCGCTCTTCTGGTTCGAGGACGGCGCGCTCAGGATCCTGCGCGGCGTGCCGCGCTCCCGGGAGATCGATCCGGGTCGGATCGACCCGGCGGGCCCGCCAGCGGCGACGGCCCGCGCGGGCATCACGGATGCCTCGGATGCCCCGGATGCCCCGGATGCCCTTGATCCGCGCGTCACCCCGGGCGCGTCCGGTTACCCCGATCCGCCCGCTTACCGGAACGCCCCCGATTCCCCCTGCGGACGCGTCGGCTCCTGCGGCATCGGCTTCCGCGACGTCCCTCCACGCAACCCGGGCCGGTCCTCCGGAAAACTCCCTGCCGGCGCTGCCTCCCGGAAGCCCGACCCCGGACGCGGCTCCTCGGCGGCCCCCGTGACAGAGGCCGGTCCCGTAAGCCTCGCGGGGCCACAGGCGGGCGCCTCAACGGGGCACTTTGCGGACACGGTCAAGGGGACGCACGACGGAAGGTCGGACGGGGCCCACGGCGGAAGGTCGGACTGGACCCACAACGAAAGATTGAACGGGACCTTCCAGGGGGCATTCGACCGGACGTTTTCGGTGACGGTCGAGTGGAACTTCGACGGAAGAGCCGGAGCGGACCCCTTCCCTCAGGGGTCAGCCTCCCCCGCGGCACTGCACGGCACGCCGCCGGTCGCCCGGACGACAACGTCCGTCTCTAGCGTTTCCGGACGCCCGATCCGTCCAGTGCGCCCGACCGCCGCCATCCGCCTCCGGACGCCATCCCGCGAGGAACGGACGGACGGCAAGCCCGCCCGCGCCGCCGAGAACCAGGCGGCACTCAAGACGGCCGTCATGTCCGCTTCGGCGGCGGCCCCATTCCCCGCAACCACATTCCCATCGGATTCATCATTCTCCTTATCCGCCGCCGGCATCGGCGCCGGCGCTCCCTTCCCCGCTGACTCTGACTCTGACTCTGACGCTGAGGCCGTGCCGGCCGTGCCGGACGCCGCCGAGGTCACTGACGGCCGCCCGGACATGGAAATCCGCCGCAGGATCGGCAGCGAGTCAGCGGACGAGCATATCCTCAAATACATCGAGGCGGTCGAGCGGCAGCTCTATCTCTCCATGTGTCTCGGAGTCGACGACGCCTGGTGCCGAAGCGACGAAGCGGGCGCCTCGAAAGCTACCGAAGGGGACGGAAAGCCTCCGGGAGCCGTCGCTCCCGCCAACCCGCCAAAACCCGCGGACATGAAGCCGGACAAGGCGTCACGGCCCGCCAAGCCGGTCAAGTCCGCAATCGCCGACAGGTCGGCCATGGCAACCGGTACAACCGGGACAATCGAGGCAAGCAAGACCGGCAAGCCCGCAAAAACCGCCAAAGCCCGCTGACCTGCGGAATCCGCATGGTCCGCGCGATCCGCACGGCCCGCCGACGCGGCCGAATCCGCCGATGCGGCCAAGTCCCTCCAGCCGGCCATGCCCGGCAACTCTCACCGACAATCCCCGTCCGGACCTGACCCCGTCCGCGGCGGGAAGCAGCCCTCCCCCAGGCCGAACCGTCGCGTCCAGGCGAACGGAAAACGGCCGTCCGGCGCGGCGACTTGGCCCGCGCCGGCATCGGACCCGGCGCCTTCGGGCGCCGACACTGGCGCGGCGCCGCCGCGCGAGACCGGGGCGGGCGCGTCATCCCGCGCCCGTCCGCTTCCCGCCCAGGCGGGCGGAAAGGCAATTTTCAATGTCCAGGACCACGGCTCCGGCCACACCCGCTCCAGGAGGCGATCCCGTCGACCGCCTCTTCACCGGCATCAGGATGAACAGCCTCTACAGGGGCTCCGATTCCAGCGACAAGACCCTTCTCGTCTTCTTCGACCCCATCTGCCCCCGCTGCGCCCGCCTCAGGGAGTCCATAGAGCTCGCCGGCCACGCCGGAAGGGGAGCAGACATCGTCATGGTTCCGATCCACGTGAAGCGCGGGTCCATGCCCCACTGCGAGCTGTTCATGCGGGACGGCGTCTTCAGGGAGCCGATACCCCCCGCGCCCGCCGGCTTCTTCGGCGGCATGTCCAAGAAGCGCTACTTCAGGTGGATGGAGTCGGGCGGCGATTCCCCGGACCCAGAGACTCAGCTCTTCGGGACCCGCAAGTCGGTATCCGGGGAGGCCGCGATCGTCCTCCGAAACACGTTCTGGTTCCTGATGTTCTTCACCGCCAAGGTCGGCTCCGAGACGGTCCGGAGGGTCGTCCAGCTCCCCTACTTCGTCTGGAGCTTTGAGGACCGCCTGGAGGGGAAGCCCATGACTTGCCGCATCCTGGACCTGGAGGGGGCCGACAGGAGCTTCGAGCCGCCCGCGATCTTCGGCGACCCCGCGGCGGCGAGCGCCCTCGAGCGCGACGCGTGGCTCCGGGTGTTCATATTGCGCCCGCTTGACGAGATGCTGGAGATGCGCCGGGCGAAGTGGAAGGCCAAGAAGGAGACGAGGAGCGCCAAGTCCAAGGCCGGGGCTCCCGCCCGGGCCGGAGGGACGGAGTCGTCGGAGGCGAACGCGCCGCGCGAGGAGGCCGGGGAGGCCGGGGAGGCCGGGGAGCAGAACTACGCGAACTGCGTATCTACGGCGGATGACCCTATGCCGGCCGATGACATGACGGACCCGGAGGTTGCCGAGCCGGTTCCCAAGACCCGCCGCTATAATCGTCGCCGTTATCTTCGCCGCCGCAATCGCGACATGAAATCAAAAGTCGCAAAGAGCGTGCATCACTTGGAGGACATGATGCCCGCCGCAGACGCCGAGACCGCAGATGACGTGAAGGCTCACGTGGACGCGGAAATCGCTGAGGACACGGAGACCGGCGGGAACGCGGTGATCGATGCAGACGCCAAGCCGGACGATGTGGCGTTGCCCGCCGCCGACGCCGAGACCGCCGAGGACGCGAAGGCTCACGTGGACGCGGAAATCCCAGAGGACGCTGAAATCGCTGAAGACACGGAGATCGGCGGGGACGCGGTGACCGATGCAGACCCCAAGCCGGGCAATGTAGCGATGCCCGACGCCAACGCCGAGACCGCAGAGGACGCTAAGGCTCACGTGGACGCGGAAATCGCTGAGGACGCGGAAATCGCTGAGGACTCGGAGACCGGCGGGGACGCGGTGATCGATGCAGGCGCCAAGCCGGACGACGGGGCGATGCCCGCCGCCGACGCCGAGACCGCCGAGGACGCTGAAACCGCTGAGGACACGGAGACCGGCGGGGACGCGGCGACCGATGCAGGCGCCAAGCCGGACTATGTGTCGATGCCCGCCGCCGACGCCGTGACCGCCGAGGACGCG
This sequence comes from Deltaproteobacteria bacterium, assembly GCA_031263485.1. Taxonomy (GTDB): domain Bacteria; phylum Desulfobacterota; class Desulfarculia; order Adiutricales; family Adiutricaceae; genus JAIRZX01. Next base: position 225 of record JAISFS010000148.1, on the reverse strand, counting down.
AAGGCTCACGTGGACGCGGAAATCGCAGAGGGCGCTGAAACCTACAGGGACGCGGTGACCGATGCAGACCCCAAGCCGGAGGGGTCCGCGGCGCCGGACGCGGAAACGGAGCGGGAGGCGGACGAAAAGCCAGTCCGCGACGTCAGTCCCTTCAAACCCCCCGAGCCATTCGAAGACTTCAAGCCCGAGGAGGATTCCGAACCCGTCCCCGAGGTTCGCCGCCCG
>JAISFS010000125.1 GCA_031263485.1 Deltaproteobacteria bacterium | reverse complement strand
CCCGCGGCGCGCTCGGGCCGGGACGCGGCACGCAGACACCGACCACGGACCGCCCCGGCCCGGGCCGCCGACCCACCGGGGGGCCTGACCAATTACGGATAATTAAATGTTCTCAGTGGAAGTCATGCTCAAAAGCAGTTGCGGCGGATCACCTCGGTCTCGCGAGTATGCGCGGCTGAATCGTAGCGGGTAAAATGGTAGGAGCGGCGGCGCTAAATGGCGACAACGTCAACCGCTCAGTCCATGCGAGCATTGGGTGTCGATGCTTTGAAAATTCCGCTTGGGGGTATAGCAAATGATTCAGAAGTTTCATTTTTTAAAATTTTCTGTGATGATTCCGGAATATCCTGATATCCCTATGGGTTAGCCCATCCGCTTCAGGCACGACGCACGGAATCGCGGGAAACCGATTTTGCCGCGTAAAGCGCATCCAGAGGGAGGAGGAGGCGAATGGCAACGGCCAGTCGTAGCCCGATGGACCGCCGATATCATGCACGGTCCACGTTGTGGGCAGGGTTCGGTAACTTCCCTGCGTGTCCGGTGGATCCCGGAACAGGACATTTCTCCGATCGCCTTCATCAGGATCTTCTCTAAGGCAGTTGTCTGCCTCCCGTGACGAAGGCCCGCTCCCGTGTCGGGGCACGGCACGCGTCCTGTTTCCTGGTACGGCCAGAAGTTAAGCGGCGCCGTGAACCTTGTTTAAAGGTGGCCATGTGCGGATGACGGATCCCCGAAGTGCGGGAGGAATTCGGCTCTCCTGGTTTCCCCGGTCTTCCGGGATTGGATATTCGCGGCAAGACGGGTCGGAATGGAGGTGTTGCCAGCCGACGCGCTTGGGTGCCCGTGGAAGAAATTCCTCCTGCTGGTTTAGCCTTGTCTGGTCGCCAGCGTGAGCCTCGCGCCGATTGTCTGCCTCATGTGTGGAATGGGCATGCTTTCACGTTGGCCTTCCGGTAAGCGCCGGGCGAAGCCGGTATCTTGACGGCGGATAGGGCCCGGGCGTAGCGAGCGATCTGGAACGGGCAGGACATCGGAGAGGGAATTTATTGCAGAATCGGAACGTCAGGAAGGACGTAAGGAACGGTTTGGCGTGGGGAGGGCAATCGCGTCCCGCGCGAAATCACCTCCCGACAAAATCGCGTCCAGGGGTTTCGCCATCGAGGGAATCGCGACCGCAAGCGTTTCATGATCGAGGGAAACGAGCCAGTAAGAAAATTGTGTCGTAAGGAAATTGGCGTGCGGGAGAAACTTTGACTTGAGGTCGCACGGCGCCCTCCCCGCGGCAGGCAACAGGTCGGAAGTCCGTGATCATGGCTTGAAATTGATCAGAGTCAATTTTCTGAAATGACTAGCATCTGTCCCAATGACTAGCATCTGACGCAACGACTGAGCCGGAACTGAAGCGGGTTGTGAAATCTCCGCACATCCTCTGAGCTGAGGACGCTCGATAATCGTCTGAAATTCCAAAAGCCGAACAACCCGCTCCGGGACAGCGGAACCCACAATATGTGCGCGCCGCGTCCGCCGTGCCGGAACCGCTCAAGAAAATGCGATCCATCGGATTTCACAGATGATGCCCTTTTCGAGGAGCTCGGCCTCCCCCACGCGCTAAGCTCATGCTGACGCATTGCCGTTTGCCCCAGGCGTTTCCGGATTGCACCGTAATCAAGGCACGAGCGTAGCCTGCCCGAGTCGCCGCCTACTGCGGCCAGGCTTTCCTGCGGAATCGGCTCAGGCCTCCTGAAGCGCGAACGCCCGATCGGTATTTCCGCCGGATATTTATGCCGTCAGCATCTTGACCATACGCGATATCGTAGGGATCGGTTGCTCGATTTCCGGTTCGCATTGACCGCCGCACGCACAGGCTCGGTGTCCGATGTCCTCGACCTTCCCAGTGCTCTTTTTCGGGGGTAAACGCTACCGGCGTAGACGTTGCGGATACCGAAGCGATCCGTGCCCATCGAGAGGCATGTAAATTGGGTTCTAATTTTATCAGTTCCGGAAGAACCGTCGATGCCGAAGCGGACCGCCGCTGGCCGCGAGCCCATCGCCGGTCCTTGATTGGTAAGGCTTGGACGCCTTTCGCCTTCCGGTAGCGGCACCGACCGCTCCGATCGGTCGGGCATCGGGACCGGCCCTTGACGCGCGCCATGCCTTAAAATGATCGCTGAAAGGCGCCTGCGGCGCATTCCGACCCGCTTCAGCCTCGCGGGAGGTATCGGTACGTTTCCCGGAACCTGATCCGGTCGCGCCCACTGAGCCTCCTTGCGGCGGATCCCTTGCGGGCGGGAATATTCAGGTCGAATTAATACTGAAATGTAGCGTCTGTGACAAGTTTACGTGAATATCGGCACGAAATGCGGTGTGCGCCGAGGGCGAGAACGGCGCATGTTATGTTGATCTGCTGCATATGTGATGATAATTTTGAAGCAATTGGAGGCAAGTGGCGCCTCGCGAAAGGTCCGTCGCCGCGTATCCGGCCGCTCGCCGGGAAATTTTTGCAAAAAAGATTCTCATTGTCTAGCAAATTAATGTTGCATTTCGAAGAAAGGGGTGCTATATTGACTTCCAAGCCGATCGGGAAGGCCACCGCCGGACGGGCGGGAAACTTCCCGGAGGAAGTTCCGAACCCGCGCGTCCTCATTGTTGCGGCGATCCGTCGCCGCCGCTCCGTCCCGCACGATTCCGCTTGATCCGAGAGGCTTTCTCGCGGACGCGCTTACGGAACCATGCGTTCGGCGTTACTTGCGGCGCGGTCCGGCACGAGGCGAGAGACCTCGGTCGGCGCGTCCGTACGCCCGCCAATCCGGCGGGCACCTGTGAGCCATTGGGCCGCGACTTGAGCCCTCCGGCCCTCGCGTCCTTCCGCGCCTTGCGCCGTCCGCCTTAGCGTGCGTTGCGCCCCGCACGGCCTAATCCCCCGGCCGCGATGGAGACGAATTTTTGAGATGAGCGATCCCGTCAAGACATATGTTAGAGTCGCGGACCGGAGGGCCGCGGCGGCCCGGCACATCAAGGAGCTCTCGAGCGAGGGCGAGGTGACCCCGGTCCAGCTGGAAGGGGCCCCTTACGCCCGCGGCTTCTGGGCCAAGCAGTGGCACCGTCATTTCGAACGCCTGAACGTTGCCGCGAGGCTTATGTCCAAGGGGTTCAGCTTCTTAAGGAACAACGCCGTCGTGCATTTCGAGGCGTCGCCGGGCCGTATCCTGGCCCGAGTGGCCGATGACGACGGGCTTTACAACCTCTCCGTGGATTTCTCGCCCGTTGACCCCGACCGCTGGGAGGCGTTGCGCGAGTTCATGCGCGCCAACCCGGTCTCGCTGGCCGGGCTCCTCTCCGGTGCCAGGCTCCCGGCCCCCGTCGCCGATCGCCTGAGGTCCCCGTCCGGGGGGCTTTTGCCCGCCGAGGGCGAGTACTCCTGCGCCTGCGACTGCCGCGAGCCCTCCTTCTGCGTCCACGTCGCCGCGGCGCTGTGCGCAGCGGCCGTGCGCATGGAGTCGGACCCCGCCCTCGCGTTCAGGCTTCGCAGGGCGGACCCCGCCGATCTGGCCTTCAGGGACGGGGACGATCCGGAAGACGAGGAGGACGCCGCCGCTTTCCCCGAGCCCTTGGCGCCCCTTCCCCTGGCTTCGTTGGACCTCACGGCAGGAGGCCACCCGCCCTCGGCGGTGGTGGTCAGGCGCCGCAGGGGCCAGGAGTCCCGGCTGGACTGGTCCTCGGTCGTTGCGCCCGTCGAGCCGGAGCCTGCCCCTTCCTTCGCGGAGCCTTTCTTAGCGTCCGGCGATGCGGCAGATGATCCCGCCGCCGACGAGCCCGCGCAGCCCCTCCGGAAGCGCCGCCTCCCCCGAGTCAACAGGGCGCGCAGGAAGAAGGCCGTCTGGGTGGACGTCCCTCTGGATCCCGACGGCCAGCCGGTGCCCGAGCCAGCGGTCGTTCCGGAAGTCGTGCAGGCAGAGGAGCCCCCAAAGCGCAGGCCGGGACGCCCGCGCCGCCCCGTGCCCCGAGAGATACCTAAAGATTACCAGTTCGGCGAGCTCTTCGCGCGCCTAAGGCCGGAACCGGCGCCAACGTCGGCTCCCGGAGAGGCCGCCGGATCCGGCGACGTCAGACCTGCCCCGCGCCTATCCGGGCGCAAGGCCAGGGCCGAAGCCGATGCCCAGTCGCCCTCAGGGCGCGGGACGGCCTCCGGCCAGTCCGGGCGCAAGGCCAGGGCTGCGGCTCAGGCGGACGGCGTCCCCGTTGGGCGCCAGGCCGCTTCGCGAGCCAAGAGCCGCACGGCCGCGCCCGCGCCCGCACCTTCCGGGCGCAAAGCCGCAGAAGCGCCCTCCGGGCGCAAGGCCGCCTCAGGCCCGTTCGGGAGCAAGACCGCCTTAGGCCCTTCCGGGCGCAAGGCCGACTCGAGCCCCTCCGGGCGCAGGACCGCGGCCGCAAGCCCCGCGAACGCCCCCTCCGGCGCCCGGGGAAGCACCCGGGCCGCAACAAGGTCCGCATCAAAGAGCGAGGTCAGAAAAGTGTCCACAGCCTCTTCAACGTCGGTCGCCAAGGCCGCCACGAAGCCCTCAACCGCCAAGAAGGCCTCCGCCAGGAAGCCCGCCACAAAAAGGTCGGCCGCGACCGTCAAGGCCCCCGTCAGGAAGGCGGCAGCTGTCTCCTCCCGCAAGGCCCCCGTTGCCCGGAAGGCCGTTTCCAAGACCGTTGCGGCCGCCTCGGCGACCCTGCCTATCCTTGACTTCAGGCGCGTGTCCGGCAAGGACATCCGGGCGCTCAGGCGCTACACGGGGCTCCCCCTGGAGGCCTTCTCCTACAAGATGAAGATCTGCAAGGCCACCCTGATCCGCTGGGAGAGCACCAAGGGCATCCTGGGGCTCTACACCCCCAGCGTTGAGGCCCTGAAGCGCCTCTACCGCTCCCTCCAGCGCAAGTCCCGCACCCAGGACAACGGCTGAACCCCGCAACTCGCTCCCCGCTCTCGCCCACCTCTCCGTCCGGCCCCGATTGCCAGCCTTCCGGGGGCCCTGCCGGGCTCGGGTGACCACCCGCGTCCGAGGGCTTTGAGCGTTTCGTGCAGTTCACGGAGCCTTTGCCGGGCCGTCCGGTTTCAGCGAAACCCTCGCCTTGCGGCGGGGGTTTCGCTTTTCAGGGCCATGTCCGTTACCGGCTCCGGGGAGCGGCGGCCCGTTTCTGCCCTCGGAAGCCGTTTCCGGGGGTCAGGTCCCGGATCCCGTTTCCTCTGCCAGGGTCCCCCGGCTTGAACTTTCGCCCCGGCCTGGAGTTTCGGCCCTGCCCGGCCAGGAGCGGCTTTTCGACCCGGTCCTGCAGCTCGGCCCGGCTCTTAAATTTTACCACGAACATTTTCTTGTGTGCCGCAGTACCCTGGACACCCATCATATCGTGATGCCCAGCAAGGTTTGCTGCCGCTGCGAAAACCTCCTCGCCTCCTGGCAGTCATTTGGTGGCAGAGTGTCTGGGAAAAAGGTGCGCAGATGGGCGGGCGGTTTGAGGCTTAAGCGTTGGGGAGCCGATGCGGTGGCCACATGGCGTTCCGATTCTCTGTCGAGGGGGAGGGTTTTGCAGAGGAACCAAATTTCATTCCCCGGATCTTGATAATAAACATGAACGTGAGGACCGTCTCCGGCCAGACGCAGGTCATGCTCCCATTCTGAAGGCCCCGGTCCACGCCTCGCGAGCGAAGCCTCGGGGGGGAATCCCTTCTGCGGTTCCCTTGTCGTTGCTCCGCGACGAGGTATCCGGACCAGCGTCCCGGTAGCGGGGCATCAGGTCGGAGCCCGCAAAAAAAAGCCGGGGCCCGCCTTCCTTGTCGGGAGGAGGGCCCCGGCGTGAGGCATGCGGGCGTCGTCGGGATCAGACGGCCGGACTCGCGAGGGGGATCTCAAGGATGATCTTCTCCTTGAATTTCTTGATGCTCGCAAGGAACCAGACGAGGGAGACGAACGCCGCGGCGATCCCGATGAATGCCGAGACGTTGAACGGGAGCCCGAAGCCCAGCTGGGACTCCACGCATATGTAGGAGATGCAGGTTGCCGTCATGAACACGGCCGGCACGGTCACGAGCCAGTGGTTGGTGCCGCGCCTGACGACGTAAGCTGCGGCTCCCCAGAGCACCACTGTGGCCAGGGTCTGGTTGGACCAGCCGAAGTATCGCCAGATGATCGCGAAGTCCACCTGGGCGATGATGATGCCGATCACGAAGACGGGGACCGCGATTATGAGGCGGTTCACGATCTTCTTCTGGGGGAGGCGGGTGAAGTCGGAGATGATGAGCCTGGCCGCCCGGAATGCCGTGTCCCCGGAGGTGATGGGGAGCACCACGACGCCCAGGATGGCCAGGACGCCGCCCACGGTGCCCAGGAGCCCCAGCGAGACGTCGGTCACGACCTTGGCGGGGCCGGCCTTCAGGACGTCCAGGAGGGCCTCGGGGGTGTTGAAGTAGGTCATGGCGGCGGTGGCCCAGATGAGGGCGATGACGCTCTCGGCTATCATCGCGCCGTAGAAGACGACCCGGCCGTCCCGCTCGTTTACGAGGCAGCGTGACATCAGCGGCGACTGGGTGGCGTGGAAGCCGGAGAGCGCCCCGCAGGCGATGGTTATGAACATGAGGGGCCACATGGGAAGGTGCTGCGGATGGAGGTTGGCGAGGATGCCCTCGGTCCTTATCGCCTCCCAGTTGTAGAAGCCGTAGCCGTGGTAGATGAGCCCGCCTGACACGCCGACCGCCATGATGATGAGCACCACTGCGAACAGCGGGTAGATCTTCGCGATGATCACGTCTATCGGGAGGATCGTGGCCAGGAAGTAGTACAGGAAGATGATCGCGACCCAGAACGTCAGGTTCATCCAGTCGGGGGTGAGCACGGCGAGCATGCCAGCGGGGGCGGAGACGAACACCACGCCCACCAGCACCAGGAGCACCAGGGAGAAGACCCTCATGAACTGCTTGAAGCCCTTGCCGAGGGTGAAGCCGATCACGTCCGGTATGGACTGGCCGGCGTACCGGAGGCTCAACATGCCAGAGAAGTAGTCGTGGACCGCCCCTGCCACGAGCGAGCCTATGACTATCCAGAACAGGGCCGCGGGCCCGTAGAGGGCCCCCAGGATCGGGCCGAATACGGGCCCTACCCCTGCGATGTTGAGAAGCTGGATGAGGAAGACCTTCCAGGTGGGAAGCCTGATGTAGTCCACCCCGTCTGCCATGGAGTTGGCCGGGGTGGGTCGGCCGTAGTTGGGGATGAAGAGCTTCTCCACCACCTTGGAATAGATCAGGTATCCTATGAGCAGGCACGCGAGCGCCAGAAAGAAATAGAAGAGGGGAGGCATGAGGCTTACTCCTTAGTGGGAAGGCAGGAAAACTTCCGGTCAGTCCTCTCGCCGTTGTCCTCGGCGCACCGCGTCCCACAGGCGCGGGCGTCTGCGGGTTGCCTTGATCGCGCCGGAAAACTCGTAGAATCCGATAAACCCGTTGCGTGCGAAACGCTTTTTTTTGCGGCGAAGGGCGGCGCGGTCGCCCAGCCCGGGCCTCGCCCGGATGCATCGACATTTTAGCAGATCCGGGGAGGCGCTGCGCATGCCCGATGCCGCCCCGGCGATGAGGCCCTTGACGGTCGCGCCGCGGATCCCGCTGGTGCCGGGCAGGGGGCGCCCCCGCGAAGGCAGCGGCGTCTCCGGGATGCGCGCATGAGCGTCCCGTGAGGGTGGCCAGGAGCGGTGAGGCGGCGTGAATTGCCGTGCAAGGCGCGGCATTTCGCGCGCACGAAAGGGGACGTTTCGGCGAAGAGGGGGGTCAGGTGGGAGCGCCAGACGCCAATAGCTTTCTGGCGGCAGGCCGGTCGAAGGGTGACCGGAAAGTTTGGCCGGAGTAAGAGGTGAACGATCGAAGGATCGAAGATTCGAACAATCGAAGGATCGATGGATCGGAGGATCGGTGGATCATCGGCGTACCGAAACGGTAGTCCGGCGGCCACGCGCTGCGGCGGTCCGGCGTCCGGGCAGGAAAGTCGGCCTACGGAGGCGAGTTCGATCCTTTAACGCGCGGAAATCTTCGGGGCACGGCTCACAGGGCGCGACCTGGCTCGGCGTCGGTCGATCGGGCGAGCAACGTAAGCGCGGCGGTACGGGTAACCATCGTCATGACATGTCAAGCAAAGATATGACATAAATACAAAAATTTCCAGCTCCGCGCGCAAAAACCATAAATATTCACAAAAAGCGCAAATCAATTTTATTTTGAAAAGACAAATCTTCACCTTTATCAAAGCGCCCGGCGCCTTCCGTCCTGCCTCCCGTCTTCCTTGCTCTTATCATGCCTTTATCATGCCTTTATCATGAAACGTTTTCTTGGGCATCACGGGCTTGGGTATGCATCATATAGCGATGCCCAGAAAGGTTTCGTGCGCCGGGGTTTCGACAACCGAAATGATCGTGTAAGCGGCCTACGCGCGGTTTCCCTGCCGTTACCATGCCGGATACGGGTGCCTACGGGCCTTCCGTTGCGGCGGCATGGAAGGTCGCGACTCCATCGGTTCCGGGGCCGAAGAACTTTCCGGGGCGTCAGATTAGACTGTTTCACCTCACAGTCGACTGGCGCGGGAACTCCGCCGTACCCGGCCAGGAAGCATCCGCTGCCTTTGCTCCGGGGCCGAGCTCGTTCCGCAGCGCCCGATTGCCTCGGTTCCCCCGTCCAAAAGCATGGAGCGCCAGCCGCGCCGCTTCGGTCCGGAAGCGCCCCGCCTCCTTCCAGCGAGACGGTTCTTCGCTGTCTTCCGCTTCAAGGCCGCGAAACCGATCGCCGCCGATGATCCGCTATTTCCGCGCTCTCTCGGCGCCTTTCGGGCGCCCTCCTGCTTACGCGACTCCCGGCGCCCGCCCGGGAGGCGTAGCGGGGCTGGGGGTGACTGGCTGTCGGCTCCCGGGCGGGGCATTCCGTTTCGGCGGCAGGCGGGCACCATGTACGGCTTCGGGGATCGGTTGCGGGGTCTGGCTTATGGAAAATGCTTGAAATCCTGGGCCCTTCGGGCTACAATAATCGGATTGACACATGCCGAGTCCTTTCCGCGGTCCGCCGTGGCGGATCAGCCGAATACTTTTCGAAAGAGGGTCTTTATGATAATCCTGGTCATCAACGCGGGCAGCTCATCGGTCAAGTTCACGCTGTTCGACATGAAGGACGACAAGAAAGTCCTGGCTACGGGCCTCATCGAGCGCATCGGCATCGAGGGGACCAGCATGAAGTACTCGAACTGGAAAGGGGAGAAGAGCCAGGGCCCAGTCGACGTCAAGAACCCCAAGGAGGCCGTGAAGCTCATCAGCGAGCGCCTGGTTGACCCGAAGTACGGGGTGCTGGGCTCGCTCTCCGAGATCAAGGGCGCGGGCCACCGGATCGTGCACGGGGGCGAGAAGGTGAACAGGCCGGTGCTCGTCACGGACGAGGTGAAGGGCATCCTGAAGGACTGCTTCTCCATGAGCCCCCTCCACAACCCCCATAACCTCGCGGGAATCGAGGCCACGGAGGAGGTGCTGAAGGGGGTCCCCAACGTCGGCGTATTCGACACGGCCTTCCACAGCACCATGCCGCCCCGGACCTTCCTGTACGGCATCCCCTACGAGCTGTACACCCAGGACCAGATCCGCCGCTACGGCTTCCACGGGACCTCTCACGCCTACGTCTCCAAGGCCGCGGCCCTCTTCGACGGCAGGCCCCCCGAGAGCCTGAGGATAATCACGGCGCACCTGGGCAACGGCGCGTCCGTCACCGCCGTCAAGGGCGGCAAGTCATACGACACCTCCATGGGCCTCACCCCGCTGGAGGGCGTAATCATGGGCACCCGCTCCGGCGACCTGGACCCGGCGGTGATCTTCCACATCATGAAGCTCAAGGGCCTGAGCTACCAGGACGTGGACAACCTCCTGAACAAGAAGAGCGGCGTCCTGGGCCTGGCCGGCATCGGTTCCTCCGACCTCCGCGACGTCGAGGAGGCCGCCAACAAGGGCAACGCCCAGTGCGCCCAGGCCCTGGACATCTACGCCTACCGGGTCCGCAAGTACATCGGCGCCTACATGGCCTCCCTGGGCGGGCTCGATATCCTGGTCTACACCGCCGGCGCGGGCGAGAACTCCTCCACCCTCAGGGCGTCCATCCTGGAGGGCATGGAGGGCATGGGCTTCAAGCTGGACAAGGCCAGAAACGACGTGCGCTCCTCCGAGATCAGGGTCATCTCCGCCGACGACAGCCCCATCAAGATCATGGTCGTCCCGACCAACGAGGAGCTGGCCATCGCCGAATTCACCGAGGAGGTTCTGGGCGGCTGAGCCTACGGCCCGGCTTCCGCGCTTCTTCCCGCGCCCCCGTCCGGGCCCGCCTCATGCGGGTCGACGGGGGCGCGGCGTTAATGCGGCGGCTTGACCGGGGCGCATTTCGGGCGGCGTTCCGACCGGCGAGCTCCGCCGGGGTGTTGATAATCAACATGATCGTGTAAGGGGAGCGGCCTGCGGGACCTTCGGCGGGACGGGCCTCCGTACGTCTTGATGCCGCGGGCGCGTCTGTGCTAAACAGGCCTAACGGCGCGGGCTCTCCCGGCGCCGCGGCCCGCAGGCGGCTCAAGGCGCCGTGGCGCGACCGGGGGGAGAAAGGACAGGACATGCTGCAACTCGTAAGAGGGATCCCCCGGCGCACCGGGACGGTCGCGCTCGTGGCCATTCTGGCCGCAGCGTCCCTCTCGCTTTTGACGTCCTGCGGCTCCGAGAAAAATCCCATCCTGGGCGAGTGGGACGTGACCGTCAAGACCGGCAATACCGGGGTGGACGCCGCGGTGGGGATCTTCACGGCCATGAGGAAGCCCAGCATCGTCTTCACGGAGACCGACATGCGGCTGCAGGGGCTGGGCCCGATCGACGGGGCGAGGCCGGTCACCTACCGAAAGGACAAGGAGGGCCGCTGGACAGTCTGCTTCGGCTCCGAAGGCGGCAAGTGCCAGTTCTTCTCCTTCCAGGACGACCAGCGGACCCGGGCGGCCTTCACGGCCCTCGGCATGGAGTTGAGCCTGGTCAAGAAGCCGGACCCGGTCGAGAGCTGACGGGGGCTCCTGCGGGTCCCCGCCGTCTCCGTCGGGCTTCCCCTGCCGCCAGCGGGATTTCCTGCAGCCTCCCGGCTTCATGCCTGACCCGGGACGGCGCTTTACGGCCATCGCTGGCCCTCCCCATAGGTTTTTCACGCCTCTGCCCCTCGGCCCCGCGTCTGCGGGCGTCCGCAACTCTCTTGCCTCCCCCGACCTTCCGGCGGCTTGCCTGCGGCCCGGCAGTTTCCCGCGTCCTCGCGGGCCCGGCGTTCCCCCGGATTCCCGCCGCAACACCCGCCTTCCTAATTGGAGCGTTATGGGTAAAAAACCCCTCGAGCTGGTGCCCCCCTTGAAGGGGCTTGAGCCCGGCCTGCACCCGGGCCGCGAAGGGCAGATGCGCGCTCTGGCCGCGAGCTTCGGGGCGCATTTCAGAGCCCTGATCCTGCCCACGCTCCCCGTGCGCCAGGTGTCCCGGCTCTTCACGACGACCGGACGCCTCCCCTTGAGTCCCACGACCATGACGGGGCTCCTGGTCCTCCAGGAGATGGGCGAGCTTTCCGCGGGAGAGACCCTGGACAGGCTGCGCTGCAACATGGAGACCCACTTCGCCCTGGGCATAGAGGATCCTGACGACAGCAACGCTTACTGCACCCTGAGCGATTACGTACGCTTCCGCTCCCGTCTGCGGGAAAGCGGATTGGGCGCCGTCATCGTGGAGGCCGCGTACGGGGCCCTCGCTGAGCATCCCGCCGCCCTGGCCGCCCTCGCCACTCCCGGCGGCGGCGGCAACCGCGCCAGATCCATCGCCAGGATCATGACCAAGGCCGAGGGGATCAAAGCCTCGATCCGAGAATTCCTCAAAGAGCTGGAACGCTCGTTTCCGGGGGCACGGGACACCATCGCCACCGAGTTTTCCTTCAGGTACGTCACGCCGGAGCCGCTCTCGGCGCTGTACGCCAAGGCCGAGCCTCAGGGGATCTTGAGTATCTTGAAGAGGCTGGTCCAGGACTACCGCGAGCTCATCGCGAGGTTCAAAAGGGATCCGGACATAAGCGGGCTGGATAGCTACCGGGCTCTGACCTCGACCCTTCCCCGGCGCGATTGGAACACGCTCTTGAAGGGTGAGACGCTGGACCCTGCCCGGGATGCCGCCTGCCTGCCCGGCGCCATGACGTTCAGCAAGTTCAGGACCCTGTTCCTGCCGTCCTTGCAGGACGACGGTAAGGCTTCCGACACATCTGAGATGGCTTCCGGGGCGTCGGGTAAGGCTTCCGGGGCCTCCGGAGAGTCTGCCAGGGCCGTCGAAATTTCGTCTGCCGACTGCAAGCCGCGTCCGCTGTTCTGACGCCCGAGGGCCTCGATGGGTCTAGGGTCCTGCGGCAGAGGCAACAGGGGACTTGCGCGCGCCTCGCCAACCGGGTCCACGCAAGCTGTTCGTCAGCGAAAAGCCGCGGGCGGCGGAAAAGCTGCCGCCGCGAGACCTTGACTTGGCATGGCGTCGCCCTGGGCAAGCCTCCGAGGCTTTCCCGCTGGCTTGCCCCCGGTCGATCTTGTTGAGGGACGCTGGGCGTCCCCGCATCGCGCATCGGGCGGGCCCGGACCATTCCGTGCCGATCTTGCCTGAGACGGCGGGGTCAAGGGTCCCCGGTTGGGGATAAGGTGTCCGAAAACGGCCAGACATGCCGCCTGAACCCGGTTATAAGGGTAACCGGACTGCAAGGAGGCTTAGCATGAGCTGGACCGGGGAAGCCCCGGAAGGGGACGGGGATGCCCTTTACGAGGCCTTGAGGGCGAAGGACGTCCGCTTCGACGGCCGCGTCTTCGTCGGCGTGAGAACCACGGGCGTCTTCTGTCGGCCCGTATGCCGCGCCAGGACGCCCAAGCGGGAGAACTGCTCGTTTTACGCCTCCGCGGCCGAGGCGGAACGGGCAGGGTTCCGGCCGTGCCTTGTCTGCAGGCCTGAGCTTGCGCCGGGCAGGCCGATAGCCGGGTCGCCCGGGGATCTGGCCCGCAGGGCGGCGAGGATGATCGAGGAGGGCCTTGGCACGGATTTCAGCCTCGAGGAGCTCGCCTCCGGGCTCGGGTGCGGCGGCAGGCGACTGAGGCGCGCCTTCGCGGAGGAGTTCCGGGTGCCGCCGGTCCGGTACCTGCAGACGTCGAGGCTCCTGATGGCCAAGTCGCTTCTGACGGACACCTCCCTGAGCGTTTCGGAAGTCGCGATGGCGGCGGGCTTCGGGAGCCTGCGCCGCTTCAACGGGCTGTTCAGGTCCAGCTACGGGCTCTCGCCCACCGATCTGCGGAGGCGGGGCCCGCAGGGCGGCGGGGCGGACGCGGGGGTAAGGCTCACGCTGGGCTACCGTCCTCCCTACCGCTGGGACGCGATGGCGGGCTTTCTCGGGCGCAGGGCGATCTCCGGGGTGGAAGCCGTTTCCGGCGGGGAGTATCTGAGGACCGTACGCCTCGCGGCGCCCGGCGGCGGGATCGCCTCCGGCTGGATCGGGGTGAGGGACGATCCCGCAAGGAACTCGCTGTCGGTCTTCGTAAGCGAGGGACTCGTGGCGGTCGTCCCGCAGGCGCTCGCGAGGGTCAAGCGGCTGTTCGACCTGTACTGCGAGCCGGACGCGGTGAGCGCGACGCTATCGGCCATGAACGATGTCCGCCCGGGCCTGTACCTTCCTGGCACCCGCCTGCCCGGCTGCTTCGAGCCCTTCGAGATAGCCGTCAGGGCCGTGGTGGGCCAGCAGATCACGGTCAGGGCCGCGGGCACTCTCGCGGCAAGGATTGCTCAGGAGTTCGGCTCGCCCGTCCGGACCGGGGCGCCGGGGCTCGAGCGCGCGTTCCCGTCCCCGGAGGATATCTTCGAGCCTTGCGGGCAAGGCGCGGGACTGGCGGAACGCCGTGCCGAAAGCCGTCTGACGGCGCTGGGCGTCACTGCCGCGCGGGCCAAGGCGATAGTCGCCATAGCCGACGCCTTCGCGGCGGGACGGATCGATCTCGAGCGTTCGGCCCGACCCGAGGAGGAGGCGATGAAGCTCGCCGGGATTCCGGGCATCGGTCGCTGGACGGCCGGCTACATCGCGATGCGGGGGACGGGCTGGCCCGACGCGTTTCTGGAGACGGACGCCGGCGTGAAAAGGGCGCTCCCGGACCTTTCGCCTCGGGAGCTCGCGGAGCTGGCCAGGACGTGGCGGCCGTGGCGCAGCTACGCCACGGTGAGCCTTTGGGACTCGCTTTAGGCGCCATAAGGTGGACAATGATGCCGAGATATACGGTGATTTACCCGTCGCCCGTGGGGGCGCTGCAGCTGGAAAGCGATGGGGAGAGCCTCGTGGGGCTGTGGATTTTGGGACAGAAGCATTTCGTCGGCGCCCCGCCCGGGGAGTCGGAGGACGGGCGCGGGGTTCCAGCGATCGGCCATGCGACGGAATGGCTGGACGGGTATTTCGCGGGGGAGAGGCCCTCCGTCGCGGCACTGCCGCTGGCGCCCGCCGGAGGTCCGTTCCGTCAGGCCGTGTGGAGCATACTGATCGGAATCCCTTACGGAAAGGTCATGACCTACGGCGCGGTGGCCGGGGAGATGGCCGGGCGGGGGGGCGCGGGCGCCGCGGGGAGGCCGGGGACGTCGGCCCGGGCCGTGGGCGGGGCGGTCGGACGCAACCCGATTTCCTTGATCGTCCCTTGCCACAGGGTAGTCGGATCGGACGGGAGCCTGACCGGCTACGCCGGCGGCATAGGCGTCAAGGCCTGGCTTCTTGAGCACGAGGGGGCGGACATGACCGGCCTGCGCGTCCCGAGAAAGGGCACGGCGCTTTAAGCCGCTTCGGCCGATGTTCCGGCATCGAAGGTTCCGCAACGGACGAGGGGCTTGCCGGAAGCGGCCGGCGGCGCGCCCTCCGGGTTAGGGGTTCACGGCCTCGCCTGTGTCCATTCGAAAGGCTGCCCGGTCCGTCCGATCGCGGGGCGGCACGGCGGGCCCGCGGACATGCCGTTTCACGCGCGCAGGCGGCGTCCGGAACGAGTTTCGGTACGGGGGACCGGGTCGGCTCGATCTGAACCGGGCTGACCGGGGGCGCGGTCAGGAGACCTGGATCTCCAATATGTCGCGGGAGAGCCTGAAATCCTCCAGGGGCCTCCCGCGCGAGCGGAAGGCGAGGAGCTTCTCGAAGAGGTAGCGGGCCCTGGCGGCGAAGCGGGCCGCCATCTTCTCGTCCATCAGGAAGCGGGTGCTGGTCAGAAACGATCTGCCCAGGCCGAAGGCCAGCCTGGCCTCGTAGGTGTCGTCGCCGAGCCGTGCGGCGAAGCGTCTGGCCGCGTCCCAGACCCTCGCGGCGGCGGCGGTGAGCCTCCGGCGCACCGGGTGGGTGAGGATGGGGAGCCTCAGGAGCGAGATCAGCATGACGGAGACGTCCTGGACGAAGTCGCTCTCGCGCGAGCGGTACAGGTCCAGCATATGCACCCGCCCCGCGGCGGGGTCGTAGAGGACGTTCCCGAGGTTGAAGTCGCCGTGGATGAGCATGCTCCTGGGCGCCGGCGACTGCCCCTCCATCTCCGCCAGCTCGGGCAGGAGCTCGCCCACGGGCCTCACCTCCATGCGGCCCACCGCGCCGCTGTATTTGAGGATCTGAGGGAAGATGCACTGCGCCTCGCTCAGCCTCCCCTCGGCCTGCCTCGCGAAGCCAGCCGAGCAGGGCGCCTCCGTGCAGGTCTCCTCCCAGATGCCGCACATGACGCCCATCGCCCGGTCCAGGCCTTCGAATGCGTCGTCCGGGGCGTTGTCCATGAACAGCGCCTGGAGGTTCCGGCTGGGGATGTACTCGAGCACCAGGGTGGCCTCTGAGCCCTCCCGCGCGGGAATGAAGGCCTTGATGTCCGGGGTGAGGCCAGGGCGCAGCGCCGACCACCTGAGGAGCGCCTCGCGCTCGCGGGTGAGCTTGAAGGCCGGACCGTGCTTGAAGAGCACGGTCTCAGTGAGCGCCTCGGCCTTACGGGCCTCCGTTCCGCGCCCCCCGTCGCGGGCCCGCCCGTCGTGTCCTCCGCCTGCGGTGTCCGGGCCTTCCTTTCCGTGGCCAAGGTCCGCCGCATCGCCCCGGCCTTCCCTGCCCGGTTCGCGGTTCGCGCCGTCCAGGCAATCCATGGCGCGCCTCACGGCGCCGTTGTGCCCCTCCCTGCCGTGTCCCCCCGAGCCGTTCTGGGCCGCCTTGCCGGGCAGTCCGCACGGCGAGCCCGCCGGCACGGCGTCCACCACGCCGATGCGGCAGCCGGAGCGCCCTCCCCAGATGGAGCGGTAGCCCATGCGTCCGGTGTCCATCTGCCTGCCGGTTGCCCTGAGGCCCTCCCCCAGCGCCTTGTACTGCTCGAGCTTGATCTTCTCGCCCATGATGACGTAGATGATCTTCTCGCCTATCTCCAGGAGCATGTCCCCCACCCGCTCGAGGTAGTGGACTATCATGAGCGCGGTGACGAGATCCCCTGGCTCGGAGTCGCCCTTCTTCAGTTCGTCGATGATCCTGGCGAAACGGTCGGCGTAGGAGCCGTCCAGCCTTTCCTCGACCTGGCCGAGGCGGATGGCGAGCGTGAGATCCTTGCGCTCCAGGGCGGGCTCGATTCGGCCCAGCCCGAAGAGGATCTCGTGGAAGAACTCGTCCAGGCTGAAGGGCTTGAGGAAGTCCAGGGAGCTGAGGTATCCCGCCTGTCGGTCAAGGTTCAGGAATATCTCGGAAACGCGCTCCAGGCGCGAGGCCACCGAGGAGAGGGCCTGGAGGTAGATTGAGTCGCCGTGCGCCGCGGAGCGGCCGGCGTAGAGCTCCAGGGCCTGGTTCTGGACGAGGGCGGACTGGGTGGCGATGTAGGAGGTGCGGTGGAAGAGCTCCCGGCTCTTGACGGGGTCCCTCCTGCGCAGGAGATCCCTCGTCTCCGAGGCCGCCTGGAGCACCTCGCTCGCCAGAATCTTGAAGCCGCCGCGGATCTCGGAGAGCACGGGACGCTACCTTCCCGAAGAGGGCGCGCCGCCCAGAGGGAGCTGGGGGATGACGGGCCCCTCCTCGTCCGCCCAGGAGAAGGCGAGGGTCACGCGGACGCGCCCGCGGGTGGCGGAGGTCTCTATGGACATGTCCAGGACGCCGGCAGGGTCCAGGGTCACCTTGCGCTGCTGGGAGCGGAAGGTGAGCTTGCGCTCCCGGAAGCCCTCTATCAGGGCCTCGAGGTAGCGGGCCACGTCCTCGGGGTCGGTAGTGAAGCTGTGGCGGAAGTTGTTCCTGCTCATGGGGAGGCTCCGGCGCGCCGGCGGGCACGGGGGCGGTCCGGCTCGGTCGGGGGGTACGCGGGCGGGTCCGGCTCGGGCGGGGGCCGGGCGAGGCGGCAAACGGGGGGAACGGGCGGCGCATGGCGAAGGCGCTCGCGGGAGGCACGGGACGGGCCTCGGGTGGCGCGGGCGTGGCACCGCCTGGGCATCGTGCCGAATCCGGCAGGGGACGCAGACGGGCTGAGGGGCGAGGTTTCCTGGCTCGGCGCGTTCCGGCCTGGAACCGGACTGCAAATTTCAGAATAACAAAAAATTAGGCATAAGACAATCCCTGCAAGAAATCTTGAAATCGATATTTCTGGAAATCGCGGGACAGCGCGGGAACCCCGGATTCTGCGGGGCGCGGTGAGTCTTAGCGGGCGCCAGGCCGGTAAAACCGCCGCCGAAAGTCCGGAGCTGGGGCATCCGGGACTGATAGCGGGCGGCTCCCGGCATCGGGTCCGGGATGGCCCGTTGCCTCAGTCCTCAAGAGCCCCGTTCGCCTATCGGGGCGAAGTCCCCCGAAAGACTCCGGCTCCGGGGAAGACGCCGGTTACGGGGAGGCCGGAAAGCCGGGGTAAACGAGGTTAGGGGTAACAAGCGGTGCCCGGAAGGCCCCGTGTGCCGGGTAGGCGTGTTGCGTTGCGTTGAGTTACGTTGAGTTACTTTGCATGACGGAGGACGGAGATGACCGGTGGCTGAAGACCGATATTTCGGTCAGACGGCCGCAGCGGGGTTGGGTAAAGGGGATATGTGAACGTGGCAGGCAGACGTCAGGGAAATGCGATAACCTGATGACAATAATCACGGAAGACGGCAAGGAAATATTGTGGCTTTTAGGTTGCAGATACCTATGGAAGGTTTTAAAAGCATTAACATGATTATCCATGAATCCGTCCGGCAATCAGGAATATTGCAGAATTTTCAGGATGAACGCTATCTGACATCCGAATCCATATATCCGAATCAATACAGTTTTCCTGTCGGTGATTGCATCATCATTTCCAACCTCGCCCGTGAGGGGTACTCCGTCCTGCCGCGGACATAGGCCGACAGGCCAACTATTCGGGGATTCGGCACGGTGGCGGCTACCGTGCGCTGACGGTTCGATCGTCTTCCGGCAATGTCTTCAGCCTGCGGTTTTCTGAAACTTTTCCTGATATCCATTGCAGATTACAGTCTGCATCATATCGTTTGCGCACAGAATCTGGTCAATTCCAACGTGGTTTCCCCGCGAACCATTCCTTGAGATGCTCATTCAGACAGAAGCTCATTCAGAAGCTCATTTACAAGCTCATTTACAAGCTCCTTAAGAAGCTCCGATGGATTTCCGCATCAAATCTCACCTGCAATTGCCAGGACGCGGCGCACCTGACGCCGGTCGGTCGCGTCGGAGTCAGGCTGCGGCTTCACGAGTACAGAAAGGCTCGCCCCTTCGACAGCGGACGTTCAGCGGGCTCCAGGCCGGCGGGGCGGGGGACTGGCTTGCCGTTTCCGTGGAGAACGTTCCCGTCTGCGGGCGACGGCCGGCCGGTCTGACGGCAAAGGGATGCCCCTGTGCCCCCACGTCCCTGTGGGTATACGGCTAGGATACGCCCTTGACAAATGGCTCTTGAAAGGATAAAAAATGCACTGCAGAGTGGATTCGGCATGACAAAGGCGTTGGGTCGTTCAGACTGAAAGCGCAATCTGAGCCCAGGCCGCGGATAATCGGCGAACAGGCCGTTTTGAGAGGTGAGACATGATCATGAGGAACGATTTTGCGGCGCGGACGGCCTTGACGGTGCTGATTTCCGCTTTGGCGCCCGTTTTCTGCGCCCCTTCGGCCGGAGCCCAGGATCTGGTAATCTACCACACCAACGATGTCCACGGCTACGCGTTCGAGGAACTGGACGGGGAAGGCAATGTCGTCCGGATCGGTTACGACAGGCTCAAGGCGCTCGTGGATTCGGATCCGGCGCCGGCCAAGCTTCTCCTGGACGCCGGCGACGTGTTGCACGGCCAGGCGTTCGCCACGGTACGGCAGGGCGGGCTGATGGCGGAGGTCCTGAGCCTTGCCGGTTACGACGCGCTGGCGGCGGGCAACCACGACTTCGACTACGGTTACGGGCGGCTTCTCGAGCTGTCGGGCGGCTACCGCCTCCGTTTCCTGGCGGCAAACGTCCTGGGCGGGGACGGGACCGCCATATTGGCGCCTTATCTTGTCCGGTCTTGGAGCGGGCTGAAGGTCGGGATATTCGGGCTTTCGACCCCCATGACCCGGACTTCCACCGACCCCCGCAATGTCCAGGGGCTTGAGTTCGCGGACCCGATCGAAACGGCGCGCGCGGCAGTGGATCTCCTGAAGGCCGAAGGGGTGGACCTGATCGTTGCCTTGATGCACATGGGAAGCGAGCCGTACTGCGAACCGACGTCGCAGGCCATAGCCGAACGCGTGCCCGGAATCGACATCGCGATCGACGGGCACAGCCACAGCGTGACGGTCATCCAAATCACGCGGGAGGACGGCAGCCGCGCGGTCGTCGCGAGCGCGGGGGCGTTTTTCGAGAACGTCGGCAGGATCGCCGTCGACAGGGACGCCGATGGCGGGTTTTCGGTATCCGCCTCGATCATTCCCGCCTCGTCGCCCGAGATTCAGAGGATCCGGCCCGACCAGGCAATGCGCGAGGCGCTGAACGCCCTCAAGTCGGATCTCGACGACGAACTTGGCGGCATCTTGATGACGGTCCCCTTCGATCTGGACGGCTCGCGGCAGAACATGCGGAGTTCAAGCACGAACTTGGGCAGGCTTGTCTGCGCGGCCATGGCTGCGGCATCCGGGGCGGACATCGCCCTGTTGAACGGCGGATCCGTCCACGATTCCATCGCGAAGGGGGAAGTGACGCGGGGCCAGCTTCTCTCGGTTTTTCCGTACGGCGACAGCGTCTACCGGATATCCGTGACCGGGGAGGTCCTTCTGGCCTCGCTGGTCCGCGGATTCGGCCAGCCCGGCGCGGGCGGGTTCCCTCAGTTCTGGGGCATGGAGATCGAGGCCGAAAGGCGCCTGACAACCGCCTCCGACGGCACGGAAGAGGAGATCCTGGCACCGAAGTCCGTGACCGTCGGCGGGAAGCCGTTGGACCCCAAGGCTACATACGTGCTTGCAGTAAACGATTTCATGTATTCGGGAGGGGACGACTATTCGATGTTCGCGAATATCCCTTTTGAGGATTTCGGCCCGCTCATGGAGATTTTCCGCGACTACATGACCATGATGGACCATGACGCTCTCAAGGCAGTCGCAGATGCTGTCGTCCTCCGTTGAGCCCTCCCTCGCGTGCCCAGGGCGGAACACGTGCGGCACGCCCGCGAGAAGCGATACCGGATGGCTTAAGGCCGACGCCGATCGATAGGCGGCCCGTCGGGGTGCGCCTCCCTAAGGCGCGTCCGGTGAGGCCATGACATGACACGGGCGCCGACGTCATCGAAGACGTAGTGCTCTTCCGCCGTTTCTGCCGACGGCGTGCCTCACGTTTTCTTTGGCGGCAGGAATTTCCGCATGTTCACCTCTCCCGGCGATCATTGGGGCCTGAAGTCGCGCGGGATTTCTGCGGTATCCGGGGTATCGGGAGTGTCATGCGGTTCCCGGGAATCTGCGGGGCGGGTCTCGTCCCCCTGATTGCACGGGACGGACGGAGCAGGTTTCGCGACCAGCCGTAGCGTCCTCGCTTCCGAGGCCTAAATGCCAATCGCTGTCGGAACTCCTTTCCGGGGCCTCCGCTGAACCCCTGGTCTTTCGGGGAAGCGCGCCGCGGCCCCGGCTCAGTAGTCCTTCTTCCAGCCCAGGGCTATCCGCGAGGAGCTCGAGGTGGTGCGGCCGGTGAGGTTGATGTTGGGGGTGAGCTCCACCTCGACGCGTACCCCGGTGGTGTTGTCGGCGAGGTTCTGCTCGACCCCCACGTAGATGTTGTCGGATAGGTACTTCCCGGCCTCCAGGGTCGAGGCGCTCTCGGCGGCTGCGGGATCCTCGTCGCCGTCCAGGTCCAGGTTGTCGCGGAAGCCGGAGCCCTGCAGGTGCCGGTCGTCGTTGCCGCCGGTGCCTTCGCCTATCCTCAATACCGAGAGCCCCAGGGCGTCCCGCATCGTGACGAGCGGGTTCGTGACGCGGGGGCCCACGCCCGTCATCTCCATCAGGCTGTTGGCGAGCTGCAGCGCCTCCAGGCGCGAGAGGGCGGAGGACTCCTTGCCGAAGAGCACCTGGCTCACCACCTCGTCCTGGGGGTAGGGCGGCATGCTCTCGAAGCTTATCTGCGGCCGGTCCAGGGTGCCGCGCACCTTCAGGTAGGCGGTGAGATCGGGCACGGTCCGGGTGAGCTCGATGTCGAGGCCGGGATTGAAGCGCCGCGAGTTGCGGAAGCTCACGCCGCCGCCGGAGAAGGTGAAGTCCTTGCCCAGGAATGTGAAATACCCCCTGACCGGGCGCAGGTTCCCGGAGTACAGGAGCCCTCCCGTGGTCCCCCCCAGGCGGATTTCCCCGGCCCACTCGCTGTCCAGGCCCCTGCCCCTCACGTAGGCGCTCCGGGGGATATCGACCGACACGTCCATCCGCGGGCCGGCGCTCACCTTCTGTTCCCCGGTGTCGATGTCGAGCGTCCGGACGGACTTGCCGCGCGCGCGCTGGTTCAGGTCCACCTCCAGGGATTCCACCATGGCCTTGGCGGAGATGGTGAGCGCCCGGAAGGGCCCGTGGATCCGCGCGAGGCCGGAAAGGGTAAGCGAGACGTCGTCCCGGTGCAGCGGCGCCAGGTGCCTCAGCTGCCCGCGCACGTCGAGCCCGGGGGACTCGTCCAGCCGCAGGGCGCCTTCCAGCGCCAGCGTGCCGTTGGCTCCGTCCGAGGCCTCCAGCAGCACGGACACGTCGTTGGACGTGTCCGAGACGTGCCCCTCCAGGTTCACGTCCGTAAGCGAGATCCCGAGCGCGCGGTCCTCGTAGGCGCCGTTCGCGATGAAGATCTCGCCGCCCAGGTTCATGTCGCCCAGGGTCCCGCGGAGGCGGGCGTCCAGATCCACGCCTCCCGTGAGGAACCTGTCGTCCAGGCCGATGAGCCTCCAGACGCTCTCGACCCTGCCCGTCCACTTGAGCGCGGCAGATACGGGTCCCGTGGCGTCCGGCACCGGGAAGCCGCCCGACTGCCTGAACGGGAAAGAGTACCTCACGTTCACGGGCGCGGCGTCCGGGGCGTCCCGGGACGGGTCGTCCGAGATGCCAGCTTCCGGTGCGCCGGTGTCGGCCGCCGCCGTCCCGGCGCCTGCGGCATCGGCAGAGTCGGCCGCGGTCCCCGGACCTGCGGCATCGGCAGAGTCTGTTGCGGTCCCCGGACCTGCGGCATCGGCAGAGTCTGCCGCAGTCACCGCGCCCGGCACCGTCCGGCCTGGCCCTGCGGACGCCTGGACGGCGGCGGGCCCGCCCGCCCGGCCCGAGGCCGGCACGGCCCGTCCGGCGGCGCCCCGGCGCGCCGGCCCCGCGCCCTGTCCCCTCCGGCCCCGGCCGCCGGGGCGACCGGGCAGGGCGAGGTTGATCTCGCCGGACATCGTCCTCCCGCCCTCCAGGCGCCCGTTGGCCTCGGCGGCGAAGCGCAGCTTGCGGTCGGAGTCCCCGCCGGCCAGCAGCGCGAAGGCCTTGAGGTCATATCCTCCGGCCCCGCCGGGGCCGACGTGGGCGTTCAGCTCCGTCAGGGCGCCTTCGGGGAGTTCGGGGCCCCCGAACTCCTTGGCGAGCGAGAAGGGCGCCTCCCGGATCTCCAGTCTCAGGTCCGCCGGCCTCACGGCGCCTGCCAGGGTGACCGTGGTCCTGCCAATGGCGAGTTCCAGGCGGTCCAGGGAGAGGCGCGGGGCGTCGAATGAGTTCCAGCCGGGCGGTGCCGAGAGCGTAGCGGGGCGGCTCAGGGCCACTGGCTGGCTTGCGCCGGGGTAGTGGATCCTCAGCGTGTCCAGCCGAATCAGGGCTCCCGGGGCGTTGTAGGCCCCGGAAAGCGACGCGAGCTCGCCGCCGCCCGGCGCCCTGAAGGACAGCGACACGTCGGTGGGGCCGTCGGCGGCGCCCTTGGCCGCCACCTCCCCCTGGGACCAGCTGAACCCCGCCGCCTGGCCGGGGCCTTCCTTGAGGTGCAGTTCCACCGCAGGGGATCCCAAGGGCCCCGTCGCCACCGCTGAGAGCTCGGTCCCGGAAAGCCGGGCCGCGCCCTGGATCTCCAGGAGCCCGTTCCTGACGGCCGCGGCGTAGCGCGGCGGGTCGGACCCGCCGTCCAGCGAGAGAACCAGGTACAGCGGCTCCCCCGTGATCGTTCTCCCCGCGAGCTTGGAGGGGAGCTCCCAGTTCGCGACCGTGAGCTCCAGCGATCCCGAGAGCTCAGGCGGGCCCTCGGCGGGGAGGGCCGCGGAGATCCGGGAGGATTTCAGATCCGCGCCCAGCGCGGACAGCGCGAGCCCCTCCGCCCTGAATAGCTTGCCCGTATCATTGAACGAGAAGGCCACCGCGCCCGAAAGCGTGGCGTCCTTGGGTTCGCTCTCCCCCGGGAGCCTGCCCTTGGCCGCGAGATCCACCCGGCCGTCGAAGGAGGGCCCGTCCGCCAGATCTGCCAGGGTGCCGGACGCCGTAAGGACCGGGGTGGCGAGCTCTGCCGGATCCGGGTCCCCGCGCCCGGAGGCGAAGAGGATCCTCTCGGCCCTGAGTTCCAGGGAGGCGGCGATATCCCCCGAGAGCCTGCCCGAGGCCTTGAGAGCGAGATCCGCGTCCCCGCCCAGGTTGGGCAGGAATGCCGAGAGATCCCCGGTCCGGGCCGCTACCGAGACGTCCTTGAGCTCGTTTTCCCCCGCGACGAAACCTCCGTCCACCTCGAGCTCGATCCCCGCGCCGGGAGTAAGCGCCGGCAACGCCGCGCTCGCGAGCCTCGCGAAGCCAGAACCCGGCGCGAGCGCCAGGGAGAGCTTCACGGAGGCCTCGCCGTTCGCGGCGGCGTTAGCCCCGACCTCGCGAGCGTCGTCTTCCGCGCCCTCGTCCGGGGAAGTCTTGTCTGCCGAAGCCCTGTCCGCGTCGGACTTCTTTCGATCGGAAGCGGCGGCGCGACCGTCGCCTAGCGCCTGAACGAAGCTTCCCGACAGCTTCAGATCTAGCCCGTCCCCCGCCATGGAAAAGTCATGGACGTAAGCGTCGCTGCCCTTGAGCTCCAGGGAATATTCCAGCGCGGCCGTGACAGCCGAAGGCCCCAGCATCTCCCCGACGGCCGCCGCGTCCCCGCCGCCTCCGGGCCCTGCCCCGCCATCGGCGCCTTCGTCTTGCGCGTTTTCCCGGACGGTCGGAGGGGCCGCGATCGCGCCTTCGCCTTTAGCGTTTCCATGGACGGCCGAGGGGGCCGCGGTCGCGCCTTCGCCCTGCGCGTTTCCGTGGACGGCCGAGGCGGGCACGGTTGCGTCGGCGCCCTGCGCGTTTCCATGGACGGACGGGACGGGCACGGTTGCGTCGGCGCCCTGAACGTTTCCCTGGACGGCCGGGACGATGACAGTGACGGGCCGGAACGGCGGCGCCGCAGGGGCAATGCCGACGGCGCCGAGGTCGGGGGCGGGTTGCGGGGCAAGGCGAATCGCCTCAGGCGCGCCGCCGGAGGCGACGTCGCCTTTCGGGACGTCCGACGCGACGTCTCCTGCCGTCGCTTCGGCGCCGTCCGGGCCATCCCCGGCGCCGGCTCCGTCGGTCACTCTGGCGAACTCGCCGAAGTCCATCACCTCAACGGATCCCTTGCCCTCGACCTTCAGGCCGTCGTCGGTGACGGAAAGCGTCAGCGGCTCAAGCGTGAGGGAGCCTTTCTCGGAAAAAAGTTTCACGCCGCCCGAAAGCGCCCGCTCTTCCTTGTCGAATTCCGCCGCCAGCCTGAGGCTCCGGCCAAGGTATCTGGCCACGGCCGCTGGCACGGGGAAGTCGGGATCCTTGTCGGCCTCCATGAGCACGGAAAAAGGGGCGTCCGGGGCGGTGATGAGCTCCTCTACGGTCTTGCCCGGGGACCCTTTGAAAAGTAGATGGCCCTGGATTTCCGTGCGCTTCGCGTCCTGCGGTGCGGCCTCATTCGTCGCGACGGCATCTGAGCGAGCGGGCGAGGGGGCGGCAAGCAGGCCGCTGACGATTTCTGGACCGATCGTTCCGTTCGCCTGGCCTCCGGCGCTCTGGCCTCCGGCGCTCTGGCCCCCGGCCGTCCGGTCTCCAGCCGTTACGGCATCTGGCGTTAGATCTTGGGCCGCTTTGATTTCGTCAGCGTCCTCCGCCTCGCCGCCGCCTTCCGGGGCGGGCGGAAGGGGGACAGCGCTCAGGCGGAAATCGCCCTTCCAGGCGTCCAGGGGACCGGCGCCCGTGACCGTGAGCTCGGGATCGCTGAAGGGAAGCGACGAGACGAAAGCCGAAAGCGGGCTCCCCTGTCCCGCCGACGCCGTGAGCGTGAGCGAGAGTGGCTCCAGCGGGCGCGAGACGGGGTCGTGGGCCGTCGCGAACCTCACCCCCCGGCCCTCGGGGCCGATCCAGCTCCCGGCCGCGTCCCAGACCAGGCGGTGCCCCTCGCGGCGATACGCGGCAGTGAGGTCCAGGTCCAGGCGGCCGGCGGCGAGGGCGGGGGCCGTGCCGGAGAGCACCCTGGCCCCCGTAATCTCCACCTTGGCCGAAAGGTCAACGGGCGGGAGGGAAGGGGGGCCCTTGGGGGCGCCGTCGTCCGGCGAGGGCGGGAGGGCGGGGGGCCTGATGAAGTCCGCGCCCTCCAGCCTCAGCATGTCCACCTGGATCCGGCGGGCGAGGAGCGAGAGAAGCGAGACCCGGGCCTCGACGCGGCCTATCCTCAGGAATACCCCGCCGGAATCGGAGATCGCCACGTCCGCCGCCGTGACCGCGCCCGGCAAGGGTCCCGCGAGCGATGACGCCGTAAACGAGAGCCCGTGGGCCGCCATGGCCTTTTCGGCCTGGGAGAAGACGAGCCGCGTCCCTGAGTCCGTGCGCAGGTACAGGAGCGCCCCCGCTACCGCGAGCGCCAGGATCGCCGTCGAAATCGCCAGGTACTTCGCGGCACGCCTGATGAAGCCCTTCTTCTTCTTGAATGGCTTCCCGGCATCGGCCTTGTCAGTTTTCTTGAGCGTCAGGGGCTTTTCCATGTCTTCCGCGTCTCGCGTGGCGCTTGGCCGCATTACCCGTCCGCGCCCAGGCCTGTTGCCCGGCCGTTTCCCCGGGTCGGGCGGGGTTCGCGGCATTTCCGCCGCAAGAATCTTTCCTCTTCAGTACGGAGTTACGGACGTCGGCTTTCCTTGCGGCCGCGCGGAAAGCCTCCGGGTCCTCGTCTTCGGCTGTCCGTGTCCCTTTTCCCGCGAAGAGAACGCTGGCTCGGATCTTGCCGCGCATGCCTTCAGTTTCACGTACCCTTCACGCCTTCCCGTTTCCCTTAAGCCTTGCCGTTTGCGGTATCCATCATGCCTTGGCCCATCCTTCACCCGTCATGCTTTGGCCCATCCTTCACCCGTCATGCCTTGGCCCATCCCTTGTCCAGCATGTATTGCCGTTTCAAGCGTCATGTGAGACTTGACGTTTCAGGCATCATGTGAGATTTGACGTTTCAGGCATCCTGCAATACTTTGCGTCTCAAGCATCCGGAAATACCTTGCGTCTCAAGCAACCGGAAAGCCAATTCCATTTCCGGTATTCCGTAAACATTGCCGTGACAGGCGTTGAGTTTTCCTCAACATTTGGTGTGTATTTCCCGCGGGGCTTGCCCTTCCCCCGGCGGGCCCGCCGCTTCACGCGGGCCTTGTCCTTCCCGCGCCGTGCCCTTAGAAGCTCTGCCCCAGGCTGATGTACAACTGGAACCTGGCCTCTTCCTTGCGGGGGCCCGGCGAGATCGGGTAGGCCACGTCCACCCGGAAGGGGCCCATGGGGGAGTAGTAACGGAAACCCAGACCGCCTCCCCACAGGATACTCTTGCCTAACTGGGAGAAGTCGAACTTGTCGTAGAGGTTGCCGCCGTCGACGAAGGCCACGACCCCCATGCTGTCGGAGAACCTCCACCTGAGCTCGCTGGAAACCTCGTTCAAGAAGTCGCCGCCCGCCGGGCGGTCCCTGGCGTTGCGGGGGCCTATCGAGCGGTAGCGGAAGCCGCGCACGCTGCCCCCCCCGCCGGAGAAGAAGCGCAGGGACGCAGGGAGGGTGGACGGCCCGGCCCCGAAGATGATCCCGACAGAGGCCCTGAGGGCCAGGACCAGGCGGCCGTCGTCGATAAGGGGGAAGTACTGGTAGCCGTCCGCCCTGGTCTTCACGATGTGGAAGTCCTCGAAGTAGTGCCCCGAATACGGCGCGACCAGGACCGAGAGCCTGTGGCCGCGGGTGGGGTCCAGGAGACTGTCGGACCAGTTCCAGTCCAGCGCGAGGGGGAAGCCCCAGACGATGTAGCTTTGCTCGGGCTTCACGAACTCGTCCAGGCGGCCGGACTCGACGTTCGCCATGAGCTTGCCGGTCAAGTGGCGCGAGAGGATCCGCTCGATGCCGGCGGAGGCCGAAAGCGAGCGGAGGTCGTAAGTTTCGGCCTTCTCGCTCAAGAGCACCGTGCTCGCCAGGAATTTCTGCCTGCGGGAGAAGAAAAAGGGGCGGGTGTACTGCAGGCCCAGCTGCTGGAGGTCCTTCCAGACGGGCATGTCCGCCCGGAAGGAGTCGCCCCAGCCGGTGAGGTTCCGGTGCTCCCAGCTGAGCTCGAAGCCGGGCCCGAAGTCGGAGTCGTAGTTGATCGAGCCGCTCGCCGTGCGCAACGGCGCACGGTTCAGCGTCAGTAGCACCTCCCGCTCACCGTCCGGGCCGGAGTCCGCGCCCGCCTCGATCCGGGCGGGCTGGAACAGGCCCGTCTGGAACAGGGCGTCCCGGAAGGCCTCCACCTCCTCCTGGTCCCAGGGATTCCCCCGGGTCCAGGTGACGTGGTTCTCGACGAAGCCGGGCTTGGTGGGATTGTCGCCCCGGATTTCCAGCGGCCCCATGCGCACGAAGTCTCCGGGGAATACGCTCACCTCGGCGTAGAGGAGCTTCTCGTCGGCGTCGAGCCAGTACCGTGTGGCGGTCACCTCCGCGAACGGCCTCCCGCGGCGGCCCATGCCGCCGGCCACGGCGTCGACCCCGTCCAGTATGGGCCCCGCGGCGGCCGGGTCGCCGGGCTTGACGCCCCTCAGCTCCAGCGGGGGCAGTTCCGGCATGGGAGCCGGGCTCGCGCGTGCGGACATCTCCGCCCGACCGAGCGCTGCCTCGTCGGACTGACCGCCCGTCCGGTCACCAACGCCCGTTGCCGCCTGATCGTCCGTCCGTCCGTCCGCGACGCCGTCGTCTGCCGCGCCCGCCAGAGCGTCGGAGCCCGCGTCCGCATCGGACTCCTCGTTTTCCACGGGTTCGGCGGATGGCAGGAAGCTTATGCCTCCCACGCGGTACAGCGGGCCGGGGATCAGGGTGATCGTGATTTTAACCGGCCCGCCGCCCTCCGCAGCCACGTTCGTGCCTTCGGCCTCCCCCTCGAAGTACCCGAGGGAATGGAGCACGTCGCGGCCATTCTGGAGGCCGTTCCGGAGACGCCGGGCCAAGGTGAGGTGCGAGTAGACCGGGCGGTCGCTCAGCGTGTAAAGATCCGATGCCTCCCGGAAAAGATCCGCCGCCTCGGGGAGCTCGGGGCAGAGGGTCTCCACGGTATAGCTGATGGTCCTGCCGCGGTCAGCGCGGTCCCTGTGGAAGCCCCGGTCCCTGGCGCTGATGGTGGACGGGATCGTCGGCTTGGGTATTGGGCCTTCCGGATCGCTCCGCAGCAGCGCGTCCGCCTCCGCGTCCCGGTTGGGGCCCGGGATGATTGGCGGGATCTCGCTTAGGCCCTTGCCGCAGGAGGCTAGGAGGGCGAGCGAGATGGCGAAGGCCGCAGCCGGGGCGGTCGCCCCGCGCGACGCTCTCGGGCCGCGGGGCGCTGTCTTGGTCTCGGACTCGGGCTCTGTTATCTGCAAGAAGGACGCTCCCCTGTCCCCGGAAAGACCTTCTCCCCGCCGCCCGTCTGCTGGCGAGGGAGCGGGGGCCCGCCCGCGTGGCGGGGCCAAGGAGTGCTGTCCGGTGACGCGGTGAGGATTATAGCACGGATTGGGCTCGACGGAGCGGTCGGCGGCAGAATGCCACAATCTGTGGCGGTTCCTGAGAGAGCGGAAGGGGGGCGGGCGACGGAAAACGACGCGAGTGGGGGGACTGGGCAGGAAGTGGAATGGAGGAGGGGAACGGAAGAGGAAAGGAGAAATATCGCGAAAGATGGGGGAAGCGAGGGCGAGGGAAGCGCGGTCAGGCGGGTCGTAATGAAATGCTGGGAAAAGGCGGGGAAGCAGGGAGGCGGCAAGGCGAAGAGTCAGGAATTTGCCGGGAAAGGCGGAAAGTCCGGAAAGGCGGAAGGTCCGGAAAGCCGGAATGCAGGTATGGCAGTAAAGGCGGAAGGGACGGACTGTTCAAGTGGCGGGACTCCAGTCGGCGGCGAAGACGCGCTGACTCACCGTGCAAGACTCGCGGCATGCGGCAACGTGTATCAGGGACGGCCCTAAGGAATGCGGGTTGAGCGGGACAGTTCGAGGCGTCGTCGGTTCCAGGGAAATTTTGACGCTGGCGGGCATCCTTTCGGAATGGTCGTTCCGCTCGCCAGGAACGTTTCTGGAATGGGTACGACCAGTCGGAAGGTTGAGGAGCCGACCTGGGAGACATTGGCGGAACGGCGAGACAGGGACGTGGGGGCGGTGCGGGAAGACATTAGCGGGACGGCGAGACAGGAACGTGGGGGCGGTGCGGGGAGACATCGGCGGGTCGGGGTCTATGAAGGCATACGCGGGTAACCGGAAGAATTTGGCGGTGCTGGCATCGGTGACGTTGCTTGCGTGCGGAAGCGGGAGACATTGGCGGCATGGTCGCGAGAAAACCGAGACGGAAAGGCGTGGTCGCCAAGGAGGGAAGGCAGGCGGCGAAGCGGGAGGGGGGTCGGCTCAGGGCAGGGAGCATCTCAGGCCGTGCCGCCGCTACATCGATAGGCCGGTTTGCCGTCTGTCAAATGTTGGGCGTTAGGGCAGGGGAGGCGCTGGGCAAGGGAGGTGCCGGGAGGATGGGGAGGTGAGTTTGAGGCGCCGCGAGGCGCGGCGCGGAGACGCCAGGGGGCGGCGGGGAAGGCTCTTCGCCGTGTCAGCCCGATGGTGTGCAGGCTTCGGATCATTCTTGCGGACGGGGTGTCCGTATTAGTAGTCCGGCATTCCCCGTGGCCGGACAGGGGCGGGTGAGCGGTTGTCGAGGGGATTTCCCGTCCGGAGGAGCAGGGGAGCCGGAGTCGCAGGAAGCCGAAGGGGAGAGGTTTTTCGGGGTCCGTCCTGAGTGGTGCGGGCCGAAAATTGTTGCGGCATATGGACTTCCGGTAAAGCCTGTCCGGCATGAAGTCACCGTCTGGCGGGGCATGGAGGCGTGCGGCGCGTGAATTTCCTGCCCGGAGGGGCCGGGGCGCTCAAGCCTCCTGGACCTGCCGGGAACTTTTTCTTCGCCAGGATGCGGCTTGCGATTCCGGGCCGGCGACGGGGCTGGGCCTAAGTTCGTGACTTGGCCGTTCCGGAGGACCCTCTGAAGAGAGGAGGATGGGTGATTGCAGAAAGCCATGAATTGCAAAGGTTTCCTGTTCAGGCGGACAGGTGGGGCCCGCGAGGTGATCACTCCGCGGGATTTCCGAAAGGCATCTGGGCAGAAAATTTGACGTCCGGTAGGAAATTATTTTCAGGTCCGGAATCGGACCTGTCCCGATTTATCCTGGACGGGGAAGTCGAGGAACTGGGTTGGCTATAGGAAAATTTATTTAGTTATTACGCTATGTTATCTCTCGAAAAATGGGCGGGCCGGAAAGGACTGCATCCGTCGGGACGCCCTCCCCGAACTCGGATCGGTCCGGAAATTTTTCCGTATGAGTCCTGAAAGCTGAAAAAAAAACTTGTATAATTCCCGGGCGGTGATAGAATCTTACATGCATCGGATGTCCACCCCTCGCAAAGGAGAAGCGTCATGACCATCCCGAAAATGTCCAGCCCGGACACAGAGCACGACCTCCAGAAGCCGGTCGCCAAGAAGCCGGCGGCCAAGAAGCCCGCCACCCCCAAGGCGGCGGCCAAGAAGCCTGCGGCCACCAAGGCTGCGGTCAAGAAGCCGGTCGCCAAGAAGACGGCGGCCAAGAAGCCTGCGGCCCCCAAGGCGGCGGCCAAGAAACCGGTTGCCCCCAAGGCGGCTGCCAAGAAGCCTGCGGCTACCAAGGCGGTTGCGGCCAAGAAGCCGGTAGCCGTCAAGAAGCCCGCCGCCGCCAGGGCGACTGCCGCCAAGAAGCCCGCGGCCCCCAAGGCCTGCGGTTGCAGGAAGGCCGTGTAGAACCGCCTGTCTGCGGCGGCCCGGCCCTCCGGGCACCCTTTTTTCAGAAGGTCAGGCGTTAGGCCCCGGCCCGGACGTTGACGCGTACGGCGCCGGGGTCCTTTTATTGAGCGCCTCCCCCGGCACCGACCTGCTCCGGCACCGCCCCGCTCCGGCACCCTCCGGCATTCGTCGCATGGTTTCAGGGCATCGGGAGTCGCCTGAACATTTCCGCAAGTCCCTCCCGCATCCTCCCGCCCGCAAGTCAAGTCGGAGATACACGGGAAATCGCCCTCCAGGTCCGCCCCTTCATTCCGGGAGTTACCATATCTGATTGTTGTTGTCGCCCCCAACGTCTCATGTCTTCCCGACCGTCGTGCATCGTCCGCTGGCTGCGAGCCTTTGACGAAACAATGAGCCTTACGTCGCCGCGACTACTTGACACGCGCCGCGTCCCCCTATCCCCCAATCTGTTCCCTTGTTTGTTGCTTCTGTATCTTTATTCCTCAGCAAAGTCTTTTTCCTCGGTCCACCGGTTCACTCCGTTCAATCGTCCTCCCGTCCTCCCATTTCTTCCGTCAAATTCTTTCTCCGTTCCCCCGTTAACCCGTTTCCCCCGCCTTATGCCGTCATTCGCTCTCCCTGAGCTTCGGTCTGCCCGGCATCCCTCCGGGCGGTAAAGCCGGGCCGCGCCTTTGTGCTATATTGCCGGGAGCGGGGCTTCCGCTGTGCCGCGCCCGGCGGCGCGGGGAAGTCCCAGAGCGGCCTCGGAGCCAGACGGGGTCCCGCCCGGGAGGGGCGACGGAATGACCGAGCTTGACGAGAAGGCGGCGCTTTCCATCCTGGAAGGCTACCGCAACGACCCCCAGCAGATTATCTCGGCTCTACTGGACATCCAGGAGGCCTCAGGCAGGAGTTACGTGGACCGCCGCTGGGCGCTCGCGGCAGCACGGGTCACGGGAGTGCCGGCGGCCAGGGTCCATGAGATCCTGACCTTCTACAGCATGTTCTCCGAGACCCCCCGGGGCAGGCACGTCGCGGAGGTCTGTCTGAGCGGGCCCTGCCTGGTGAACGGCGGGGAGGAGCTCTTGAGGCGGCTTTCGGCCGCGCTGGACGTGTCCGAGGGCGAGACGTCCGCGGACGGTCTCTTCACCCTGGAGGGAGGCGGCTGCTGCGGCCGTTGCGCCGGGGCGCCGGTGGTGAGGATCGGCGACGAAGCCTATACGGTCGCGTCGGACGCCGACGCCGCGGCGCTCGTCCTGAGCTTCCGGGACGGAGACCCGGCGGGAAGGGAGGCGCTCCGATGCGTGAGGTGAGGCTCCTGTCCGAAGGCGCGGACGCGCCGGATCCGCTGGACGTCTCGGGGTATGTGTCCCGAGGAGGCTATCGGGCCCTGAAAAAGGCCCTCGACATGGACCCCGCCGGGATAGTCGGGGAGGTGAAGGCGGCGAGGCTCCTGGGCCGCGGCGGCGCGGCGTACCCGGCGGGCAGCAAGTGGGAGCAGCTCCTGGCCATCGAAGGGTTCCCCAAGTACATAGTCTGCAACGCCGACGAGGGCGAGCCGGGAACCTTCAAGGACCGCTTCATAATGGAGCGGGTCCCCTTCAGGCTCATCGAGGGCATGACGATAGCGGCCCGCGTCTTCGGGGCTTCCGAAGGCTACGTCTACGTGCGCGGGGAGTACCGTTCGGTGCAGAAGGGCCTCCTCAAGGCCATCGCGAGCGCCAGGGCGGCTGGGCTTCTGGGACGCGGGATCATGGGCGGCGCGCTCGACTTCGACGTGTCCATCGTCTCGGGCGCCGGGGCGTACGTCTGCGGGGAGAACTCCGCGCTCCTGAACTCCACCCAGGGCCTCGCGGGACGGCCGCGGATAAAGCCCCCGCACCTGGCGGAAGTGGGGCTCTTCGGCGCGCCCACGCTCGTGAACAACGTGGAGAGCTTCGCGAACGTCCCGGCCATCGTCTCCATGGGAGGCAAGGCGTTTCTTGATCTGGGCCACCCCGAGGGCGGCGGCACCAAGCTCGTCTGCCTTTCGGGCCACGTAGCCAGGCCGGGGGTCTACGAGGTGCCCCTGGGCTCCCTGACCTTGCGGGACGCGGTCTTCTCCCCGGAGCTCGGAGGGGGGATCCGCGGGGGCGGGAGGCTCAAGTTCCTGCACCTGGGCGGCCAGAGCGGGCCGGTGGCCCGCCCGGACCAGCTGGACACAGTCTACAGCTACTCAGATCTGAGGAAGGCGGGGCTTTCCGTGGGATCCGGGGCGGTGGTCGTCCTGGACGAGTCTGTTCGGCTCACGGCGTACCTCTCCGCGGTGGCCCGCTTCTTCGTGCGCGAGTCCTGCGGCAAGTGCGGGCCCTGCCGCGACGGGGCTCCGGCGGTCCTGAAGCTCATGACGGAGCTGGACGATCCGGGGGCCGCCCGCCGCGGGACGCTGGACCAGCTCAAGGCGCTTTCGGATCTCATGAACGAGGCCGCGTTCTGCGGGCTCGGGAGGACGGCCACGGTGGCCTTCCGCAGCGCCTGGAAGGCCTTTCCCGAGGAGTTCGAGAGAAATGCCCTGGGCGTCTCGGCCTCGCGGGGACGCTTCGCCTGAGTTATGCGGGCGATCGCAGGCCGTCCGGCCCGAGACGCCATCGGAGCGTCCATCCGTTGCTCCTGGCTCGTCCATCCGTTGCACCGGGGACGTCCATCCGTTGCTCCGAAAGGTCTTCCGTCTGACAGGGGGCGGCTTTCGGTCCCGCCGTCCGTGTGCGCCCCCTTCCGGGCTCGCGCGGACATGCGGGGAACGCGGCGGTTCCGCAAGGAGAACGGCGGGTCCGGCAGCCCGGGGGGATGCCGTCGGTCATGCGGAGCGCGGCCTTGACGCGGAAATCGCGATGATCCTGCTGAGAAAGCGATGTTCCGGCGGAAATAGCGATGATCCGGCGGAGATCGCTACGATCCGGCGGAGATCGCTACGATCCGGCGGGGATCTCGACGGTTCGGCGGGAACATGGAGGTCCGGCGGAAAACGCGATGAACCTGCAGGGACCTCGGCGGGAAAGCGGAGTGCGGCGGCTTCGGCAACGCGGGATCGATACGGAGACTTCGGAATCGCTAGCCCCTGCGGCCACTCTTCTCAGGGCCCGTCTCTCCCGCTTTCGCCCGTGCGACCGCGCCGGGTGCATGTGCCGGCTTCCGGACTCGCTGTTCCGGGGCTGTCTGCGACAGGCTTGCTTTCCGTCGGAAATCGCCTGATAATGATGCCTGCCGATTCAAAAACGACTCTTCAAAAACGACTCGATGATCAGGCCCGGATCCCGGACCGGCGGCAGCCGGAAGCCGATACGGATCGGGCGGAGCCTCGCGCGGCCGAACCGGCGTGAAATTTTTTCTGGAATCGCATTTTCGCTTTTCGGCGTCCCGTGACACGCCCCTGCAAGGAACCGGCGGCTATGGTCCCAACGGCGAAAACCTTCCGGAAGCCCTGCCGTGCCGCTGTGGACCCTGCGACCGCGTCCGAGACCATGGCCGGGGATGCCGTGAGCGAGTCGCGGGGCGCCGTGTTCACGCGTCCGGAGGTGGCGGGCTTCATCCTGGATCTGGTTGGCTATACAGCTGACAGGCCGCTCCACGAGATGCGCCTGCTGGAGCCGTCCTTCGGGGCCGGCGCCTTTCTCCTGCCGGCCATAGGCAGGCTCGTGCGGGCGTGGCGAAGAGCGGGGGGCGGGAATCCGGACGCGACGGGCCTGGGAGAGGCCATCCGCGCCGTCGAGCTCCATGCCGACACCTTCGCCGGGACCCGCGCCGAAGTTCTCGCGCTTCTCGCGCGCGAGGGCTTTTCCGCCGAGGTCGCGGGAGAGCTGGCGGACCGCTGGCTGTCTCGGGGTGATTTCCTCCTTGCGGAGCTGGACGGCGGCTTCGACTTCGTGGCCGGCAATCCCCCGTATGTCCGCCAGGAGCTGATTCCCGCCCCGCTCGTCCGCGAGTACCGGAGCCGTTTCCGGACTATGCGCGGCCGTGCCGACCTCTACGTCCCCTTTATAGAGAGGTCATTGTCGCTTCTCGCCGAAGGCGGACATCTGGGATTCATCTGTTCCGACCGCTGGACCAAGAACCGGTACGGAGGCCAGCTGCGGCGCCTGGTGTGCGACCGGTTCCGCCTCAAGGCTTACGTGGACATGGAGGGAACCTCGCCTTTCCGCTCGGATGTCGCGGCATATCCGGCCATATTCGTCATCGTCCGCGAGGAGCCGGGGCCGACTCGCGTCGCCGGACGCCCGGACTTGGACCGGGCTACGCTTTCCGAGCTGGCGGCACTCGTCAGGACCGAGGCGCCGCCCGATGATCGCGGCCCCGTTCGCGAGCTCGCCGAAGTCGCCGCCGGCTCGGAGCCGTGGCTTCTGGAGACTTCGGGACGCCCCGGGCTCGTCCGCCGCCTGGAGAGCCTGTTCATCCCTCTGGAAGGCGCCGGCTGCAGGGTCGGGATCGGGGTCGCCACCGGGGCGGACAAGGCTTTCATCGGCGATTTCGAGTCCATGGACGTAGAGCCTGACCGCAAGATTCGGCTGGCCATGACCGGCGACATCGTGTCCGGCGAGGTAAGGTGGCGGGGGCTGGGCGTCGTCAATCCGTTCGCCGAGTCCGGAGGGCTAGTCGATCTTGCCGGGTACCCGCGACTCGGGCGATATCTGGAGGAGCGGAGGGACGTCGTCGCCGGTCGCCGCTGCGCCCGAAAATCCCCGCTCTCCTGGTACCGGACGATCGACCGGATCGTGCCGTCCCTGGCCGCGACGCCGAAGCTCCTCATCCCGGACATCAAGTCGGAGGCGAACGTGGTCTTCGAGGACGGCCGGCTGTACCCCCACCACAACCTCTATTATGTCACCTCGGACGAATGGGACCTGCGGTGCCTGCAGGCGCTGCTCCTTTCCGCGGTCGGGCGCCTGTTCGTGGAGGCCTATTCCACCAGGATGAGGGGCGGCTTCTTGCGCTTTCAGGCCCAGTACCTGCGCCGTATCCGCGTCCCGCGCTGGGCCGACGTTCCCGCGAAGTCCCGCATCGAGCTGGCGGAGGCCGCCGCAAGACGGGATCTGCCGGCCTGCGACCGCGCCGCCTGCGGGCTTTACGGCATAAGCGACGGGGAACGCGCCGCCGTTCTGGGCGGCGGCTATCCGATGCCGCCCGTTCCCTCCCGTATCGGATAGGCCCGCATGGCGGCGAGGGCTTTTCGGATTTGCCGGAAGGCGGCATCGCGTGATCGCGCTTGTCCCGGCGTTTAGGCCAGAGGCGGGCGCGCGGCAGCCTTGCCCGCAAAAACTGACGGGTACCGGGATTCCGTATCCGCCGGGGCAGGCGGCCCTTCGGTTATTGAAAGCTTAGGCGAAATCGGCTCGATCCGGCCGGAACCCGAAGCCGGACGTCGACTGGCGTTCTGGTTCCGGCATGACCGCCGACTTCAGCGGCATGTCCATGCCGCCCAGCCGTTACTGATCTGGCTTGTCCGTCGGGCGTTACGCTGACTCCGGGGCGTGTCCCCATCGCCCGCGAGGCGTGGTGAAATCCGTCGCGAGGGGTCGGCATGTCCCGCGAGAGGCTTCAGCATGTCCCGCGCGATGGATCGGCATGTCCCCCCGCGAGGCCTTGACGCCCATGCCCTGCGGTCGCGAACCGGCCCGCCGGGGCTCGGGACCGATTCCGAAGCCAGTCTTCATCATTTCCGCCCGTCCTCCCGTCCTCCCGTCCTCCCGCCTTCACGTTTCGGGTTTTAACGCTTCCTCGTTTTCCTGCTTCCACGTTTTCCCGCATGTTCCGATTCGACTCGCCCGTTACGCCCTCCGTTTCCGGGTCGTCCATCCGCGGTCGGTCCCGTTTCGGTTCGGTTTCAGCCGTTTCCGTGCGGATGGCGCCCGGGTACCTGCCGGCGGCTACCGCCGGTTATCCGGCGTCCTGCCAATGCCGCCGCGCGGACGGGTTTTCACGGCGGATTAGACAGGCCAGGGGCTGCCCTGGTATCATTTGCCAATCACTCACGCGCGGCCTGAGAGCCGCCTTGCGCCGCCTGGCGCGGCATCACGAAAGGGGGTTGCGGTGAAGGGTTTTGCCATGCTGAAACTGAACGAGGTGGGCTGGATCGAGAAGGAGAGGCCGGCCTGCGGCCCCACGGACGCGATTGTGAGGCCTCTGGCCGTCTCCCCCTGCACCTCGGACGTGCATACCGTCTGGGAGGGGGCGATCGGGGAGCGCACCAACCTCATCCTGGGCCACGAGGCCGTCGGCCAGGTGGTGGAGGTGGGCTCGCTCGTGCGCGATTTCAAGCCCGGCGACACGGTCATCATCCCCGCGATCACGCCGGACTGGGAATCGGTGGAGTCCCAGATGGGCTTCTCCCAGCACTCGGGCGGCATGCTCTGCGGGTGGAAGTTCTCCAACATCAAGGACGGGGTCTTCGCCGAGTACTTCCACGTGAACCAGGCCGACGGCAACATGGCCCTGCTCCCCAAGGAAGTGTCCATCGAGGAGGGCGTGATGCTCTCCGACATGGTGCCCACGGGCCTCCACGGCGCCAACAACGCCGAGGTCGCCTACGGGGAGACGGTGGTCGTGATAGGCATAGGCCCGGTGGGCCTGATGGCCGTGGCGGGCTCCAACCTCCGCGGCGCGGGCCGGATCTTCGCCGTGGGATCGCGGGAGATCTGCCAGGAGGCGGCCAGGAAGTACGGCGCCACAGACGTGGTGAACTACAAGCAGGGCGACATCGTCCAGCAGATCCAGGAGGCCAACTCCAAAAAGCCCGTGGACAAGGTGATCATAGCCGGCGGCAACCTGGACGCCTTCGAGCAGGCCCTGAAGCTCGTGCGGCCCGGCGGCATCATCTCCAACGTGAATTACCTGGGTTCCGGCGACTACATCAAGATCTCACGGCTGGACTGGGGCGTGGGCATGGGGCATATCAGGATCGTGGGCGGGCTGATGCCCGGCGGCCGCAAGAACATGGAGTACCTCTCGAACCTCCTGAAATACAGGAAGCTCGACGTCTCGCCCCTCCTTACCCACCGCATGAAGGGCTTCGAGCAGATCGAGAAGGGGCTCATGCTCATGAAGAACAAGCCCAGGGACCTCATCAAGCCCGTAGTGACAGTCTGACGCCTTATGGGGGACCGGGACCGCCCTTGCCCGCCGCCGTCCGGCAGTCGTGCGTTGGCCGGCCCTCTTCCGCCGTACGGCGTCGGCACCCGATCCCGCCGCTTCCCGGAACCTGACAGGACCTGCCCGGACCGCGCCTTTGGGGTGCCGGGCAGGGGGACGATTCCTCCAGGCCGGCCTCGCGACGAGTCGGCCGGACGCCATCTTTCCCGCCCGTTGCCTCCGATTGCCCCGGCCTCAGGGGCCCGTAAGCCCATGGTC
Organism: Deltaproteobacteria bacterium; assembly: GCA_031263485.1. Taxonomy (GTDB): domain Bacteria; phylum Desulfobacterota; class Desulfarculia; order Adiutricales; family Adiutricaceae; genus JAIRZX01. Next base: position 18,629 of record JAISFS010000125.1, on the reverse strand, counting down.
GCTCCGGGGAGGTGGTCGGCGCCCGCTTGGGCTTCGGCCGGCCCGATAAAATGGACGGGCCGCCGCGTCCGATGCCATGGGGCCGGGGAGCGTCTGCAGGCTTCCGCTCGGAACGCGGATAAGCCGCCAATGTCTTTGTCTTGCCGTACCTGGCCGCAGGTCACGCGGATCGGGCCCCGAGGCGGCTTGACGGTCGTCCGGCCCCCCGGATTCCGGGCGGTATCGGGGCAAGGGGGACATGGTTCCCCGCTGAAGGCGGCGGCTTTCTTCCTGAGCCTTCATTCGTTGCCGCGAAAGCCGACCGAGGGTCGCGGGAAGGGTTCGCCCAGGATTTCGGGTGCGTTCGGGCCCCTTCCCGGCTCCGTCCGCGTCTTCATGTAGTCTTCGTAGGCTTTGTCGTCTTCGACCTCTGGAAGGGGGGACCGGAACTTGCGCGCGGCTATCCGCCATGTTTCCTGTTCCGGGCGCCTCCCCGGCGGTTTCCGTTGCGGCGAGCCTGCTGGCCGTGCGGGCCGTTATGCCACCCGCGAGGCTCGCCAGGCTTCCGCCTGGGGCTCCGGGGCCTAATGGCACTTGCAAAACGTACGACGCGTTGCGGGCAGTCCGCACATGCGCTAGCTTCACAGTCGCCAAACCGGTCCGTTCGCGGTTGACAGGACGGCCCTTTCACTGGGCTGGCCCGCCCTCCCTGCCGTCGCTGGTAGCCCGCGGTATCCACCTTGACCCTGCGGCGTCTGGTTCGGACCGTCCTGATCTGGACTCGATGAACCCTGGTCACGTGACGGGCTGCAGGCCCGCACCGCAGAGGCGGAAGGTCATGTCTTCGGCGGGTTTCCGGAATCCATGCCTGGAAGCGCATTCGAAAGGTTCCCGGCTGTATCGTCCATCCGTTATTGCCGGCTATCGCATTCGATGCGGTCGGCTACCGACCGCCGTCCGGCTCCAGGAGTTCTCGCCAATCCTCGATCCCCTCCGGAAGGTTCCCCGCTTCTGCGGCGGTCTCTGCCACGGTGCGGCCCCGGCGGTCCGTGAGGTCCCATGAGGCGAAACCGGGCGGGAGGCTTCCGGTTTCCGCGGCGACGTGGGCTACGGTCCTGCCCTCGCGATCGGCGAGTCCCCACCGGTCGAAGCTCTCCGGAAGGCCCCAGTTGGCGGCGGCGAGGTGGGCGACCGGCACGGGAAGCCCCTCGTCGTCGACGCAGGAGAGCTCCCACAGAGTGAAGTCTTCCGGCAATGTCCTGTGCTCGGCGGCGATGCGGGCGACGGTGCGGCCGCGCCCGTCGGCGAGGTTCCAGAGGTCGAACCCGGACGGCAAAAATCCTGTGCATGCGGCCGAGTGGGCGACGCTCCAGCCTTCCGGGTCGGAGATTTCCCAGCCGTCGAAACCCTCCGGGAGGTGGCCGCTCAGGGCGGCCATGTGATAGACCGTGGCGCCTCTCGGGAGCGTCAGATCCCAGCGGTCGAAGTCCGGGGGCAGGGTTCCTACCCATGCGGCCAGGTGGGCCACGGTCCAGGCCGAATCGTCCCTCAGTTCCCAGCGGTCGAACCATTCTGGGAGATGCCCGCAGGTCGCGGCCCGGTGGGCCACCGGTGTTCCGCGCTGGTTCGCGAGGTCCCAGCGTTCGAAATCCTCCGGAAGGCATCCGGACCCCGCGGCGACGTGAGCCACGGTGTCGCCGTCCCCGTCCAAGAGCTCCCAACTGCGGAAGCCGTCGGGAAGATGACCCGCCTCCGCGGCGGCATGGGCGACGGTCCTGCCGCTCGCGTCCGCGATCTCCCAGAGGTCAAAGCCCGGGGGCAGCCTGCCGATCGTGGCGGCAAGATGGGCTACGGACACGCCGTCGCAGTTGGCGAGATCCCAGCGCGAGAAGCCGTCCGGCAACGCTCCGAACTCCGCGGCTATGTGCGCCGCCGTGACGCCGAGCGCGTCGGCGAGCTCCCAGTCGGGCGAGTCGGCCGGAAGCTTCCAGTTCAGGGCTATGTCGGCGAGTTCCTCGTAGGAAAGAGTCAAGGCCATCGTTTTCTCCACGTGTACGGGGCGGGAGCGGGAATGACATAAGGAAGCCTGCCTCTGAGATGAAGGCAAACGTCCGTCGGCGTCGCGCTGGACTGACGGCATCGCATGGCGCAGCCTCAGCCGCGCGGCGTTTCCGGTGTTGCGCCGCCGATCTGACATGGCGCTGCCGGCGCTGTACGGCGTTGCCGATACAGTGCCGCCGGCGTACCGCCGGACTGTCGGCGAGGTGCGCACTGCGAGTGACGCGAACCGAGGCTGCTTCGTCAGAATGGCGCCGGAGCGCCCGGACGGTTCGGGGATACCGGCCGCTGGTAACGGGTAACTGATCTGGGGGCATGCCCGTGAAGCTGCGGTTGCGGTTCACCGGGTGTCAGGGCGCGGTCCGCTTCGACTCCCTCCAAATGTTACCCCGACCGAATCGGCAATGCAAGAGCTGTCGTCCTGATGGAGTTGGCAGACGTTCTGTGGCCGTCCCGTCCGGACGGTAGACCGGCGCCCGGCACCCGGCGAGATGCCCAGGTTTCCTTGCTCAAGCGGCAAGACGGCTTCTCCCGCCATTTCTTTCGCGTGAACGGCTGAAAGGGTCCGCCGGGACAGCACTCGACCAGGGGCCGGCTTCCCCGTTGAACGTCTGGCCCAACCGAAACCTGACGGGAGAGCGGTTCGTGAGTTTCGAGTACCCGTATGGCATGCGTTGTCCAGATGCGGAATGAGGTACCGGCGGTAACGCGGAGGAAAATCTCGCGATGGCGAGAGAACATACCCGGGCCTGAGTTCCGGAACTACCTTGACCGATGCTCACTTGCCTCTCCATGTCCGATGAGATTTTCGACCGTCCATTCCTTGCCGGTGCGCTTCCTCGTCAGGGAACTCCCTTGCCGAACGGGTTTCCGGCTGACTTTTCCCAGACCGCCTGGGCTTTTGCCGGCGTTTCCCTGTCCATCTGGGCTTTCGGTCGACATTTTCCGGGCCAACTGTTTTTTCGATCGGTATTTCCCTGTCCGCTTGGTTTTAGCTTGCCGGTTTTCCGGCCGTCTTGTCGGAGGCTTGCCGTGAGCTCGGTTTCATGTCAGTCGCCGGCTCAGGGCATTTCGAGTTTCCGTGACTGCCGGCTTGATCTGGACGGGCAGGAGGGCGTAATCTGTCTCAGAACGTGATGTCCGTCAAGGAATTCCAATCTGTCGGCGGACCGCAGCCAAATCGTCAGCGGCCTGCAGACGCCTGCTCATACGCGCCGTTCCTCTCGCCCCCGCCAGCAGTCGCGGGCAGTCCTCCCGAGATGGCGGTCTTCCGGATGACGGTTCTTCCAGAGGACGGGTCTTACCGAGGGCCGCTCTTCCAGAGGACGGGTCTTACCGAGGGCCGCTCCTCCAGAGGACGGGGCTTGCCGAGGACGGGCGCGGAGTCGCGGGAAGGCACGGAAGAGGTGAGCCGAGTGCGAGAGATAACCGTCAGCGAGGTGGACGGCCTGTCGGCCGGTCATGCCGAGGAGCCGGAGGCCCGGACGGGCTGCACGGCGATCCTTGCCCCGAAGGGCGCGGTCGGCGCGTGCTGGACCCCGGGCTTCGCGCCGGGCAGTCGGGAGACGGAGGCCCTGCGGCCGGAGGCCTTGACCGGGACCATGCATGGGCTGTGCCTGGCGGGAGGGAGCGCCTTCGGGCTGGCAGCCGCCTCCGGGGTCATGCGGGCGCTGAGGGACATGGGCGCGGGCTTCGAAGCCGGGGGCGTGAAGGTGCCGGTGGTGCCCGCGGCGGTCATCTACGACTATCCAGGCAACCTTTCGGAGGGGACCCTGCCGGACGAGTCGACTGGCCTGCGGGCCGCCCTGGCCGCCTCGAAGGCGCCCTTGACCGGCGGGCCCTGCGGGGCGGGAGTCTCGGCACTCTCGGGCAGGATCGCCGGCCCGGGGCTCTGGAGCCCCTCCGGCGTCGGCTCGTACGGCTTGGAGTTCCCCTCGGGGCTGAAACTCGCGGCCATCGCGGTGGTGAATCCGTTGGGGAGCGTCGTGGAATCTTCCACGGGCAGGATAGTGTCCGGCGCGAGGCGCCCGGAAGGCGGGTTCGCGGATCGGAAGGAGATAATGGACATGCTCCTGTCGGGCGACCCCCCGGCGGCGGGCGAGGGCGGGGGCGTGCCGGAGGCCACGACCCTGGCCGCGGTCGCGACCAACGCCCCGCTGGGCAGGCTCGGCGCGCTCAGGCTGGCCCGCATGGCGTCGGCGGGCCTGGCACGGGCGATCTACCCGGCGCACCTCCTCTACGACGGGGACACGGTCTTCGCGCTCGCCACCGGCGGGGGCCCGGCCTGCGGCGAGAGCTGGCTCGGCGCGCTCGCGGCGGACGTGCTTGCCGAGGCGATTCTCAGATCGGCGCCCCGGGACGGGTCCTGAGCTTCGGGACACCATCCATCGATGCGGATTATTCTGACGCGTTACGTCGAAATACGCCAGGTTCGGAGGAGCTGGCCCGGAAAATCCCGGGGCTGCACCCCCGCGTCAGGACCGCGGATCGTCGAGGTACGCGCCTCGGAGCCGCACTCCCTGCCGGAAGTCCCCAGATGTTGCCCGCGTCAAGCGGAGCGGGTCGTTTTCCTGCCTCGGTCGACAGTGGGGTCCGGTCGGGCAGTGGGGGTTGACGGCCGACGGGAGGCGGGGCATGGGAGGCTTCTCGAGGAATCCGGAGAGGTGGTTCGGCGCGGAGATTCAGGACAGCCTACTGGAGCCGGATCACCTTGCCGTCGCCGGGAGCGAAGACTGTCTTTGCATGATGAGCTGGGGGGACTTTGTTTCTGCCTGAGGCCACATGTCTGATCATGTCGGTCACGCGAGAGGCTTTAGCTCCGCTTCTCCCCATAGCGGGCCTGCGTGATCATGGTCTCCGCCTTGAAGACGCAGACGCAGATAAAACCTGAGATGAAGCTGGAGTCATGAGGGAGAGAGAGCTTTAGGCCCCTCTCGCTGCGGCTCTGAATCCCTGTCCGAAACCGCCCCGTTGCCGGTCACGTTGATCTCCCCGTGCCGGATGGGGTCAAGGATCAGGCATCGGTTTCAGGACGGCCGTATTCTGCATAACGTCCCGGTTGCCGTGCCGCTGGGGAGGCGGCCGAGAGAGGTTGCGGCCCGTACCTTGCCCGCCAGGCTGATGACTCCTCCATCGAAGAATCCGCTGAATAAACCGATGAAGAAGATGAAATGTGACCACGAAGCCTTTTTACAGGAACCGGTCGTTTCCCTGAAGCCTTACGGCTTATTGTCAGGCAGGAAACTGCCCGACGGATCCGGCCCTATGTCTGATAGGGGTCGATTTTCAGGATATCCCTGCCTGAGGCCAGTGGATCTTTAGACAGCATTATTCGTTTTTTGACTTTTGGACATTTTCGTTGCTTTTTTAGGTAATTTGTCCCATAATGCCTGTCAAGGTCGCCGGGCGGGCCTCATGCCCCGCCATGTATCCAGGGCGGATATCCTCCGCCGATCTGGCCCTTGCCAAGCGCATGACGGCGACTTACCTTAAAGGAACCGCGGCCTTTAAGACGCCTCAGGAAACCGCGCGTGAAAGGAGCGGCTTCAGGGCCTTCCTGAAGGGGCGGCCCCTCATGCCTGAATTTACGCAGGGAACGATGCCTTCGGCATCTTTCGGATCCGGGCTGGCTGGACCAAGCGATGTCACGCCAATCGATAACCGGGCCCGGGGGGGAACCTAGCCCGGGGACGTCGGGCAAGGCGTTAGCCGTCTCAAGGCGATAACCGGACCCGGACGACAGTCGGGCCTGGGGGAAGCCGGGCCAAGACCGAAACCCTTCTGCAACGGCTTCGGCGGACATCTGGTCTCCTGGCCTTGCCGGCACGGTCCAAGGCTCCAGGCTCCGATGCCCCCGGGCGGCCCGATGCGGGACGCGGCTAACCTCACGGGGGACAAGTGACTCCGTGCCACGACTCTGAAGGATCCGAGCCTGCGGCCCGCGCGTCACGCTAAGAGCCGCCTCCCCCGCAAGGGGCGTCTGTCTGCCTCGGGCCGCATTTGGCCGCGAGGCCCCAATCTATCCTTGCCTGCGCGGCGAAGTGCCGCTAGCCGCCCCGAGCCGTCAGCACGGGGCGGCTGGGGTCACCGCGGGACCCGGTCCCGCCTCGCGCCGCGCCGTCAGTCCGGGCCGGACTGAACAGAAACCGAAGGTCGGAGCCAGTCTCCGGCCGCACGGAGGCCTTATGCCGGAAGCGTTCGGGAACGGGATAGCGTCCCTAGCCGAAACCGCGACGAGCGAGACCAACGAATCGAACACCTCCACGCAATCCGCTGATACCCTCGGGGCAACCGACGGCCGGAAGCCCGAGAACGAGAAGGCGGCCCGCTCGTCCGCAAGCCTCGAGGCCCCGATGTCCGGGGCAACCAGTAACATGCCGACCTGGCACGGTTCCGCCAACACCCCCTGGGCCGGTCGCAGCAGCTTTTCCTGGGCCGAGGCCGTCGGCGCCATCGACGCTTACAAGGACGATGGCCTCTTCCCCGGCTTCGCCATGGAGATGGTGGCCTCGGACGATGGCGGCGAGCCTTACATGTCAGAGGTGGCCGTGATCAGAAACCGCCTGGGGCTTCACTCCCGGGCCGCGGTCAGGCTCTCCCTGGCCGTCGAGCCCTTCGACTGCGAGATCTACGTTGAGAAAGGCGATTTCCGCGCGGACGCGAGGAGCGTCCTGGATCTCATCAGCCTGTGTTGCCCCTGCAACACCAAGGTCACCCTTTACGCCAGGGGGCGCGATGCGGAGAGGGCGCTCGAGGCGGCTAGCGAGATGATCATGGGTCGTTTCGGCGAGCGCGAGTGACCGCGCTCTGGGCCGTTGCCTTTCGGGGCCCCGGATGGTGTACCGGGGGATAGGCTCTGGTCCGTCCAGGGCTCCGGGCCTGCGTGCCCGAGACGCTCAGGTGCGTGTCCGAGACGCTCAGGAAAGAGCGGCAGGCGCTCCATGACCGGGCGCATTGAGGACACCGAGGTGCCGGTTCATGGACGTCCAGGAGCGCCTGGAGGTCGGCTTCCGTGCGCTGCAGGTCTGACTGCCGCCGAGGCTGACTCCCTTGATTCCCTGGACCGGTTGAAAGTCTGCGTCTGCCCGGAGGCCGAACGGTTCCGGGCCCGCTCAAGGACAACAGGTTCCGCATCATAGACGTGCGGCTCCTTGCAGAGACCGTTGAACGGTCGCTTTCGTCCGTTACGGGCTCCGCGCTTTCCTGCGCCTGTCCCCCGCCGTCTGTATGAATGGCAGTTTCGGCGTTGCGGACGAGTTCCCTGACGCCCTTAAGGCCCGGTTCTCCGTCCCCGTTCACCCTACAGGTCCGCGTCCGCCCTGCAGGTCCGCGTCCGCCCTTCGGGCAAGTCCGGGGGATCTGTCAAGTTCCCCGATGACAGATCTTGCCGCAGACATGGCGGCGGATTTCGCCTTAGTCCTGCCCCTCTTCGGCCATGAATCCCGGCGACCGGCCCCTTTGAGCCGCCGCATGGCCGGTTTTTTCCCGGCCTTCGGTCAATAGGAAGGCAGGTGTCCTTCCATATTCCGCAGGAAGTGGATCGGGTAATTAGGGATGCAGGATGCGGTATGGCCGCAGAAAACCCTTGACAGCCATCCGGGATGTGTGGTTAAAATTATAGCCCAAAATCGGCCTCGTCCATACGGGTGTTCCCTCGGGTGCTCCCGGTGATGAGCGACCGAAACTTTTTTATCCGGCATCCTCCGCCGGAATCTTAGTCCTGTCGGCAATTGCGTGGGTTTTCGCCGACGGGGCCCGTGACGGAACATGATGATGCTCCCCTTGCGCGGTCCGGTTTCAGTCCTGACCCTTATGGAGCTTGTCGTCTTGCCTTGTCGTCTTGACGCATTGACTCCGGTCTTCCTTGGCTTTCCTCCCGGCGCCGTCGCGCGGCGGTGAGGTGGCCTCCTGAAGGAGGTCTCGGCGGTCGGCAAGTCCGTCTTCTCCCCTCCGAGCGGGTTGCCTCGCGTCCGCGGACTCGCCGAGGTCCACCGCGCCGGTAAAGGCCTTGCCGGGCCGCTGTCTCGCTCTGCCTGACGATTCAGGCGGGACGGGCCCGCGTCCTGGCCGCAGGGTCTCAAAATCATCTGGGAGGCGGTCGCGGTCTGTGAAGAGCTGCTTGTCCGGAAAGATACGGGATCCGCCCCGTGATCCCGGAGCAGGAGCTTAATGGGCGAATCGGCCGGTGCGGCTGGGACATCCCCGAGACGATGTGGGCTATCCCGGGCCGCTCGGTCCAAACGTTAGGACGGGGATCAGGCGAGCCCGCCCGGGAAGCGCTGGACGGGCTCCAGGCGCTTTTTGGCGCCGGACTCCTCGACTCCCTACGTCACTTGCGGTCGTCCCGCCTCACGGCTGGCGTCTTGCGCCTGGACGGCCTCGTCAGCGCCGGGGCGGGCGATCCGGGCCTCCCCGCCCTGCGGCTGGCCCGCGATGCGGCGGTCTCCATCGAGACCGTGAAGGTAGCGGTGTTTCCGCAATACCCGCGAGGGGCTGGGGGCGCCACCGACATCCGCGCCATGCCGTAGCATGCGGTCGGGTCGCCGAACCGTGGCCTGGTCAGGGGTGTAAGACGATGGTCTACACCCGCTTGGCCCCGGACGCTCTGTTCCTGAACCGGGCGAAGGACCTCGCGGTCGCCTGCGGGGTCCCCCCGAAGGCGTTTGAGGGAACGGAGCCCTCGGGAGCCTTCGCCGGGGCGGTCCGCGCTCAGGCGTAGCGTTTCCCCTGTCGGCCCTTTACCCGGCGGGCAGGGCGCAGAAGGGATTTTCGGTATGGACGGCAAGGACGGCATCGGTGGCAAGCATTCCGTCGAGCCGCTCGATTTGGCGGATCGTCTGGTGATTATCCGTAGCATGATGCTGAGGGATTTCCGCAATAGCCTGCGGGAACGTTCCGGGCGCTCCGAAGGGTGTGCGGTGTCGGCCCGGCATGGGGCGGAGATGCCCGGTCTCGCGGGCACGGGCGGCTCCGAGCGCCCGAACCTCTTCTTCGGCGAGGGGGTGGAGAGGACCGTTTCCGCGTTCAGACGGGAGATCGACCGACTGGACCCCAGCTTCATGTCCATAAACGCCAAGGCGGAATTGGCCATGGAGCTCTCGCGCTGGAAGCACCCAGAGGCCGGCGGGCTATACGCCGAAGCGCTGAACGCGGCGGAGGAGATTCTCGGGGAGTGTCATCCGCTCACGTTGATGCTCCTCACTCGAGCGGGTTACCACATCGCCAGCAGCTCGGACCGAGAGGTCGGGCTCAAGCTCATGAGGGAGGGGCTCCAAAGGACGGAGCGGTCGCTGGGGCTTGGGCATCCGAAGACCGAGATGGCGCTCATGAGACTGTTCGAAACGCTCGCGATCGACCCTGCCGGGGCGGAGGAGGCGGCGGGAGTCATCAACCGCGCGGTGGCCGACAGGGAAGCCGGGCTCGGGCCCGATCATGTCGCGACCATCTGCTGCCTGATGGGCCTGGGCATGTCGCTCGCCAGCTTCGGCGACTGGGAAGGGGCCCGCGAGCGTTTAGCGGAGGCGCTCTTGCGAGCCGAGCGCTCGCTCGGCCCCGACCACCAGTTCGCGGTTATCGCCGCCGACAACCTGAGTTGGGCTCTCTCGAGGACGGGGAATCTGAAAGAGGCTTTGGATATGTTGGGCAAGGCGGAAGCTGGCTACGGGCGGATAGCCAAACGCGGGAGCGTGAACGCCAAGTATGCGGTCAGTCGGCAGGCTGACATCCGCATGGAGCTGGAAAGGCACGCTTGGAAGGCCGCTCCGGAAGTCGGGCCTGAAGAGGGGCGGGGGAACTAGAGGCTCGCACGTTGGCCCGCCTGGTCGTCCCGGTCGATGCATCCAGCCGCATGCGCGATGCGGGCAGGTGTCCGCGATGGCACAGGCCCGAAACTGCACGGCGGAGACGCTCGGGCACGGGGGCGTTTTCGCCGGAACCGGCGAGGCGTCCGGCCCATTGTCCCGTCTGTCACTTGTCCCGTCTGTCCCTGTCCCGTCTGTCCCTGTCCCGTCTGTCCCTGTCCCGTATATCCCTTGTCCCGTCTATCCCTATCCCTTGTCCCGTCTGTCCCTGTCCCGTATATCCCTTGTCCCGTCTATCCCTATCCCTTGTCCCTTCTATCCCTGTCCCGTATATCCCTTGTCCCTTCTATCCCTTCGATTTCCCCCGCGGTCACCGTGCCCGTCCAATCGTTGCCGTTGGGTGCCTCGGCCGGTTCGGTAAGAGGCACGGCGAAGTTGTACACTAATTCTTCTACTGCGGCCCTATTTATCGCGAAATGATAGGAGTGCCCAGATCCTCGAAGGGGCGGTTACGGTAGATTTACGGCAGATCGGGTCTGTCAGCTTCGCTCCTTCGGCCGTCGACTGGGTCGGCATTGCGGCACTGAGCTCCGGCCGTTCCCTGTCGCATTCCTCCCGAACGATATCCGAACGATATCCGACCGTCACCGGTGCGCTTCATGATCAGAGGCATACTGGATCTTCGGCGGCAGGGCGCCAAATCAGCGTTACCTGGAGCTTCCGTGCGCTCTTTCCGGGAAGGCGGTTCCGGGGACCGCTCCGTGCGTACAGGTCGCGGGGCGCGGAGAACCGCTACGCTTTAAGGCCGGGATAATCATGTTCCGGGCGGGTCGGGAAGTCAAGCCGATGGCCATCCCTCATCGGAAACGCCACGCGACGCTACGCGAGTCGCGCGAGTCGCGCGAGGCAGGCCAAGCCTTAGGCATCGGGCGCATGCGGCTCCGCCGTATCATCCGCCGAATGCGAACCGCGTTCGTCGGGATTATCGTGGTAAGCGATGGCTGCCTTGACGAACCCGTGGAAGAGAGGGTGCGGTCGCAGGGGCCGCGACAGGAATTCTGGGTGGAACTGGCAACCCACGAACCACGGGTGGGGATCCAACTCCATTATCTCGATCAAATCCGCGCATCCCTCCAACTCGGGGGACTTGCCGCTCGCGACGAGCTTCAAGCCGTTCTTTCCCTTGGTCAGGAGGGCAAGCAGATTTGCGTCTGGTTCGGGGTTAACCTCATAGCGGTGCCTGTGGCGCTCGTAGACCGTCAAGAGGCCGAGCCTATCGGCGTGCAGGGTCAACTCGTTAAGTTCGTTCTGTCTTTTGGATACTGGTTTCCAGCCGAACGCGTTGAAGGCGAGGTTGAGGGGCGGTTCGTTGTAGGCGTAGTCGAGCCTGCCCGTAGCGTTGGCGCTCCGGCATCCTTCGTCGTAGAGATCGTTGTAGGCTTTGAACGCTTTGGTGTCGGGGTACAGGAAGCAGGGATGGACCCCCAGGCGCATGGTGCCTCCCTTGTCGTCGTTGATGTGCCTTTTTTTCATATCGTCGGTAAGGTAGTCGTACCAGTTGGGCATGAAGTAGATGAAGTGCTCGGCAACCTTGTCTTTCATGCCATCGAGCCTGACTATCTCCTCGTTGAGCTTGCGTCTCTTGCCCGCGTCCCTCTCGTAGGTCAGCTCTTCCTGCTTGCGCATCTGCTCCTTCTCGATCTCGTGCGTAACCTCCTGCGAGCGGGCATGGTCGTGCCCGAGAACGTTTCGCGCGAACTCGACGACCGCCAGCTGCATGCCGAAGCAGATGCCGAAGAATGGCTTCTTTGCCTCCCTGGCATACATTATCGCCGCTATCATGGAATTCGTCCCTCTGAGCCCGAAGCCGCCGGGCACGAGGATGCCGTCGAAGTCCTTGAGCTTTTTCCCGACGGCGTCGACGAGCACTTTCGGGTCCAGGTCGTCTGCCTTGACTGTGCGGCCCAGACGTTCGCTCTCGTGGAGGACCGTTTCCAACGCGAGATCGTCCGCGTCCAGCAGATGGATTTCGACGTGGCGATCCAGGCTGACCCCGGCGTGTGTGAGCGCCTCCGTCACCGACTTGTAGGACTCCAGATACTCGTCTCGCGAGCGGGGGGCGGAGTCGGGATCGGGGGCGGGAAGCGGTTGCAGGGGTTCCGAGTCCTGTTCCACGTACTTGCCCACGACCGCTATCTGCAACGCGTTTTCGCATTTCTTTATGCTCTTCAGCCTGGCGGAGAAGTCGTTGAGCGGCCCTATGTCCACCGGTCGTTTCGAGTCAAGGCCCAGGAGGTCGCAGACCTTCTGGGGCAACCCCTGATCCGCGAAATGTTGGGGGAGAGAGTAGACGTCATCCAGCTGGTTGGACCTGATGACGCGCTCGATGGGCAGGGCGCAGGTCCTGGCAACCTTCTTGATGGACGAGTCGGATATCTCTTCGTCGCTCCGGCAGATGATGATGTCCGGGCGCAGCCCGGCCGCCCGGAGCTCCTTGACGGAGTGTTGGGTGGGCTTGGTCTTGGTTTCTCCCGAGCCTTTCAGGAATGGCAGGTAGGACAGGTGGATGGAGATGGAGTTGCTGGTGAGGAATTTCGCGACGGGCCTGGCGCCGTTCAGGCTGTTGGGTCCGGCTACCGATGCGGGGCCCGGCCCGGCTTCCGGCGCGGGACCCTGCCCGATGTCCTGCGGCAGGACCGCTTGGATGTCCAGCGGCAACGGCGGGCTCGGATTGACGCGGCGCCAAAAGGCAGGCGATTTTTTTCCGAGACCGGCGCCCTTCTGGACATTGGCCTTCAGGGGATCTTCGAGGTACCTGGAGAAGAGGTCGGCCCGGAGCTCCTGGACAGCCTCCAGGAATGGGAGCCCCTCGATGTCGCCGACCGTGCCGCCTATCTCCACGATGATGATCTTGGGGGGCGGGTCTTTGGCGGCCAGCCTCAAAATCATGTGCTTTATCATGTCGGTCACGTGGGGGACTATCTGGACCGTCTTGCCCTTGTAGTCGCCCTCCGCGCCCCTGCGCTCCCGGTCGAAGACGCTTTTGTAGATGTAGCCGGAGGTGAAGCAGGAGTCGTTGGAGAGGCTTAGGTCCAGGAACCTCTCGTAATGGCCCAGGTCCATATCCGTCTCCGCCCCGTCGCCGGTGACGTATACCTCCCCGTGCTGGAGGGGGTTCATGGTGCCCGCGTCGGTGTTCAGGTAGGGGTCCATCTTCTGCATTGCCACGCGGTATCCCATGCTTTTCAGGAGACAGCCGAGCGAGGCGGCGGCCAGGCCCTTGCCCAGGGACGACAGGACGCCGCCGGTGACGAAGATGAACTTTATCTCGTGATCCCTCACCAGGTCCAGGTAGTACTCGTTCTCGTCCCTGATCGGCTTGCCCTTGGCCTCGCCGGGACTGTGGCCGTCCGCCAGGGTCATGTCAGTGAGAGTTCCTTCAGGATCGTTTGACGTGTCTATTGTGGACTGACTCATCTAATCATGCCCTCCCCGACCCGTAAGGGTCTAGGCGTGTCGTGCGGCCTCCAGAGGATCTCGGGCGCTGGACCCTCGGCGAGCCAATTCTTCGAACCTCACCCCGCCCCGTCCGCAGGGGCCATCTGCCCGCACCCGGCAGTACGTCCCGCCCGCACCCGGCTGTTCGCACCTCCCGCACCCGGCAGTCCGTCACGCCCGCAACCGGCTGTTCGCGCCTCCCGCTCCGCGGGGGCCGTCCCTCCCGCGCCGTAGGGCCGTCCATCTGGCTCCGCAGTCGCCTTCATTCCCATTCGATGGTGCTGGGCGGCTTGGACGAGATGTCGTAAAGCACCCGGTTGACGCCGGGGACCTCGTTTATGATGCGTGAGGAAAAGCGAGCAAGCAGCTCGTCCGGGAGCCTGGCCCAGTCGGCGGTCATGGCGTCCACGCTCGTGACCGCGCGCACGGCCACGGCCTGGCCGTAGCTCCTGCCGTCCCCCATCACCCCCACGCTCCTGACCGGGAGGAGCACCGCGAAGGCCTGCCAGACGGCCCGGTCCAGCCCGAAGCCTTTGAGCTCCTCGCGGACGATGGCGTCCGCCTTGCGGAGAAGCGACAGCGAATCCCGGTCCACGGGGCCGACGATCCGGATGGCGAGTCCCGGGCCGGGGAAGGGGTGCCGACAGAGGAGCTCGTCCGGCACCCCGAGCTCCGCGCCCAGCTCGCGCACCTCGTCCTTGAAGAGGAACTTCAGTGGCTCGATGAGGGTGAAGCCCAGCTCCTCGGGGAGGCCGCCCACGTTGTGGTGGCTCTTGATGAGCGCCGAGGGGCCCTGGGGCGAGACGGACTCGATGACGTCGGGATACAGGGTGCCTTGGGCCAGGAAGTCCAGGCGGCCCTTTTTCGCGGCCTCCCGCTTGAAGACGTCTATGAACGTGTGGCCTATCCGGCGGCGCTTCTCTTCCGGGTCCGTGACCCCCTCGAGCCTGGCCAGGAACTCCTCGGAGGCGTCGGCCACGGTGAGGTCCAGCTCGGGGTACAGGTTCCGGAAGGCCAGGGCGACCTCCTCGGCCTCGTCAAGCCTCAGGAGCCCGTTGTCCACGAAGACGCAGTGGAGCCGGGGGCCCACGGCGCGGGCCAGAAGCGCCGCGCACACGGTGGAGTCCACCCCGCCGGAGAGGCCGCAAAGCACGCGGCCGTCGGGACCCACGGTCTCCCGGATGGTCTCCACGGCCTCCCTGGCGAAGGAGGACATCCTCCATCCGGCGGAGAGCCCGGCCTCCTTGAGGAAGGCCTCCAGGATCTCGGCGCCCTTCTCGGTGTGATGCACCTCTGGGTGGAACTGGAGCCCGAAGATCCGGCGCTCGCGGTCCTCCATGGCGGCCACGGGCAGATCGGGCGTCCGCGCGGTGACCTCGAAGCCCGGCGGGGGCAGCTCCACCCGGTCCCCGTGGGACATCCACACCCTGATCCTGCCAGAGCCGTTCAGGGCCCGCCACAGGGGCGACGGCCCGGAGGGGGTGAGCTCCGCCGGGCCGTACTCGCCGTGGGCTTCGCGGGTGAGCCTGCCACCCAGGGATTGGGCCAGGAGCTGCATGCCGTAGCATATGCCCAGCGTGGGGAGCCCGGACGCGACAAGCGCGGGGTCGAGCTTCGGGGCCCCAGGCTCGTCAACGCTTGCCGGTCCCCCGGAAAGGATGAGGGCTCCGGGCTTTTGGGCCAGGGGTCCCCCGACAGGGAGCCCTGCGGGGAGGATTTCGGCGTAGTAGCCCAGCGCCCGCGTCTTGCGGGCGATGAGTTGCGTGAACTGGGAGCCGTAGTCGACGATTAGGACGTGTCCTGCCATGGTTCTCCGGAAGGCTCCTGCCCGCCCCGGCGTGCGTCAAGGCCCCGGCATCCGCCCGTGGCTTTACGCCCGGCGGCGACCGTCGGGTACCCGGCCAGCCGGAGGCTTGGCGGGGCCCGTGCCATGGGGCCAGGCTTACGGCGCCTATCCGGCAAGAATCGGACTGGCG
Organism: Deltaproteobacteria bacterium; assembly: GCA_031263485.1. GTDB lineage: Bacteria > Desulfobacterota > Desulfarculia > Adiutricales > Adiutricaceae > JAIRZX01. The sequence continues at coordinate 3,319 of JAISFS010000125.1, read as the reverse complement.
GCAGTAGCTTGCAGACGAAAAAACACAATATATATCAGATCATTGTCGGCTTGTATAGCCCTCCGTGACGCCTTCGGTGAGGTCAGGGGGGAGGCCGTTGCGGGGCCCTCCGGTGGCCTCAGGGCGGCCCGGCCCAAGTTTAACAAAGGGTCCTCCTCCAGGAGCCCCGAGGCACGGTTCCAGCCAGGAGTCTTCCCCTCAGAGCTAGCTTCCGCCACCCTTCACTCAATGTCAGAGCCATGGAGCGGGCAGGACGAGCACTCAAGCTATAAATTTTAATCTTTGGCATATATCTAAGGTTTTTAATGAGACAGATAATGACTATAGCCATGTAAATATCCTTGCAGATACAACCGTAACCATTAAAGATCGATCGAATAATTTTATCCTCTCAAATATATATCATTAATTATGTATAATTATATATATTTAGAATTTAAAACCTGTTTAGCCATCAAAGTCATTTAAAAAATATATAAAATATCTCTTGCGCCTGTTCATAACATCTGATATAAGATGACATGCGCATTAAGACTAAAAAGGGCTTCAGGCAGACCCTCTCCGGAAAAGAGACCTGCACCTACTTCTCGATAGTCGAGGAGGTCAAGGTCCGCCCCGGCGAGTGGCGGACCGTGACCCTCGCGAATCTTCCCAGCGGCTTCAGCCTCCCGAAGGAGTGCTGGCCGTACCTCTGCGACGAGATCGAGGGGAAGCCGCACCCCACCCTGATCCCGGAGGTGGACGAGGAGACGGCTTTCCGGATCCGTGCGCTGGCTCTGGCGTTGAGGAGCCTCATCACGAGAAACCGGAGCCTCGCCGCGGCGGCGAGGAAGCCCGGGCGGCCCTCCGGGCAGACGGCGGGAGAGGAGGCGGCCGACATCCTGGTAAGGGCAGGCGATATCCGGGCCGTCTCGGCCAATACCCTCGGCACGGAGGAGGTGGCCCTGCAGGCCGCGAGGGAGATCGGCCTGATCGAGAGCCTGACGGGCGGCGGGCTCAGCCTCAGGACCGCTATAATCGTCACGGCGGTCGTGATCGCGAGGATGGCCCATCCGGCCAGCGAAAGGGAGACGCTCAGATGGCTCCGGAAGTTGACCGCCTTGGGCCAGCTCATAGGGTTCGACTTCACGAAGGCCAACGAGATGACGCTTCACAGGGCGGCGGACGCGCTCATGGAGCATAAGGACGCGATCGAGGCCCTGCTCAGGGCAAGGCTTTCCCCCTGGCGCGGACGGAGGATAACGTTCCTTTACGACCTCACCAACGTTCACCTGGAGGGCCAGGGCAAGGGCAACCCCAAGGCCAGGAGAGGGCACAGCAAGGCCAAGCGGAGCGACTGCAGGCTCGTGACCCTCGCCGTCAGCGTCGACGAGAACGGCTACATCGTCGGCTCAAGGATACTGGAGGGCAACGTATCGGAGCCCTCCACGCTCCCGGGCATGCTCGAAGGCATCGGCATGAGGGACTGCGATCTGGTTGTCATGGACAAGGGCATATCCACCAAAGCCAACCTGGAGCTCATGGAATCCTCGGGCCGCAGGTACGTGGTCGCCAGCCGCGGATCGAAGGCGGAATTCGACGCCCGGAGGGCCGCGCGCTTCGAGACCGATGCGGGGACCGTGGTCCGCGCCTGCCGCACGGTGGACCCCTCCGGGAACTTCGCGATGATCTGGTGCCACACCGACGGTCGCGAGAGGAAGGACCTTGACATCGTCGGGACGAGGTGCGCCAGGTTCGAGGCGGAGATCGGAAAGCTCGCCGACGGCCTCTCCCGGCCGAGGACCCGCAAGGGCATCGACCGCGTCCACGAGCGGATCGGCAGGATCAAGAAGGCCTACGGGGTGGCCAGACACTTCAGGATCACGGTCGTCCCCTGCGGGGACGATCCCGCGAAGGCGGCAAGTATAACGTGCGTCCGGGTGGGGATCCCCGGGAGCAAGGCCGAATGCCCTGGCGTCTCCTGCATCAGGACGAACGACCTCTCCCTGGAGACGGGGGAGGCGATAAGGCTCTGCTTCTGCCTGACGGACGTCGTGAGCGTGTTCAGGTGCCTCAAGTCCGAATTGGGCCTGCGGCCCGTCTACCACAGCTCGGAGCGCCGGACGGACGCCCACGTCTTCATCGCGTGCCTGGCCTATCAGCTGGTGAACCACATAAGACTGAAGCTCAAGGCGGCCGGCATACGCGACGGCTGGGAAACGATCAGGGGCAACCTGGAGACCCACAAGCTGGTGGTGCTGGTCGCCAAGGCCAACGGCCTGGACGCGGACGTGCTGATCGCGGCGTCCACGGCGCCGATCGCGGAGGCGGAGGCGTACTACGAGGCACTGGGCATGGGCCGCGGACCGGAGATCCACGAGGTCAAGGCCGTTCAACGCCGCGAATGGGACGGTCCGCTGGCCGCCAACTGGTGAGAATCCCGGCCCTGACCGGCCTGCAGGACCGGTCGGGCCGGGGCAGGAATTTCGGCCTGCTGCCCGGCAGGCCTGTACGGTACTGCCGGGCCGCCCCCCAGGATTTCAGCGCGATCGAGGGGACCGCATCGAGGAGAGGCGCCGCAGTCGTCATTGCCGAGGCACAGGCAACAGGGACGATGGGCAAGGCGTCCAGGACAGCCTCTGGGGAGACGGTCCGAACCGGCCTCCCAAGAGCGAACCCGGACGGCGGTTGGCGCCGTTCTTGACACTCCCGAGAAATTGGGGGAAAAATTTCAAGGGTAAATCCCTTGAATTATTGAATAAAATCATGTCAATGTTAAACTTGGGTCGGGATCGCCCAACGTCTATAATGCTTCCACGAGGATCGAGGCGTGCCCGGTGCTTCAAATACGTTGAGGGGCTACCGGCAGATATAGAAGCCGGGGGGAAGGCCCTCCTGGCTGGCCCATTAGAGGTATACCTGGAGTTCCGATGCCTGAAACCATTCGCCGACAACCAGAAGTACCAAGAAAGGGGGCAAGGAGGCTTCCCGGGTAGCGGTGTCTTCCTCGCCAGGGTCCCCGACATGGAGTCATGCACGTGTCGAAGCTTTTTGGCGACAATCTCCGACTGCCCTATGGCAAGAGGACCAACGCTAGCCACTCCGCAGCCTCATGGGACAGGTCGTTGTCGAGCATGATCCCGACCCTGTTCCGATCCCGGCCCTCGATTCAGAGCCTGCGCACGATCCCGATCCTATACTCGAGCACCATCGAGTAGAGATCCGCCGCATCCTCGTGCGTCCCGAAGGCCGCGAAGGCCTTGCCCAGCGCGAAGGCGGTGCCGTTCGGAGCGGGGGGCCCGGACCCAAAGCCCCATCGCTATCCGCCAGCGCCTTCGCG
>JAISFS010000285.1 GCA_031263485.1 Deltaproteobacteria bacterium | reverse complement strand
CATGCCGGTAACCGCTTTCCCCGGTCAATCTGTCCTCGCTTTCACAAGCGACTTTCTCCGGCGTCGACAGCCTCGACCGCCTCGACCGAGACACCCCGGCTTCACGGCTCTCTCTCGTCCTTCTCATCGGACCGCCGAGTCCTGCGCCTTATTACGATGGACAGCGTGGGCCAGGTGCAACGGACGCAGTGGCTACGCTGATCAACCGCCAGAAGAAGAGGGACCCGGTAATCCGGCAAGGCCAACCTGGCTCGCCCAGGACCGTGATCGTCCCGTCGTTTCTCCCGACCGTCCGAGGCAAGGGCCGACGGATCAAGAGATCCCAGGTCGCCCCGGCGGTAAACCTGCAGGCATTCCTCACCGTGCCCCGGGCTGTCGCGAGCATGGAGCGCAGAGGCAGGGCCGGACCCGGCAAATGATCCTCATGACGGTTCCGCCCGTTCGGGATATGCCGGTGGCCTGGGCTTCCACGAACATCGGTGGGGCTCGAGAAGGGCGGAGCGGAGGCTCGGGACCGCGAGCCGGAATGGATCTTGGGGCTGATCACCTATACGCCGAATTAACCCGCGGCACCGCGTTGGCGTCCCATCACAGATCGTCCGGACGCGAAACCGCGGAGGAGCGCGGTGCTGTCCACGCGGAAATCACGGCTTCTCACCCGGCTTCACATCTCCCGGTCCAGATCCGGAAGCGTCCTGTCCGGGTGGCTTGAACCGGATCAGCTCCATGTACTTCTTCTGAGCCTTCAACTCAAGTCTCGCGATGAGACGAGTAAAGTGATTATCGACGGTTTGCTGATCATCGGAATTTCTCAGGGCGGTGTAGTACCTATTCCTGTCCCTCATGTTAAAGCTGAGGATCTGATATCCCCCGTTGACCAGGATCAGGTTCATCAACAGCCTAGACGTCCTCCCGTTTCCGTCTACAAACGGATGGATCTGCACCAGTGCCAGGTGCGCGAAAGCCGCCAGAACGACCGGATGGAGCCTATCCTTGTTCTCCGCGAACGATACGCGGAAATCGTCCATGAAGTCGCCGATGAACTCCGGACCGGGCGGCTTCAGGGGGGATCCGAAAATTATCACGTCGCTTTCGCGGAAGACTCCGGCGAATTCCGGGTCGATCTCGCGGTAAAACATCCTGTGCAACCGCAATATTATGTCCGGAAGATTTTTGGATATGCCGTCCAGCGTGCTTTCACGGGCGATAGCCAGCATGGAATCGAACGCGGCCCCGTGGCCGCTCACCTCGAGGAGCTCGTTGCGTGATTTTCCCGCGACCGTGATCCCGTCCACCAGCCAAAGCTTCGTATCCAGGTACGAAAAGCTGTTCCCCTCGATGGCGTTTGACGTGAATGTGTTGAGTATCCGGAAATGGGTATCGACGGACTTTTGTTCGATCGCCTTGAGCGGTCCGCGCCTCCGCAACAAAGTCCTGTTCTCGTCAATCTCCCGCAACAGTTCCTGTAACGGCGCCTTTTTCACTGTCACCCCCATTCGGCTGAAGCGTATCGGTATAGCCGCTCTTTCCAGCTTTCATATTTAACCCTATCCCCGGAAGCATGTCCAGCGGAAGCCCGCCGCTTTACCGGATAGGCCTTCTCTCCCCTGAGCCTCCCGAAGAACTTCGGGCCGGGATCCGTTCGCCTGCCGAAAGGCGGTGAGCTAGGCGGCCGGCATTCCTGCCGGTCGATGCCCCTCGCTTGAAAAAAACAGTCTCGGAAACCTGCCTGTGTTTTGGGGCGTCCCGCCTGCGCTGCGCGCTCGTTCAGGAGCACGGCCCAACACGGCAGGGGTGTCCTCCGACGAACTCCGATCGGCAAGGGCCTGCCGGAACGTCGCGAGACAGGGACGGACAGGGCGGATGGAGAAGCAAGAGTCAGGCGGAAGGCCCTCCTCCGCCCAGAGACGTAACGGCCGGGATTCTGGCTGCCGGGACACGCGTCCCGGATTCCAGGTCCCGTCCTTAGCCTTATGGAACTGACACGCGACGGCGGGACATCAGTTCCCGAAAAGGCCATTCCTACGTTTGAACGCGCGGCTGACCCATCCCTCCGCGCCGGGCAGGACCCGGCGGGACCATGGGATCTCCCGTCAGGCATTCGTTCCTGTTTCGTTAACACCCGCGGTTTTCCGTTCTTTCGGGTCCCAAGCCTATTCCCGACTTCCATCGCCCCCCCGAATAGCCAGCCCGATACCGGGCCGCATTCAGTTCCCCGGGCCCGAGAGCCCTGCCGCGTCCCGTGCGGTTTTCCGGGGCTCCACCCGGGGCGTCAGAGCTTAAGGCCGTCCGCCCAGAACCCGCCCGGAGGCTGACCCGGGGCCGACTTGTTGCCCGCGTGGCAGCCATATGCTATCATTTATCGGTAAAAACACACGTCCCTTTCACTTCAGGCTTTGGCTTCACCAAAAGATTAAGGAAGACCCTTATCATGAAGAACGTCATCGCGCTGATCATGGCGGGCGGCAAGGGCGAGCGGCTCATGCCCCTCACCCAGTCCCGCTCCAAGCCCTCGATCCCCTTCGGGGGCATCTACCTCCTTGCCGACCTCACCCTTTCCAACTGCATCAACTCCGAGGTCTACAAGATCCTCGTGCTCCCGCAGTACAAGAGCCAGACCCTCATCCAGCACCTGGAGACAGGCTGGAACTTCTTCTCGCCCAGCCTGGGGCACTTCCTGAGGATAGTCCCCCCGCAGATGATGAAGGGTGACAAGTGGTACCAGGGGACCGCGGACTCCATCCGCCAGAACCTCGAGATGATAGAGTCGGAGAAGCCCTCCCACCTTCTGATCCTCTCGGCGGACCACGTCTACAAGATGGACTACTCCCGCTTCAAGCGCTACCACGAGGCCCAGGGAGCGGACGTGACCATCGCGGTCATCGAGACATCCAAGGCCCAGGCCAAGGAGTACGGGGTCCTCCAGGTCGACGAGGACTTCCGTGTGACGGGCTTCCAGGAGAAGCCCAAGAACCCAGCCACCATCCCCGGCAACCCCGAGCAGTGCCTGGCCTCGATGGGCATCTACCTGTTCTCCGCGGACGTGCTCATCGATCTTCTGAAGACCGACGAGAAGCCTGATTTCGGAAAGGACATACTGCCGCAGATCCTCACCTCCCACAAGGTCTTCGCCTATCCCTACCGCCGGGAGAATAAGATAGAGGAGGTGGTCTTCTTCACCGATTCCGGAGGCAGCCGGGCAGAGGTCCCGGTGGAGGTTGCCCCGGACTCCGGCTACTGGCGTGACGTGGGAAACCTGGACGCCTACTGGAACGCCAACATGGACCTCACGGGCCTCACCCCGTTCTTCAATCTCTACGGGGTGCGCTGGCCCATCCGGACCACCCCCAGGCAGTTCGCCCCGGTGAAGACCCTGTCCGTGCAGGACGCCGACGGCGGGCTTCTCCACGGCATCGCGAGGGATTCGCTGGTCTCCCACGGCTCGGTCATCGGCGGGGGCACGGTCCGCAACAGCATCCTATCCTACAACGTGAACGTGCATCGCGGCGCCGAGGTGGACGAGTCGGTCATCATGGAGAACGTGGACATAGGCCGCTTCTGCAAGATCAAGAAAGCCATCATCTCAGACGGGGCCAAAATCCCCGCGAAGACCGAGATAGGCTACGACCCCAAGGAAGACCGCAAGCGCTACGCCATGACCCCCCGCGGCATCGTGGTCGCGACCAAGGCAGACTTCGAGTAGCCCCTCTGCATCGTGGCCGCGACCAAGGCAGACTTCGAGTAGCCCCGAGGCTTCCGGCCCCGAGCGCCATGCCGCCCGCCTCTTCCGCTCCTTCGGCCCGCTTGCCCGGAGCCAGCCCGCATATGCCCCATTCCAGGCCCCTTGAGGCCCTCCATGCCCCCGGGCAAGGCCTTGAGGGGCCTTCCTCCACCGCTCCCGACAATCCCGCATCCCCGAAGGAGGGGCCGGCCCCGCCGGCTGCTGTTCCCCATGAAACGCTCCGCAAGCCATCAAACCACTCAGCGGCATAGCCAGACTCCACCAACGGCCCGCCCGCTCGCGGGCCCGGTCCCTCCGGTCGCCCTGGCGGCGCTCTTGGCACTCCTGGGCCCCTTATCGGCGGGCGCCATGGCCCAATGGTCTTCCCTGCCCGCCCCAGGAGCCGCCGACGCTCCCGCTCCCGCCGCCGGTTCTGAGGCCCCCGTTGGCGTCGCCCTGCCCGGCACGGATGGGAGCGATACGGGGTCCTCCGCGACCATCGGCGGTTCCGGCCCGGCGAACGTGTCAGGCGCTTCGTCCATGACCGATGACCTGCTGGCCCCGCCCGCCCCGGATCCCGATGCCGGGGATGCCCCGCCGCCGGTCGACGTCGCCCTGCCCGGCGCGGACTCGGACGAAACGGGATCCCCGGCGACCATCGGCGGTTCCGGCTCCGCGAACGTGTCCGGAGCGCCTTCCATTACCGACGACTTGCTGGCCCCTCCCGCCTCCGGCTCCGGCGGCGCCGGCACACCGCCCGCCGATCCTGCTCCCGGTGCCGATGCGGGCGCAACGGGCGGCGGCCCGAGCGCCGCCGCCGGGACGCAGGCTCCCGCCCCTCCCCCCGCGACCACCGGGCCGGAGTGGATGGAATACTGCCGCACGGCGAACACCATCGCCCTTTCCGCGGCGGTGACCCAGCACGGGGGGGACGTCAACTACGCGAGCGAGGACGGGGTGACGGTCCTCATGTACACCGCCGCCTCCAACCCGGACCCCGGGGTCATCTCGGTGCTTGTCCGCAACGGCGCCGATCCCAACGTTGTCGAGCCCAAGTTCGGGTTCAACGCGCTCATGTTCGCCGCCTCCCTGAACCCCCAGCCACTCACCTCCGAGGCGCTGGTGAACTTCGGTCTCACGGTCGAGTCCAAGGACTTCAACGGCGGCAGCGCCCTCGCCGCCGCCGCCGCGGTCAACGCGAACCCCGCGGTGACCAAGGCGCTCCTGGGCCTGGGCGCCATCCCCGACTCGAAGGACAGCGACGGCATGACGCCCATGGCCAGCGCCGCCAGGCAGTCGCGGACCCCCGCGACCGTGACGGTCCTGGCGGAGGCCGGGGCCAAGGTGGATCTCGCGAACTCGTCTGGCGACACGCCGCTCATGCTGGCCGCCCGCTACAACCCCAACCCGGAGATGACGGCGGCGCTCGTCCGCGCCGGGGCGTCCCTGGAGCTCAAGAACCAGCGCGGCGAGACGGCGCTCATGTCCGCCTGCATGAACCCCAACCCCGAGGTCCTCCTGACGCTCGTGCGCGCCGGCGCGGCCTGGGACGTGACGGACCAGTCAGACACCTCGGCGCTGTTCACTGCGGCCTTCACGAACTCCAACCCCGCCGTGGTGGAGGAGCTCCTGAAACTCGGCGCGGACGTGAACTCCACCAACAAGGCCGGGCTCACCCCGCTCATGGCCGCCGCCGGCAACCCTTTCCCGCAGATGACCCGCTACCTCCTTATCCAGGGGGCCGACCCCGAGGCGACCGACCGCGAGGGGAGGACGCCCCTGATGCTGGCCGCCTGGCTCAACCCGGAGCCCAGGGTGCTCCTGACCCTGCTGGGCGGCGGCGCCGACCCCTTCAGGAAGGACGGCCACGGGAACGACGCGATGGACGCGGCTGTCGAGAACCCGAACCCCGATATTGCCCGCGTGCTCGCCGAGTGGCGCGAAAGGCTCTCCGGCAAGGCCTCCGGGGACTCGTCAGAAACCAGTCCCGCCGATACTTCGGAAGCTTCCGGAGCGGAGGGGACTGCGGTTCCTGCCGTCACGGCAGACATGCCGAAGGCGGACTCCCCGCCCGAGGCCGCGGCCGCGCGCTGAACGCCGCGCTTCGCCCGAAGCCCCTTGGGGCCCTTTCCGACCCCGCGCCGGGCCCTGCCCGGCGCGGGGTTTTCCGTTTCCCGGCAAAGGGCGTCCGCCGATGCGCCGATCCTCCGTGGCCTTCAGGCGGGGAGGGAGGTTTTCCTATCCGGAGCCCGACCTGGCTCCGATCGGACTGAACCTGCCTTGGCGGGAGAGGGTCTGGAGAAAAGCCGACCGCCGCGACTTGCGAACAGCGCCTGACGCCTGTAGGTGAACCGTCGGACGGCGGTCGCCTTGAAGCCGATCCTGGCCTGGCTCTCTGGATCAGGCCGAATCGCGACCGTTCGGGGTAGCTACCGACTTCCACGTCCGATAGGCCGCATTCCCGTCCGGATGCCCGCTTGCTCCCATGGGAAGGCCGCCTCGAAAGCTACCTCCGCATTGGAGGGCATGACCCCGCAAGCTCCCCCCCCCCGGTGCCGCGCCTTCCGGAGAACGTGGGAATAGGCGGGGCGGGCCTAGCGCACGGCACTCCCGCGGTTCCGTCTACCGCAGGCTCCGGCTCATCGGAAGGGCAACAGTCCGCAAAGGAGTCCATGGACAACCTCTTGCGCTGATGCGGGGCCCGTTCGCCGCAACGCGGAGTCAGTCTTGCCGGACGGGTCAAGTGTCAGGCGCGGGGGTTCGTGCGGCGGACCCTTAGGTGCCGCGACCTCCGGCAACGCTCCTCCCGTTCGCAGAATAGGAACCGGACGGAACGGCGACGGCACCCTTGCGGCATGGAGCTGACGCCCGTGGAGCCCTGAGGCGCGTCCCGCGAATCACAGTCTTCGGAGGCAGTCTGGGATATCGATCGGGGTGCCGGAAAAAGAACGGCGGACGGAGTTCCAGAGGAAAGGCCGCCTCAGCTTTTGAGGACATGACCCCGCAAACCCCGGCAACGCGCGTTCAGAAGAACGCGGGAACTAGGAGCCTGTTGCATCAAGGATTTTGAGGAAGAGTACGAGGATGGATGTGGCAGGCAAGAAGCAGTCCGTCCACAACCAATAGCGCCGTGGCAATGCAATTGTGAATTATGCAACAGGCTCCTAGCAGGGCGGGTCTTGCGCACGGCCCTCCCCGGCTCTGTCCACCGCAGGCTCCGGCTCACCGGGCGGGAACCGTCCTCAAGGGAGGCCGGTGGCAACCTCGTACGGAGACGAGGGGCCCATGCGCCGCAACGCGGAGCCCGTCTTGCAGGTCGGATCAAAGGGCCGGCGAAGTCATTCGTGCGGAGGCCCCTTCGGTGCCGCAGCCTCCGGCAACGCTCCTCCCGCTCGCTGAGTATGACCCGGACGGAACTGCAACGCGCCCTTGCGGCATGGACCTGACGCCCGTGAAGCCATGAGGCGCGTCCCGCGAATCACAGTCGTCGGAAGCAGACGGGGATATCGATCGGGACGCCGGAGAAGGAACGGCGGACGGAGTTCCGGCGGAGCGGCAACTACTCTGGGCGGGGCTCCGCCCGCTCGACCGCCGGAGGGGCCCCCTGAACGGGAAGCCCTCCGTTGGCGGTAGTGTCCAAGGGCAGAGGGCGTTGCCGGTTCGCGGCGGCGGCAGGCGTAACGTCAAGGGAAAGCTGCAGTTTGATGACGTCCATCTGCAAGGCCTTGACAGTCTCGGACAATTGGTCAAACTTGGCTTCCAGCCTGTTTTCCAGCCTGACCATCCTGGCATCCATCTTGGTCTCTAAATCAGAGATCCTGACATCCATCTTGGCTTCTGAATCGGAGATCCTGGCTCCTAACTCAGAGATCCGGGCTCCCGTCCTTGCTTCTGAATCAGTTATCCTGGCTCCTAACTCAGCCATCCCTCTTTCCATGCGCGTGGACAAATCGTTGTTGACATAGTTCATGTAAGCCAAAAAGAGCAGTACGATTATTCCGACGATCCGCATGAACAACGTGACCCGATCGAAGGATTTTTCCTTCGCCGAAGCCTTGTCTGGATTCCGCACGTCTCAGGCGGCCCGGTCCTGGGACGCCGTCATCTCAGGCAACTGGACCGTTCCGGCGGCCTGACTAACGGACGCCGCAGTCACGGGAACCTGTTCGCCTCCGGTCGACTGGCCTTTGGGTGCCGCGACATCGCGGACCTTGTCCCAGGTATTGCGGAACTGGGCCGCCTCGTCGTCAGACGCCGAACCGTCAAGGACCTTTTCGAACAGCGCCATGAAGCCCTGCGTCAAGACTCCGAACGTGACGTTGGGCCGCCTGCCAAGGCTTGCCGTATCCTGGTCCGACATGGTACCTGGTCCTCCCTTTAAGCCACGATAGCATAAAAAGGGGTCCTCGGCAAACTCTTATACCCTTATGACCGCAGCCCGCAAACTTTCCATCTCCTCACAGGGAGCCGGGAAGCCCCGCAGCCCTGCCTGATCGAGGCGCGAATCACTGAAATGCGAGCCAAATCAAAACGGGATATTTGAAGGCATAACCCCGCAAGCCCCGGCAACGCCCCTTCCTGAGAACGCGGGAACAAGCGGGGCGGGTCTTGCACAGGGCCCTCCCCGGTTCCGTCCACCGCAGGCTCCGACTCACCGGGCGGGGAACCGTCCTCAAGGGAGGCCGGTGGCAACCTCGTTCGGAGACGCGAGGGCCCTTGCGCCGCAACGCGGAGCCCGTCTTGCCGGTCGGGTCAAGGGTCCGGCGCGGAGGCACCTCAGCGGTCGAAGGGGAACCTCCTCCACCGAGGCTGGCTCGCGGGGACAAGGGCACCCCTGGCACCGGGCTGTCCGCTCCGGGGGCGGTGCAATCCGGAGACTCCAGCACGGGAAGGGCTTATCCGGCGCGCACCGTACCGCTAATCCGTCAGATCGGAACGGGCAGGGCCCGGCAGAGCCGAAGTTCCCCCCGTTCGACGTTGAAGCTGTTCAACGTCACGATAATCGCGCAGGCGCGGCAACTTACGGCGGAAGGAATCGGGCCCGCGCAACCGGCAGAGCTCGCGTCCGTGCGGCGGGAAACGGGACTCCCGGACCCCGTTCGCCTTGGCGGGCACATCGCCCTTCCCGCCGAGGGCGGCCCCCGTGCCCCGGCCTCCGCCGGCACCGCAGACGCGGGGACGGGGCTCCGGGATCCCGGCATTGGGTCATGGGCCGCAGGGCAACTTTTCCGGGGCGTCCCCATCGGCCAGGACTCTCCGGCACGGGAGCCCCGCTCCCTGCCGCCTGCCGACACTCTCGTGAGGCGTCCGGCGGCCAAAACTCCGGTAATAGCGGCATGGTTTTGGAGAAGCCCTGAACTGCATACCGTTGCTGAGTATAGCGACAGGCCCTCTTTTTATGAACAAAATGTGTTATATATTTTATATCATCCTACAAATTGAGCATTGAATGTTCCGAGTGAGGGGCGCACGGACTGGAGCGCTCCCCAGGGGGAGTGAACGATTGTCGCCGTTTAATGCCGCGAGGCCCTTCATCGCTGTCTAAACTCTCGCCCGCCCCCTCGCCTTCCGTTTCTGCTCCCCGCAGCGGCTCGGTCCGCCTCACTCGCCACTCAAGCGCTTCTTTTCCCAGCACTGAATGCCGTAACTCCCAGCACTGAATGCCGTAACCCTTCAGGATTTTAAGCGGGCCCTTCCCTGTAGTCGCGACGACCTTCCCTTTCCGGCGCCTATCGGTTAGAATTCCCGAAGGATTAGCATGATCCGGACTCCTTCCGAGTTCCGGAGAGCCTTTGCCGTCTTCCTTCCGCAACGTCTCATCTTTCCATCTCGCGACGTTCGCCGCAACGCGCCGGGCCTGATCCGCCCCTGACCCGCGCCGGTTTCCCAGAGCGCCTCCGCCGGAGCCTGACCCTCCCGCGAATCCCCCTTTCGCCCCCTGCCTCCGCAAGGTCTCCACAGGTACCACACGCGCCATGCCCTACCGCACCGCTCCTCTTCCAAAGCCTTCCCGCGCCCTCGCTTTCGCCTTCGCTGCCGCTGCGATGACGGCGGCCCTTACGGGCCTCGTCTGCCCCGCCCGGCCCCTTCTCGCCGCCGGCTACTTCGGCTCCGGCCTATCGTTCGCATCCGAGCCGGTGCCGCTCTCGCAACCAGAGATCTACGAGACCCTGGACCAGGAGGTGATACTCGTCACCGAGGCCAGGGCGAGGGTGTTTTTGGCGCTCCGCCGGGCCCCCAGGACGCTCCCCGACGTGGAGGCGGCGCTTAAGGCCCGCGGCGTGCCCGATGACTTCAAGTACGCTCCCCTGGCGCTCACCGGCCTGGATCCCCTCTTCCGGAGCGGCAACCGCCGCGGGATCTGGCGGCTCACCGAGGCCGAGGCGGGGACCATGGGCCTTAACGTGAACGGCCAGATCGATCAGCGCCTGGACCCCTTGGCCTCCTCCGATGCCGCCGCCCAGCGCCTGGCGAGCCTCCACGAGGCCTGGGGCACCTGGACGGCGGCGCTCGCGGCCTTGCTGGACGGGGCCGCGATGACCCAGGCCGCGTCCGAGTCCGGGGGGGAGCGAGACTACTACCGGCTCTACGTGCCCCCCGAGCTGGACAGGGCCGTCTGCCAGGTGCTGGCCGGGAAGATCCTCTACTCCGACCCCGCAGCCTACGGCTACCGCCCGGCGCACTCCTGGCCCAGGCTCGCCGCGTCCCGGACGGTCCTGCCGCAAGGCGGCGACATGCGGGAGCTGGCCCGGAAGAACCGGACCGACTACAAGACGTTCCGGGACATGAACCCGCACGTGCTCACGGACGCGGTGCCCCCGGGGGGCGCCGTCTACGAGCCCTACGGTTCGAGGCCCCGATAGGCCGCGATGCGGCGGGGCCTCCGCCCCCCGAGGCCACCCCGCGCGGCCCTTCCCGATGCCCCGCCGCCCGCCAGGGGCGCACGGCCATTCCCGAAGCCGCCCCGCCGCCCTCACCGCCGCCCGGAAAGCCCCGGCCTTCCGGGCGGCGCCGTATCCGGAGGCGGCCGCCCCCGCGCGGGCCCCTTGAAATCCCGCAACACTCGGAAGCTTGACAGGCTCTTGCCAAGGCTATACTTTTATAAGCACTTTAACTAACTACTTTAAGCGACCCCCGATCGCCCTGCCCCGCCAAGGAGGCTTTAGACTGATGACGGGCATCTCCCTCGCGGCCCTGGCGGCCCTGCTGGCCGCCCTCCTGGTCGCCGCCATTTCCTACAGGAAGCTCGCCGTAGAGCGACAGCGTTGCCTGAACTCCTTCGCGAGACTGGACGTGCTCCTGAAGCGCCTCTGCGAGAGGCTGGATCCGGGCCCCCCACCGGAGGCCCCGCACCCTCCAGGGCCAACGGACGCGACCGCCCTCAAGGCCCGCTCCGATTTCCAGCAGTCGCTGCTCGCGGCCGCCTCGGTGCTCCTGGGCACGGAAGGGGCCCACCCCTCCGGGCGAGCGCTTGCGGGGTTAGCCAGGGCCTTCGCCCAACTGGACCGCTCCGCCGCTAGGCTCCCCGCCCCCGAAGGCGCTGCCGCCGCGGCGCTCACGGACGCCCGGGCCAGGGTCGCCCAGGCCAAGGCCACCTTCAACGGGAGCGCCGCGTCCTACAACAGGGCCCGGAGGGCTTTCCCGTGGGTGCTGTTCACCAGGCTCTTCGGCTTCCGGAAGGCCTATCCCTACCCTATGCCCGAGGAGGAGGAGGGACGCGAGGTGAGGCTTTAGGCGACTTCCTCTCTCGGTTTCCCTTCGCCTCCAGTCGCCCGCCGACCCTCGCTTTCGTCTGACTCCCTCGGCCAGGACGCCCGATGCCCGCGGCCTTGCCGCCGCGGGCCGCCGGCGTTTCCGCCTTCCGCACCGGCGGCCTCAGGCCTTGCTGAACCAGCCGCGACCGTCGGCCGCACCCCATCAATCGCCCCCGCGCCAGCCGGGGCCTTCCACACCTATCGAAGAAAGGACGCCGACGACAGCATGGCTTCCGGACACGACCCGACCCAGACCGTCTACCTCATGGACGCGAGCGCCTTCATCCACAGGGCCTTCCACGCGCTCAGCAAATTCACCAACCGCAGGGGCGAGCCCACTGGGGCTGCCTACGGCTTCACCGGCACCCTCATGAGGCTCCTGAAGGACAAGACGCCCGAGTACCTGGGCATCGTCTACGACAGCCGCGGCAAGACCCGCAGGCACGAGCTCTATCCCGAGTACAAGGCCAACCGCCCGCCCTCTGACCCGGATCTCGTGAAACAGCTGGGGCCGATCAAGCGCATCGTGGAAGCCATGGGCCTCCCGAGCTTCGAGGAGGCCGGCTTCGAGGCGGACGACGTGATCGCCGCGTACGTGAGACGCTTTACGGCGGAAGGCATGGGGATCGTCATCGTCTCCGGGGACAAGGACTTCTACCAGTTCCTCTCGGAGCGGGTATCCATGTACGACCCCGATCCGGAGAAACTCTCCGCCATGACCATGGAGAGCTTCAAGGGCAAATTCGAGGGGATCGAGCCCTGGCAGTTTCTGGAATGCCAGGCGCTCATGGGGGACACCTCGGACAACATCCCCGGCGTGCCGAAGGTGGGCGTGAAAAAGGCGTTGAAGCTCATCGGCGAGTTCCGCTCCCTGGACGAGCTCTACAGGGACATATCCAAGGTGACCCCGGCGAGCATGAGGGACCGCCTGATCCAGTACGAGGCCTCGGCCAGGCTCTCCCGCAAGCTCGCGTACCTGGGCGAGGGCTGCCCGGCGGAGGCCGCGCTCGGCGACTTCAGACCGAAGCCCAGGGACGAGAAGGCCCTGCGCAATGTCTTCGAGGAGCTGGACTTCCGAAAATTCCTCGCCGAACTGGGGCCGGACCCGGCGACCGGGGCGCGGGGAGGCGCATCGGGCGCGGGTTCGGGCGGACGCGCGGCCCGCAATACTGACGGCGGCCACACGGGTCACGGCGCGGGCGGCGGCCACACGGGGCACGGCCCGGGGGGCGGCGTCGCGGCTCACGGCGAGGGCGGCCACGACCACGCCGACGGCGGCAAGGAAGCCGATCCGGGCGGCCGGCCCGGCGCGGGACAGACGCCTAAGGCCCCCCGCGCGTCCGGGGCGACGGTAACCGAGGCCTCCGGCCCCGGGATCCCCGCCAAGGCCGAGGTCGACTACTCGGCCTACGAGCTGGTCGCCTCCGGGGGCGGCTGGAAGGAACTCAAGGCGGCGCTCGCTGGAGCGGACCGGATCGCCGTGGACGTCGAGACCGACTCGGTCATGTCCGCCACCTGCAACATGGTGGGGGTGAGCCTGGCCGTCGGCCCCAACCGGGCCTTCTACGTCCCCGTCGGGCACCGGCAGGATCTGTTGACCGAGGACGTGAACCAGGATCTCGCGGAGACCCTGGAGGCCCTCAGGCCGTACCTGACCGACCCCGCCAAGGCCCTGTACGGCCAGAACGCCAAGTTCGACTGGCGCATCCTGGCCCGCTTCGGCCTGAGGCTCCCGCCGCCCGCAGGGGATCCGATGCTCGCGAGCTACCTGAACGACCCGGATTCCCAGAAGTCGCTGGACGCCCTCTCCTACAGGCTGCTGAACCACAGCCCGCGCACCTTCGCCGAGACCGTGGCCGCGGCGACGCCCGCCCCGGCCCCGGGCGGCAAGAAGCCCTCCGCCGGGAAACGCACCTTCGCCGACGTGGCCCCCCGCGCCGCCTGCGAGTACTCGGCAGAGGACGCGGATCTGGCGTTGCGCGTGGTCCCGCTGGCCGAGGCGGCGCTCGCCGGGGACAAGGCGCTGATAAGCCTCTATCGCGAGGTGGAGCTCCCGCTCGAGGATCTCCTGGTCTCCATGGAGCTTGCCGGCATCCGCGCGGATCCCGCGCGGCTCTCCGCCATCTCGGCGAAGCTGGGCGCTTCCCTGGAACTCCTGGAGGAGAACATCTGGGATAAGGCCGGCATGAGGTTCAACGTGGGCTCCCCGGCCCAGGTGGCGGAGGTCCTCTTCGACAAGCTCGGGCTCCCGCCCATGGGCCGCACCCAGAAGCGGACGGCGCTCTCCACCGACTCGAAGGTCCTGCGCGAGCTCATAGGCCTCCATCCGGTCGTGGAGGACATCCTGAGGCACCGCGAGATCTCGAAACTGAAGTCCACCTACACGGACAGGCTCCCGCTGGCCATCAGCCCCCGCACCGGCCGCATCCACACGACCCTCAACCAGACCTCGACCGCGACCGGCAGGCTCTCCTCGTCGGACCCGAACCTCCAGAACATCCCCGCCCGGACCGAAGAGGGCCGGGAAATCCGGAGCTGTTTCATCGCCGAGGACGGCAACGTCCTCGTCTCCGCCGACTACTCGCAGATAGAGCTCAGGGTGATGGCGGAGCTCTCGGGGGACCGCGGCCTGCTGGAAGCCTTCGAAAAGGGCGAGGACATCCACCGCGAGACCGCTGCGGCCATGTTCGGGAAGGACCCTGGCGAGGTGACGCCCGAGGAGAGGTCCCGGGCCAAGGCCATCAACTTCGGCATCATCTACGGCCAGGGCGCCACGGGGCTCGCGGACTCGCTCAAGATACCCAGAAGCGTCGCTCAGGAGTTCATCGACCAGTACAACGCGCGGTTCCCGGGCGTCAGGTCCTACAAGCTCAAGACGCATGAGGAGGCCGCCAGGACCTTCGAGGTCCGCACGCTCTTCGGGCGCAGGCGCTTCCTCGCGGGCTTCAGGTCGGCCAACAGGAGGGACCGCGCGGAGGCGGAGAGGATCTCCGTCAACACACCGGTCCAGGGCACCGCCGCGGATCTGATTAAGATCGCCATGCTCCGAGCCGCCCGCCGCCTCGCCCACGAAGCCCCCGAGGCCAGGCTCATCCTCCAGATCCACGACGAGCTCCTGGCAGAGACCCCGGAGGGGGATGCCGACCTGGTCGTCCGGATCCTCCGCGAGGAGATGGCGGCCGCCGGCTCGGAACCCTTCTTCCCCGGCGCCCCCACGCTGAAGGTCCAACTCAAGGTGGACTCCTCCGTCGCGAGCTCCTGGTCCCACGCCTGAAGACGATTCGCCGCCGAAGCCGCCGTTCCGCCCCATGCCCCGCGAAACCGGGCCTGAGGCGGATATCGGCGGCCGGGGCGCGGCCGTCCGGAGCCGCGCAATGGTTTACGGCAGCCCCCCCGGCCGCTTGCCGAATGGCCAGCGGTCGCTGCCGAAGGGCCCAAGGGTCTGCGGTCGTTGCCGAAGGGCCCAATGACCTGCGGTCGCTGCCTAAGGGCCCAATGACCTGCGGTCGCTTCTGAAGGGTCCAAGGGCCGGCGGTCGCTTCTGGAAGGGCCCAAGGGCCGGCGGCCGTTACCGAAGGGCCCTCTGTCGAGGGCTCCGGGCCCGGTACGCCCTGAAGGCCCCTCGCCGGGTAATTCCGCTCGCCCGCCCGGACGGCTTTTTCTGCATCCGGACGGACGATTTCACATTCGCCGTTTGGAGCCCTTGTTTCGGCGCATCTCGCGGCACCCTCGCGCGAAAACCCTTGCAGGACAAGCGCCGCACGACCCGTCGCAGCGGCCGTTTTCGCCGAAACGGGCGCGGCGCAGGCCACCTTCCCGCATCGCCGGGCAGACTCGCGGGGCACGGGATAATGTTTTTTCCCGCCGAAAACCGCTATCGTATCTGGATGCGGCTGGATGCCGGGCCGATCGTGCCCGGCCGCCAGCCGATCCCCGTGACCCGCATCCGGCCGCAGAAGGCATCGGGAGGATTTCCACGGAAATTCCGCAGGACCTCCATGATTTCTCGACATCATCGAACTAGAATGATGCCTGTCCTGATCGTACAGGAATGAAGCCTGCCCTGCCCAACCACCCTCCGTCCGACGGAGGCGGCCCCCAGACCGCCGGGCCGCCGGGAGATGGCATCCCCGCGCATCTCTCAAGCCATCCGACACGATCATGGTGGTTACGCACCCGACGCATGAAACCTATCTCGGGCGCCGCGACATGGCGGGTTGTCCGAGGCCGTGAGCCGACAGAAAACGTTTCATGCCAAAAACCCTCCAAACCGTCCAGTGACCAAATGCCTGAGAAGCCCAACCATCCCGAAACCCCCGCCCGATCCGCCCCCCCGGACCCCTGGCCGCCCATAGACCTGGAGGCGCAGGGGATTGATGCCGATCCGGACCTCTCGCTCCTGGACGCCCCATACGACCCCGTAAAGGACCCGGGCGCGCCCAGGAGAGTCTATCCCCTCACCAGGCCCATGCGTGAAGCCGGAGAAGACCTCCCCTTCCCGGCCCAAGAGCCTCCGGGGCCGCCCGAGACCGCGCGAAGGCCGCCAGCGCCGCAGGACGGCCAGTACTGGCAGTCCCCGGTCGCGCCCCGTGACAACCAAGGCCCGACCGATGACCTGCGCTCGATATCGCCCGACCCCCGCGGGCCGGCGAGATCGCCCGACTCCTGCGGGCCGACGATGCCGCCAGACTCCCGCGGATCGGCGACCCCGACCCGCCACCCTTTAGCCAAAAGCCTGGGCGAGCATTCCCCCGGGGCCACCCGCATCCCCTCGGCCTCCGGAGGCAACGGCGCGCACCCTGCGGCCCGCGGGATGGCGGAGCGGCCTCCGGCCTCCACCCGACTGCCCTGGCCCGCCGCCGACCCCGACCCGGAGGACGACCCTATGCTGGACGCGCCCATGCCCTCGTCCTCCTGGCTGGGCCTGGGCGATGACCCCCGGAAGGACGCTTCCGGCCCGGGGGGGGACGAGGGCCGCCGTAAGACATCCGGCCATCTGCCCGCCCCCGCCCCTGGCCCGGACGACGGCCCGCGCCCGAAAAATGGGCGAAGTCCGCGCTTTGACGGCGGCCCGGGCGTTGACGATGGCCCGCGCCTCGTCGATGGCCCCGCCATCGATGACCTGGATGGCCCGCCGGGCCCGGAGGCGGGAAACTCGTCCGCCAGGCGCAGGAGGCTCCTGGAGGAGTCCGCCCGGGCCGCCAGGGCGGACAACAAGGCAACCGGACCCGCCAAGGCAGGAAGGGCCGGAAGGGCCTCGGACGGCAAGGCCAAGGGAAGCCGGGGCAGACCTCCCAGGGTCCCCGGGCTCAAGGCCCCGGGCCGAGGCCTTTTCAGGAGGCTCCTCGTCTGGATCTTCTGGCTCGCGCTGGGCACCACCGTATTTTGCCTCGCCGCGGCCGTGGTCGTCTACGCGTACTTTTCCCAGGATCTTCCGTCTGTGGAGACGCTCAAGACATACCGGCCCATCGCGTCCTCGATCTTCTACAGCCGGGACGGCAGGGTCATCGGCGAGTTCTACAGGGAGCGGAGGTACCCGATCCCGCTCTCCGAGATCCCGGAGCACGTCCGGGCCGCCTTCCTGGCCGTGGAGGACAGGGCTTTCTACCGCCACCAGGGCGTGAACCTCAAGGCCGTGGTGAGGGCCGTCATCAACAACCTCAAGGGGGAAGACCTCCAGGGGGGGAGCACCGTGACCCAGCAGCTGGTGCGCGGGATCCTCCTCAACAACCAGCGCAGCCTCTCGCGGAAGATCAGGGAGGCGATCCTCGCCTTCCGCGTGGAGGCGACCCTTTCCAAGGACAGGATCCTTGAGCTGTACCTGAACCAGATCTACCTGGGCCAGGGGGCCTACGGGGTGGAGGCCGCCGCCAGGGAATATTTCGACAAGCGCGCCTCACAGCTCTCCGTGGCAGAGGCCGCGATGCTGGCCGGCATAACCCAGTCGCCGGAAGGAAAGAACCCCCTGCGGCGCCCCGACGAGGCGCGGTCCCGGCAGCTGCACGCGATAGGCGCCATGATCGAGACGGGGGCGCTTACCCGGGAGCAGGCCGACGCGGCCCGGGCCGAGATCCTGAGCATCCAGGACCGCAGGCCCAACCCCAACACGACCGAGGCCCCGTACTTCACCGAGCACGTGAGGCGGCTCCTGGCCGAGCGCTACGGCGAGGAGGCGCTTTACACGGCGGGCCTCCGGGTCTGGACCACCCTGAGCATGGAGGACCAGCGGGCCGCTGACCAGGCGGTGCAGAGGGGGCTCTGGGAATACGCCAGGCGCCGGGGCTTCCGGGGCCCCGCCGGGCATTTCGCGACCGACCGGGAGATGGCGGACGCGTTCGCCCGCCAGGCGGAGGCGCTGTCCCAGGAGGGGCTCAGGCCCGGCCGCCTCTACGAGGCGATCGTCACCGAGGTGCGCGCGGACTCGCTCGCCGTACGGACGGGCGACTTCCACGGCACGGTCGAGAAGAGGAACCTCCAGTGGATCCTGGCCAAGGGGGCCCTGTCCAAGCAACTCTCACGCGGCGACGCGGTCTGGGTGAGGCTGGACGACGGCGGGGCCGAAGGGGTCTTCGCCTTGGGCAGGGATGCCGAGCTCGCGCGGATAGCCGCGGGGGAAGGCGACCTGGGCGAGTCCCGGGGCTTCGTCCTGGAGCAGAAGACGGACGTGCAGGCCGCGTTCCTGAGCATGGATCTCTCCGACGGCGGCGTGAGGGCCATGGTGGGAGGCCGCGACTTCGCGGAGAGCCAGTACAACCGCGCCACCCAGTCCCGCAGGCAGCCAGGATCGTCCTTCAAGCCCATCGTCTACGCCGCGGCCATGGACGCGGGCTTCACGCCCGGCTCGGTCATGGTGGACGGACCGGTGGTGGTGGACGACATCGGGTCGCGAAGGCGCTGGAAACCCATGAACTCCGACAGGAAATTCCTGGGGCCCATGACGCTCTACGCCGCGCTCACGGGCTCCCGCAACCTCGTCTCCGTGAAGGTCCTGGAGCGCATCGGCTTCGACAGGCTCGACGCCACGGCCTCGGCTCTGGGCATAACCGAGACGCTCCCCAGGAGCCTCGCCGTGGCCCTGGGCGCCCACGGCATCCCCATGCCGGAGATGGTCGGGGCCTTCTCGGCCTTCCCCAACAACGGCGTCCGCGCGGTACCCCGCTATCTTGACCGCGTGGAGGATCTGGACGGGAACACGGTGGAGCGCTTCGAGCCGGAGCTGGTCGCGGCCATCCCGCCGCCCACGGCCTGCATCCTCACCTGGATGCTCCGAGGAGCGGTGGCCCAGGGCACCGGCTCGGCCGTGAAGCCCCTGGGCCGTCCCGTGGGCGGCAAGACAGGCACCACCAACGACGCCTCGGACGCCTGGTTCGTAGGCTTCACTCCGGAACAGGCGGCCGCGGTGTGGTTCGGCACGGACGAGCTTAAGCCCCGAGGCGTGGGCGAGGTGGGCGGCCGCGCCGCCGCGCCGGTATTCCTCTACTACATGCAGAAGGCCTTGGAAGGACTCCCCGTGAAGGACTTCACGGTCCCGCCCGGCGCGGTCGTCGAGCCGGGCGGGGCCTTCGGAGTCTGCTACCGCGAGGGCACCTTCGGCACGGGCATCTCGGAGACCGCGGCCGAACGCGTGCCGGAGGAAGACTTCCTCCGGGGCGACATGTCTGACGAGACCTATCTGGACACCGGCGCGGCGGACCCTGCCGCATCAGGGCTGTAGCCGCCGCGCCTCTTTCGAATGACTGCGTACAGTGAAGCCGCGTTCCGCGTACGACGGATGCCCCACCTTACCACACCTTACCTGACCTTTCTTGACCATACTTGACCATTCTTGACCATTCTTGACCTGACGCTCCCGGACGACTTCGAGGAACCCCCTGTTCATCCCCAAAGACCAATAAAGGGAATGATCCCTGGTACACTCCTGGGAAAAATTAAGCGCTTACGGGCGGACCCCCGGCACCCGAGCTCGATCGATCTTGGCACAAATCATGCGTGATTTTCCGTTCAAATCTCCGGGAACCGCCGAATAATTCACGGCATGCCGGAACCTTATGCCGCTCCGGCGAAACGTGATCGGCACGACGCGTCGAAGACAGAGGAGACTCTCATGAAACCAGGTGTCATTCTCGCCATGCTGGCGGTCATCCTTTCTGGCGCGGCCGTTTCATGGGCCGCCCCCGAAGCCATCCCTGCGCCCACCGTGAAGCAATTCAACCTTCTGACTCACGCGATCATGACCTTCGAACAGAGGGCTGGCGTCGCCGACGGCACGAGCGACGAGCCGCTGGTCGACGTGCGCAAGTACGATTCCCGCATCCTGGTCAGCCAGAGGGAGGACATGGTCCCATACACCGGCGAAACGGTCCTCGTCAGGGATTCCGTCGCGAAAAAGCTGGCCGCCGTCAACGCCGGGCTGCAGTCGGCAGGCTACGGACTTAAAGTGGTGTACGGCTACAGGCATCCCGAGATACAGACGAGGTATTTCGAAGGCAGGAAAGCGCAGATCAGAAAAGAGTGGGACGAATCGGGCAAGGAATACAGCGAGGACGACCTCAACAGGAATGCCGACCTTTTCGCCGCCTACCCCCCCCTCGCCGGACACGTCACCGGGGGATGCGTCGACGTCAGGATCGTGCGCCTCGACGACGGCGAGGAACTCGACTGCACCCCGACAGCCCGCGACCTGACCGCAACGCCCGAAAGGGACGACGGCACCCCATCGGTTCCTGGAATGACCGCTATGGACGAAGAGGAAGTCATGAGGACCTTCTCGAATCACATCACCCCGCAACAGCTCGCAAACCGCATGTTCCTGCACGATGCCATGCTCGCCGAGGGTTTTGCCCCCTTCTACGGCGAGTGGTGGCACTTCATGTACGGCGACAGGGAATGGGCCGCCTTTGTCGGGGAAAAGGCGGCGTTGTACGCGCCGGTGACAATGATCCCCGCCGACGTCGGGAAGTGACGGGCAGTCCCGGGGCCGCATCCGCGTGACTCGCCTGATCGTACGTTCTCACGAGTCGATCACGCCGCCGCAATCGCGCCTTTCGCGAAGAAGCAACGGGGGAGGTTTTACGGCATGTCCGAAACTTCGCACAGATCGGAGACTATCACCGGATGGCCTGACGGTTTCCTGCACCGGATTGCCTGACGGTTTCCTGGAACTGCCGAATCCGTCGTTCAGGGAACCGGGCAAGGCATTGTTCCGTTTGGGGCTTGACATCTACCCCGCCCGCCTTGCCTCAAGCTTTCTCACGGCGCGCAGCAAATTCGGCGCATGCCCCGTTCGGCGGATCCGTCTCCCGCTCCGGAGCGACCAAAGTATTCGGCTTGAGGACAGGACGTGTCCTCCGGCCCGTCACGCCCAGGTGCGGTCCGGCCCGGGACTGAAAATGGCTTCAATCGTTCCGAGCGGCGTACCGCGAAAGGTCCAGCCGTTTACCGAAGACCATTCCCGCCGTACTCCTGTGGGAAACATACAGTACCGCCGCTCTCGGAAACTCCGATTCGATGAGCTCCAGCGCCCGCGCCTCAGAGTCCGCGTCCGCCGAGGACAGACACTCGTCCATGAAGATCCAGGAAGGCTTGAGGAGCAACGCCCGGAACAGGGCGGCCTTCTGCAATTCCCCCGCCGACAGCTTCTGGGGCCAGTCGGCCTCGCCCTCCTCCTCCGCGAGCTTCATGACCTTTTCCAGGTCCAGCCCTGAAACCAGGCGCTCCGCCAGCGACAGGTCCACGCCGGGCGAGGCGGTCCCCAGTGCCTCGCCGAAAGGCGCCACCGGGAGCCAGGGCCTCTCGGGCAGGAAGGCCGTCTCCCCTTCCCTCGGCACGACAAGGGCGCCTGCCCAGAAAGGCCAGATCCCGGCGGCTATCCTGATGAGGGTACTCTTTCCCGACCCGTTGGGCCCAACGAGAAGCGCCCTTTCCCCGGGCCCCAGACGGAAGTCAAGCCCTTCGAAAAGCCTCCCGCCGCCCGGAAGCGCCGCGCTGAGGCCTCTGGCCTCCAGGGCGTCCCCTTCCGACCGCCGCGCGGGCCTGACCGCCGTCACGGACGCTGCCCCGGCGAGCTTGTCGGGGACGAAGCCCGTAGCGGCTTCCGGAGCCATGTCCGAAGCGGCTTCCGGGGCCGCGTCAGGGGCAGCCTCCGTCGCCGATGCCGCTTCAATATCCCCGGCGAGCCGCGTCAGGCGCTCCATCGCCGCGATCCACTCCGCCAGCCCCGCGTAGAAGCGGACGAACCACGACAGCGACTGCTGGACCCTTCCGAAGGCCTGGGCGGTCTGCATGAGCCCCCCAAGGTTGATTTTCCTGGCCAGGTAGCGGGGCACGGAAATCACGACCGGGAAGACGTCCGCTATCTGGAAGTAGGCGCTCCTGATGCCCACCAGGGTCTGCTCCGCGTCTATGATGCGCCGAAAGTTCCGGAGAAGCCCAGATAGCCTGCCCGAAAGCGATTTCCCCTCAAAGGCGGCCGCCCCCGAACTCAGGGCCGTCGGCCCGGCGTTCTGGCGCACGCACGCCATGCCGAACCTGAAGTCCGCCTCCAGGCGCTGCTGGGCGAAGTTCAGGCCGACCAGGCACCTGCCGAACCTGTCGGTGATCCACGTGCCCGCCGCCGCGTACAGCACGGCAGCCCAGACCATGTAGCCGGGAAGACGGAGGGGAACTCCCAGGACCTCCAGCTCCAGGTCCCCGGACAGTCCCCAGAGTATGACCAGGAACGTGACGAGCATGGCGGAGGCGTTCAATAGGCCCACGGCGTATTCCAGGCCACGGGAGACGAAGAGGTTCACGTCGTCGCTTATCCGCTGGTCGGGGTTGTCCGTGGAACTCCCGAAGAGCTGGATGCGGTAGTAGCACGATCCGTCCAGCCAGCGGGCGAGGTAGCTCTCGGTCAGCGCCTTCCGCCAGTTGAGGCTCAGGATCCTCTCGAGGCGGTACGAGATTACCGACAGGGCGACGGAAATAGAAGCCAACGCGGCGAAGTGCGCGAGTTCCCTGGCGAGGACAGCGCCGTCGTATTCCTGGAGCGCGGTGTAAAACGAGTTGCGCCAGTCGTTGAAAAGCACCATCAGGTACACGTTCGCGAGGACCGCGACCAGGAGGGCCAGGGCCCTGGCCAGATCCCTCCCTGATCCGGGGGCCGCGGCGAATGGCTTGAGGAGGGCGGAAAGCCCCCTGCCGAAGGCGTTGAGACTCACCGGGAGAGGCCTCGCGGCTGAGACGTCGGAGACGGTGGCGTCAGGGGCGCAGACGGACGGGAAAACGGAAGAGGCGGCAGTGGCGCAGCCAGACAGGGAAGCTGCAGGGGTGTCTGAGGCGCAGGAAGACCGGGAGGCGGTGGACCCGGAAGGAGACGGGGAGGATGCCTCCCCGCCGGCCCTCCCGGAATGATTGTTCGGCATGGGACACCTTCGGCGCACCGGGGCGCCGCCATTGCGGCGTCTGCGGACGGATTGGACGGTCGGGCCGACGCTCGGGAGAGCCCGCGGACGTCCGCCGTAAAATGCGCGGGCGGCCCGCAGGCGGCGCGTCCCGCCGCCTCCTGCAGGCCGCCCGCGGTAAAGATGGCTAGAAATCGAAGGACAGCGAGCTCTTGATCGTCCTGCCGATGCCGAGCGCGAAGACGCCTTCGGCCCGGGCTCCCGAATAGTACGCCTTGTCCGCGACGTTCTGGACGGAAAGCCTGAAGGTCATCGGCACGGAGAACTGCTCGATCCGGTACCTGAAGCCCAAATCGGCCGTGGTGGAGGACGGGATCTTGTAAGTGTTCGCGTTGGTGCCGTACATGCTCCCGATGTGGAAGACCCTCGCCTCCAGCGTGAGGCCGGGGACCGGCGGCACGTCCCATTCCAGGCCCGCCGAGGCCTGGAACCTGGGGGATCCGTGAGCCTCGTGGCCCTCGTTCAGGCCGTTGTTGGCCTTGACGATCTCGGTCCTCGAGAAGGAGGCCCCGGCGAGCGTCCGGAAGCCGTAGGGCAACTCGCCGAAGGCGGTGATCTCGACCCCGGTGTTCTTCTGCTCCCCCGCCGGCTCCATGAGAAGGCCGCCGGATACCGGGGTGGCCACGTAGCTGGGGCGCCTGATATCGTAGTAGGCCAGGGTGACCGCGAAGTCTCCCGAGTCCCACTTGACGCCTATCTCGCGCTGCTTGCTCTTGTAGGGCTTGAGGATCTGACCGGCGTTCACGTAGGTCGTGCCCAGCGGGACGACGTTTCCCCTGGTGAGTCCCTCGATGTAGCTCGCGTACAGCGAGAGCTGCTCGCCCAGGGGCTTCACGACGAGGCCCAGGATGGGGGTCGTGGCGGACTTGTCGTAGGTGGAGGTCTTGGCGCCGGTGTTGGGGTTGAAGCTGTCGAGCACGACCTGCTGGCGACGGAAGCCTACGGTGAGCTGGACGGCATCGTCCAGCACGGACGCCGTTTCAGCGGCGATCCAGCTCGTGAAGCGGTGCCTCTGGCTCTTGCCCGGCTCAGATGGCGAGTCGGGCAACGGGCCTGCGGGCCTCATGGCCCCGTACAGGTTGCCGGGGATGCCCGGAGGCCCGACGTTGGCCGCTCCCAGCTCCACCGTCGTCGTGGCGCCCCCGACCAGCACCCGATGGCGCAGGGGTCCCGTGTCGAAATCGGCCCTGATTCCGAATTCCATGGTCTTCTTGTCGAGCCAGGTGTTGGTGGCGGCGAGCGAAAGGGTCCCGGCCCCGGACGCGTCCGCGATCGCGAAGTCTCCGCCACCGATGTAGCCCGTGTACTCGCCGCGGGCGATCCCGCCTCCGACATAGGCGTTAAGATGGCCGTTGAACTGGTAGTCCGCGTGGGCGATGAGCGCCTTGTTCTCGGCTTCCCCGAAGATCCCCTTGGCGCTGGCGCCGGTGTCCGGCGGGGACGGGAAGCCCGCGCCCCTGTAGCCCCTGCCGTTCACGATGACCGGGCCAGCGCCGCTGAACTCGTCCTTGGTGTAATAGCCGTCCAGGGTCACGTGCCAGCTGTCGGTCGTGTAGTCCAAGGCGAGCGCGTAGAGGCTCCTGGTCTGTTTCTGCTCGTCCAGCCAGCTGTCCCCGTCGCGGTAGACGGCGTTCATCCGCCCCCCGAACTCCTTGGCGGCCCCGAAGCGGCGGCTCAGATCCACGTGGCCCCCGACCTTGGACTGCGAGGCGTAGTCCACGGCAAGCCGCGTCACGTCGTCCAGGGGGGCGTGCTTGGTGACCAGGTTGATGTTCCCGGCTATCTCGCCTCCGGTGTTGATGCCGGTCGTGAAGCCGGTGGGTCCGCGCTGGATCTCGACCCTCTCAAGGAATTCCACCGCCGTCACGGCCACGGGCGCCATGCTGGCCAGGCCGTTCAACGTCATGCTGTTGTTGTTGTAAGTGAAGTTCCGGATGTGGAAATTTTCAAGGAGGGATCCGGGGGTGTACTGGTAGCGGATCGTAGGGTCGTCCCTCACCGCGTCGAACAGGGTCTCGGAATGCCTGTTTTCCATGTTTTCCGAGGTTATGCTCAACGTGGAGAAGGGGATGTCGGTGAAGCGCCTGTTGCCCAGGAATCCCGCCTGGCTCCCCTGGCTCACCATGCCGCCGGGGTACGGTGAGATGATGTCCCCGTAGACCGTGATGGGCTGGACCAGGCTCTGGGCAGGCTCGGCATCCTGTGCCAGCGCCACATCGGGAACCGTTGCGGCGGACGCCAGCGCTAAACACGCGGCGAACGCGATAATCCTCATAGTCATTAACTCTTTCTCCGTTTCT
>JAISFS010000256.1 GCA_031263485.1 Deltaproteobacteria bacterium | reverse complement strand
CGCCTGACTCTTTTCTCTCAATTTGTTCCCATTTAACTCCTTTGATTTCAGATTATCATCATACCTTAACCTTGCGGCAACGTTTTCAGCCGCCTGCCCTGCCGCCATGCCGTCACCCTACCCCGAAAAGGGCATTCGCCAGAAAACAGCCCTCATACGTCCTTTTTGGCCCCCGATAAAAGAAGCCCTCTTGGATCAACGCTCCTAATTTTTAACAGATAAAACAATTTCACTTGTCATCCGCCGAAATATGTCATTCCGCGCCAATTTCTCTCCCGCGATTTCTCCTTTCCCCGCCGCCGTTGCGCTCGGCCAGCGTTCACACGTTACCCGCTTTTCGGCCCCATCCCTAACGACGGCCTCGCCGACTGACCGACCGCAGCGTCCTAGCCTCCCTCCACCCAGGGCTTCCTCGGCCCCGAAGGGCATCCCATACCGGTCGGGCCGGACCCGTTCTTCAGGCCGGATGTTCGGTTCGTGAGCCAAACGCCTCGACTCCAAACGCAAGAACCTTTGCTCCGCCGAACCCCCTCCAGCCTGCTTCCGGCCACATCTCCAGCCCTCAGGCCATCGGCCTCGCCCCCCCTCAAGCCGTCCGCCTCGTCTCTCAAGCCGTCCGCCTCGTCTCTCAAGCCGTCCGCCCTGCCCCCCTCAAGCCGTCCGCCCTGCCCCCCTCAAGCCGTCCGCCCTGCCCCCCTCAAGCCGTCCGCCCTCCCCCCCTCAAGCCGTCCGCCCTCCCCCCCTCAAGCCGTCCGCCCTCCCCCCCCTCAAGCAGTCCGCCCTGCCCCCCTCAGACAGTCACCATGCCCCCCATCTGGCCGACCGCCATGCCCCCCATCTGGCCGACCGCCCTGCCCCATCTGGCCGACCGCCCTGCCCCCCTCAGGCCGTCAACATGCCCCGACCTGCAGTCCGCCTACCTTCTTCTTGCCATCATCGCCCCTTTCGGTTCCCGGCACCCGCCTCCCGGCCCTGCATCGCACGCTTTTTGCAACGCCCTCTGCTAATGGTGTAAGCTTATCGCCTTAGACCCGCCAAGGCCCCCTGTAGCTTCGGCCCGCAGACTCCCGCCCGAGGAGGCGCACCGCCCCCGCCCGTCGGCTTCGGCCCTCCCTTTTTCCGTACCGAGCGCCGTCCCGACGCAGAAAGGCGCCACCAGTGCCCGAGGACATCCCGAAGACAAGCCCCGAGGCCCTCGTGATAGGAGGCCTCGGCTACATCGGCCAGCCAGTCTCGACGGCTCTCCTGAAGGCCGGCTTCAAGGTCACGTGCCTGGATTGTCGGCGCCACGGCCAATCGCCTTCCCCTGCGCTTGCCGATCATCCGGGCTTCACCCTTATTGAAGGGGACGTCCGGGACCTGAGCCTCGCGGAAAGGCTGGTCCGGAGCCCGTCCGTGATAGTCCTCCTGGCGGCGCTCGTGGGGGAGGCCGCCTGCGACGCCGACCCGGAGGAGACGCTCCAGACAAACCTCCTGGCCCCGCTCGCCTTGAGGGAAGCCGCGCTTTACCACGGGAAAGCCGACAGGCTCGTCTTCGCGTCCACCGACTCCTGCTACGGGAAGCGGCCCGGAGAGATCCTCCGCGAGGACTCCCCTCTGAAGCCGATGTCGCTGTACGCCGCCTTGAAGGCCAGGGCCGAGGAACGCCTCCTGGACGTCCCCCGGGGCGGCTTCCCGAAGACGACCGTCCTGAGACTGGCCACGGTCTACGGCGCGGCCCCCCGGATGCGCTTCGATCTCGCCGCGAACCTCCTGGTGAGGGAGGCCACGCTCAAAAGGACCTTCACCGTCTTCTCCGGAGAACAGTGGAGGCCTTTCCTGCATGTCGCGGACGCGGCCGATGCCTTCGCCCTGACCTGCGCGGCCCCCCTCCAGGCGGTGGCGGGGGAGGTCTTCAACGTGGGCTCGAATGATCTGAACGTCCAGTTCAAGGACTTGGGCCGCACCATCGCCTCCCGGTGCCCCGGTTCGGAGCTCGTCTTCGCGCCCGGGGAGCCGGATCTGAGGGACTACCGGGTGGATTTCACGAAGATCAGGGACACGCTGGGCTTCGATGCCAAGGTAAGCCTTGACGGCGGCATCGCGGGAATCAGGGACGCCCTTCTGGAAGGCCGTTTCCCTGACCCTTACTCGACCGTCTACCGTAACGCCTGACTGCCCTGCGAGGCATCGATACAGACCCTGCCCCGGCGGTCGTCTCCCGGCAGGGCAGCCCCCTCCCCGACAGCCGCCCGACAGGGCCGATCCCTCACCGGTTGCCCGCCCGCCTGGGCCACCCCTCACCGTCAGGCCGCCCGCCTGATCCGCACCCTCACCGTCAGGCCACCCGCCTGATCCGCCCCCTCACCGTCAGGCCGCCCGCCTGATCCGCCCCCGCACCGTCAGGCCGCCCGGGAGCCCCCGCCGCCGGTCCCGCGCCTTCGCCCGAAATTTCGCAGCGGCCCCGACGGGGCCGTCGAGGATCCGACCCCATGACCGAGCGCCCGCGAGACACCCCCCCGCCCATGGCCCTCCCGAGGTTCCTCGCCTTCGCGCCGCCTCTGCTGGACCAGGACGAGCTTCTGGAGCTCAAGGACACGCTGGACTCGGGCTGGCTCACCCGGGGCCCCAAGTGCGAGCGCTTCGAGGGGGAGTGCCGGAAGATCCTCCAGGCGGACGGCTGTCTTGCCGTCAGCTCCTGCACCGCGGCCCTGCACCTGGGCCTCAGGGCCCTGGGAATCGGGGAGGGACACGCGGTCGTGACCACCCCGCTCACCTTCGTGTCGACCGCCCACGCCGTCGTGTACACCGGGGCGAGGCCTGTCTTCTGCGACGTGGATCCCGAGGACGGGAACCTTTCCCTGGAGCGGGTCCGGGAGCTTCTCGAGAACGGCTGCGACGGGGGCCCGCACGGGACCCGCATGCACAAAGACACGGGGCTCGCGATCAAGGCCCTGCTCCCGGTCCATTACGGGGGCTTCCCCGCCGACCCGGAGGGTTTCAGGGAAACCGCGGGCGACTACGGGCTCCAGGTCCTGGAGGACGCCGCCCACGCCTTCGCGGCGGAAGCCGGCGGCAGCCCGGTAGGCTCCCGCCGCCTCCAGCGGCCGCCCGGGCACGGGCTGGGGATCATGAGCGCGTTCTCCTTCTACGCCACCAAGAACGTGGCCTGCGGCGAGGGCGGCCTCCTGACGGGACCCGAGGAGCTCGTGCGCCGGGCTGGGGTCCTGGCCGCCTACGGCATCACGGATGAGCGCCGCATCTGGGGCCGTTACGCCCCCAAGGGGAGCTGGGTCTACGACGTTTCCGATCTGGGCTTCAAGAACAACTTCACGGACCTGGGCGCGGCAATGGGCCTTGCCCAGCTCCGGAAGCTCCCCGAGATGCAGTCGAGGCGCAGGGAGTTCTCGGAGATCTGGGGCAGGGCGCTCCGCGAGCTGGACGGGGACCTTGTTGCCCTGCCGAGGGAAAAGCGCGGGACAGCGTCCGCCTGGCACCTCTACCCTCTGAGGATCAAGGCCGATCGCCTCAGGGCATCCCGCGACGAGATAATCGTGCGCCTCAAGGACCTGAACATCGGCACGAGCGTCATGTTCCAGCCCGTGCATCTCTTCACCTACTACCGCAAGGCCCTGGGCTACGCGGAAGGGGACTTCCCCGAGGCCGAGGCCTTCTTCGCGAGCGAGATAAGCCTCCCCATGTCCCCCGCTAACCCCGTGCCGCTGGTTGAAGAGGCGGCCGAGACCCTCCGCCGCCTCCTGGTCTCGCTCGCCCGGTGAGACCGCGAGGCCCGGCCCGGACGCTTCGCTCGCCTCGGGCGGAACGGGCACCTCGGGCGGAACGGGCGCCTCGCCCCGTTGGCCGCCGCAACCCTTGAGCCGGTCCCGAAAATCCGGAACAATATTGACGATCCTGCCGATCCCGGCGGTCTTGACGAACGCGCGGCCCCGGGCGATCTTGACGGACCCCAATCCTTGAAGCGATCCGGAGCGATCGCCAAGTTGTTCCGGACAATCCCCAAAACGACTTCGACATGGACTCCCATGAACCCCAAGCCAGAGAAATCCTACAGGGACTACTTCATCCGCGATGGCATCCACGTGGGAGACTACGAGGGCATGTACAGGGACTGCGAGGACCCCTGGCGCATCGAGGAGCTGGGGATCAGGCTGGACATGAGGGCGGCGCTCCTGCTCCTGAAAGCCTATCCGCCGGAAGCCGGCGGCCCCGGAGGGGAGCTCCGGGCCCTGGACGCCGGGGCGGGGGCCGGTCTCTTCTCCCTGGCGTTGTTCCGGGCGCTTGCCGAAGGCTTCGGACGGGTCGAGCTTGCCCTAAACGACGTCTCGCCCACGGCGCTTTCCAAGGCCGAGGAGCGCTTCAGGGCTGCGGGGGCCCCTTTGCCGGCCCTGGTCCCCTATGACCTGCGCCTCCTGGTCGGCCACCCCGCCGGCGGGGTCAGCCACGGGCCCGGCGGGGCCCCGTCGCCGCCCCTGGCTTCCTGGCCTTTCGCTCCCGGATCCCTCGATCTGGTCGTCCTTGCCCAAAGCCTGTGGGGGGTAGTCCTGGAGCTGGACGGGGTGCTTTGCGCCTTCCGGCGCCTTCTGGCCCCCGGCGGCGCCCTGCTGGTCTCCCAGCATTTCCCCGGAGAGGCCAGGCAGCTTTTCGGCCGCGAGGTGACAGGTCCGGAGGACTTTTCCCGGCATCTGCGCCGGGCGGGCTTCGCGCTCCTCGCGGAGCTGGAGACCGACCGCGCGTCCAACCACCATTGGGGGGCCATGTGGCGCTCGATCTAATCCATACCCCGGTCTGCCGCTGGTGCGGCAAGGGGCCCCTGGCCTTCAGGTTCACCTTCGACAGGTGCCTGGACCCCGGCAGGAATCCCGCAGAGGAGACCTTCATCATGGAACGGTGCTCAGCCTGCGGGTCCTTCCAGGTGAACCCCCACCCCGGCCCGGAGCTCGCGAGATCCTTCTTCTCCAGGCCGGATCTCTACGTCAGGACGACCGACCCCGAGGGCCGGGACGTGGACCCGGTGAGGCGCGCCGAACAGCGGGAGGAGGAGTACCGCGGCTACGCCGCGGCCGCGCTTGCCGTCATGCCGGAGCACGGGACCGTCGTGGACTTCGGCGCGGGCACGGGGCTCATGCTGTCGCTCATTCCCGACCGCTACAGGCGGATAGCGGTCGAGCCCAACCCCGAGGCGGCCGCGAAGGCCAGGGAGCGGGGGGTGGAGGTCTCCGGGACCTGGGCCGAGGATCTGTACGGGCCGCCCGGGGAGCTGGCGCTGGCGATCTTCAACCAGTCCCTGGATCACTTCGTGCGCCCGGACGTGGTGCTGGGGAGGGTCCTCAACTGGATCCCGCCCGGAGGCGCGGCCCTCCTCACCGGGCTCATAAACCCCCAGTCCGTGGCGGCCCGGCTGACCGGCCCCATGTTCAGGCTCTGGCACCCCTTCCACCAGGTCTACCCGCCCCGGGACGCCGTCACGGCCCGCCTGGCCTCCTTCGGCTTCGAGACGGTGGCCGTCTGGAGGCCCTACTTCAGGACGCCCTACGGGAGCATCCCGGCGCTTCTGAAGGGCGCCTACACCCTCACCAAGGCATTCCTCCTCAGGAACCGCCGGGGAGTCCCTTCCCCGCCCTGGCCGGGCAACACGGTCAGCTACCTGGCCCGCAAGACGCTCCTCTACAGGCCCCTTCCGGCCCTGGAGGCCACCGGGAAGCCCGCGAAACTCGCCCGCCGGAAGACCGGCCTCGCGGCGCTCGGCCGCGGCGCAGGGCCCGGGGACCCCGAGGCGGGGCCCAGCGGCGTCTGAGTCGAGGCCCGGCCTTCAGCCCAGCAATCCTTCAGGCCGCGACTGCCCGTTTGCCGCGCGAGCCCGCAAGCCCCGACCGCCTTCGAGCCGCGGCAACCACGAGCCGCGCAAGCCCGCAAGCCGCGACTGCCTGCAGTCAGCCATGACCCGCGAGCCTTCATGCGGATCGTCGGCGGGCCGCTATGACCCGCTAGCCTTCATGCGGACCGCCTGCTGGCCGCCAAGGACCGCGAGCCGTCATAAGGGCATCCTGCGGGCCCGGGGCCCGGATCGACCTTGGCCGACCGCGCGGAAGGGCCGGCCGAGTCCCCCCGGTTCCGGCTTTCCGGCAACCATGACGATTTTCCCCTTGACCGGCGGGGCCCGCGGCTAGAAAATACCTGGATGCGCGAGCCTCGCCCACGGTTCGGGCGGGCCGTCCTCAGTCCGATCGTTCGGCCCGGCACGGCTTCCGGAGGACGGGGGGCGGCAACGCCCCGCTCGCGGCCCATATCACCCCGTTCGCCCCCCGGCGCCGCAAGGGCCCGGAAAGGGACCTGCTGATGAGCTTCAAAGCCAATACCGACGGCTCCTTCGTCTACGAGCCCGATCCCCCCTCGAGGCGTCCCCCCTCCCCGGGCCCCCGGGCCCCGGTCTCGTACCACATGCGCGGGCGGGTCTACTCGCATTCCGGGGACGACGGCGAGGGCCTCCGGGAGATACTGGAAGACCCGTCGTCACTCAACTCCATGGAATCCGACGCTTCCATCGTCTGGCACTCCGAGGAGGACGACTCCGTCAGGGCCATCCGGGACGCGGCGGGCGCCACGCCCGTATTCTACGCGAGGACTTCAAGGGGCTGGGCGCTGTCCTTCAGCTTGGGCACGCTTCTCCCGCACCTGGACGGCCCGCCCAAGCCGCGGGAGGATACCCTCTACGACTTTCTCGCCACGCACTACCGCTACATCTTCCGCGACCCCAGGCGGACCTTCCACGAGGGGATCTGGCAGGTGCCGGCGGGCCACGAGCTCACGCTCAAGGGCGGCAAGGCCGAACTCACGCGGTGGCTGGATCTGGGCTTCGACCCGGAGCCGGGGACCCTGGGGCTCCAGGAGGCGGCCGACCGTTACCTCTCCATGCTCCGCGAGAACGTTTCCCTGAGGCTCTCCGCCTTGGCCTCCTCGGGCTTCGCGTTCACGGTGTCCTCCGGGCTGGACAGCTCCACCGTGGCGGCGCTGGCGTCGGAGCTGATGGGCGCGCCCGTGGACTGCCTGTACGTCGGCTACAGCTCGGCCAAGGGCTCGCCTTACGACGAGACCCGCGGGGTGCAGGCGCTGACCGGCGCCAAGGGCTGGGCGCTCCACCCGCTCGATCTGGAGGGGAAGAACCTGGTCCGCGACGCGGCCGCGATCATGGACAGGTCCCTCGCGCCCATGGCCACCGTAACCTGGCTCGCCGGGGGGGCGCTGGCCCGCCACGCGGCCGAGGACGGCTGCGCCTACCTCTTCTCGGGCCTGGGCGGGGACGAGTCGCTGGCGGGCGAGTTCGACCACTTCATGTTCTTCTTCGCGGATCTCTTCCGGGACGGCCACGAGACGCTGCTCGCCCGCGAGACCGAGTGCTGGGCGCGGCTCCACGACCATCCGGTCTTCCGCAAGGACGTCCAGGTCCGGGACGCCTTCTTCAAGCGCATCATCGACTTCAAAACGGGCGAGATCCGGGTGGATCTCGCCCGCTACAGCCAGAACCGGCCCTGGTTCGACGAGGACTGGATAAGGTCCATGGAGACCAGGATCCCGCCGCCCCCGATGCCTCTGCCCTACCCCACCTTCCTTTCCAACCGCCTCTACCAGGAGATGACCTACGAGACCTCGCCGCCCACGCTCTGGAGCGAGCATCTCGCCAGCTCCGCCTACTGGGTGAAGGGCGTCTTCCCCATGGCGAGCCCGCGCCTGTACCGCTTCGCGTTGAGCCTCCCCGGCACCTTCAAGTACGAGAACGGCCTGACCAAGATGCTCCTCCGCCGCTCAGCCAAGGGGCTCCTCCCCGAATACACCCGGCTCAACCCGGTCAAGATCGGCTTCAACGTCCCCCTGGACCAGTGGCTCAGGGACAAGCCCGTCGCGGACGAGGTCCTGGACGTCATCCTGTCCTCCCCGCTCCCCTCCACCGGCTGGCTCGTGCCCGGCGCGGCTGAGAAGATCATGGCCGAGCACCTTTCCGGCGAGAGGAACCACATGATGCTCATCTGGCCGCTCCTGAGCACGGCTCTGTTCCTGGATAAGTTCAGGGCCTGAGAGCCGCCGGCGCGGTCGGCCCCCGCAGGCCCCGCCGCATCGGCCCCCCCTGTCGCCCTGGCCGCCTGTCCCATCGCGCCTGGACACGCCTGCCATCCGCGGACTCTCGCCTGCAGGGCCTTCCGCCCGCCCGATCGCTTGCTTGGGAGCCCTGGCCCGCTAAAGAAAAACCAAGAGACTCAACTCCATATGTGCCAACCCTTTGACCAACCAGGACCTCCCTCGGGCCCTTCCGTCGAATGCCTTGTCGGAACCTCCACCGGATCTCCCGGAATTCCCTCCGATGAATCCCGCAACGGATCTTACGCGACGGCGGAAGACCGGAACGGGACTCAGGCTCTGGCGGCTGCGACGGTGGCCCAGTGACCCCCGAGTCGACGCACGCGGCAGTGCTGGGACTGGTGCAGGGACTCTGCGAGTTCCTGCCGGTATCCTCCTCCGGGCATCTGGCCCTCGCCCAGGCGCTCTACGGCTTCCACGGCCCCGAGGTCTTCTTCGATCTGATCTTGCACCTGGGCACCCTGGCCGCAGTGTGCGTCTTCTACCGCAGGGAAATGGCGGGGCTTATCTCCGAACTCCGCCGTCTTGGACGCCCCTCCGAGCTCCGCAAGAGCTACCGGGTCCGTCCGATCTTCCGGCTGGGGGTGATGATAGTCATAGGCTCCGTGCCCACGGCCGTCATAGGTCTCCTCTTCGAGGATTACCTCACGTCCCTTTTCTCCTCCCTCAAGGCCGTGGGCATATGCTTCCTCATAACCGCCGCGGTGCTCACGGTCTCCCGCTTCCTGAAGACCGCCGTCTACAAGAGCGAGCTGGAGTTCCCGGCCTGGGCGGCATTCGTCATCGGCTGCTCGCAGGGCATCGCCATCGCGCCCGGCATCTCCCGCAGCGGCATCACCATCTGCGTGGCCCTCATGCTGGGCCTGGAGGGATCGCTCGCCGCCCGCTACTCGTTCCTGCTGTCCGTCCCGGCCATCCTGGGAGGGCTTCTCCTGAAGTTCCGGGACGCCGGCGCCTCCACCTTCCCGCCCTCCGCCGCGGCCCTGGGCTTCGCTGTGGCCGCCGTGTCCGGCTTCATGGCCCTGAAGCTCCTCACCTACATCGTCAACAGGGAACGCTTCCACTACTTCGCCCCGTGGTGCGTGGCCGCCGGGCTCCTCACCCTGCACCTGTACCGCACGGGACTGTGACCGGCCACCCGCACGGGACTGCGGCCGACCTCCCGCACGGGACTGCGGCCGGCCACCCGCACGGGACTGTGACCGGCCACCCGCACGGGACTGCGGCCGACCTCTCGCACGGGACTGCGGCAGGCCTCCCCGCACGGACGGGTGCGGTATCTTGCGTCCCTCGCGCCCGTCCGCACCTCGAGTCGCCTCTGAAAACCGTTTTCCCGGATCATGCGCGATGCCTTGGCGGAAACTTGCAGGACACCTCACGCCATCCTGCGCAACGCCATCGCATGAGCTGTGCGCCAACCCCGTTAAATGTTCAACCCCCGCTTCGGCATGGCGGACTACGGCATGGCCCACAGCGAGACCTCCCATGGCTCTTTCTCCTTCCCTGACCAGGGAAAGCCGTTCACCGATGCCGCTGTCCTCGCGATGGGCATCGTCCTGGCCGCCGGTGGCCTGGAAAACCCGGACCGACGCCTCTGACAGGGACCGGATTAAATTGCGCTACGACATGCCCCGCCACCAGGAGGCCTACTACGCGAAGAGCGCCTGGAGGCAAGGGCTCAACGCGACCGACCTGCAAATCGCCGGTCCGCGCCCGGACGGGTTCGTCACCTGCGATCGAGACGCGTACGGCCGCAGTACGCCGGGGGGGGGCACCTCATCCGTGTGCCGTGTTCCTGAACCGGCACCCGATCTAGCTCCTGAAGAAGGTCGCGGGCAGTGTTACGGTTTCTCCTTGATGGACGCCGCCAGACGCCGCGCCGGACACGGGACCCATGAAAAAAGGAGGCATGCCCGCCAAGCGGAGAAGGATGGAGTCCCTCTTCGGCTTGTTCAAGCAGATTCTACAGCATGAGAAAGCTGAAGAAACAGAGACTCAAGAAGGTGGAGACGGCGATCGACTTCTGACCGCTCTTGCCGAACAATGACCGGGCTTGGCTCACGCACGGTCTCAAAGCAGGAACCCGTGCCGGAAGCCCGAAGCCTTATGGGAAGCTGAGAGCCTGATGATTTGCCGGACAGCTTGCCCAGGAAGACGACGGCAATGAACTCCAAGGAAGAGTGCAGAAAAAGGGGCCAGAGAGTTCGACCCCTGGTATCGGGCAGCGTGCCCTAACAAGGCGTTAGCATCAGGGCAGTTGCAATTCATCTGCCTGTCACTCCCCGCGCCTGCCCGACTGTCGGCGGAAACGGAGTTCCATTCGTTTTCTCCAGAGTGCGGCTTTTCCCCGCCGGAGTCATCGTATTTGGCTACACGATGCCATCGCGAATACTTGAGAAACGTCTTGACATGATTATGCGCGACCCCGTCGCATGAATCTGCGCGACCCCATCGCATGAATCTGCGCGACCCCATCGCATTCGCCCGCGCGATATCTGAATCTTGATCCGCTCCTGGCGTTCCACGCCCCGCCTCGCCTTCCATGAGCACCATATTCCCCACAATTTCCCAACAATAGCTTCTTTCGCCCGGCCTTTCCTGAAGACGCCATCGATTTGGCCTCCTCGCTTTCGAGTCTCCGCCCCGAGCCATCGTCTTCAAGCCCTTGAGCCAAATCTTCCCTCATGCCTCCGGTTTCTCTCCGGTCACCTTCGTCCCTCTCTCGCCCCCTCGCCGTCTCCGCCTTCGATTCTTCCCGTGCTTTTTTTGAGGCTCGGTTTAAACTATAATTCAGGTCGGCCCGAACATAGCCTTCGCCCGTCCCTGACCCCTCCAGCCCTCCCCCG
Organism: Deltaproteobacteria bacterium; assembly: GCA_031263485.1. Taxonomy (GTDB): domain Bacteria; phylum Desulfobacterota; class Desulfarculia; order Adiutricales; family Adiutricaceae; genus JAIRZX01. Next base: position 31,765 of record JAISFS010000256.1, on the reverse strand, counting down.
GAAGGGGCGGTGCGCCCCTTCCGGGGGAGGGAACCCGCTGGGACGATGCCACCCTTCTCGAAACTATTGACCGTCCACGAGGCCTTGGAAAGAAGGGCCACGCTCAAGGAGAGCGGCGGGACCCTGGTCTTCACCAACGGCTGCTTCGACATCCTGCATCCGGGGCATCTGGACTATCTCGCCAGGGCACGGGCCTTGGGATCGGCCCTGTTCGTGGGGCTGAATTCCGATGCCTCCGTAAAGCGCCTGAAAGGCCCCAGGCGCCCGATCAACCTTGAGGGCGACCGTGCGCTCATGCTCTCCGGGCTCGCCTCTACGGACGGGGTGGTGATCTTTCACGAGGACACCCCCTTGAACATCATCAGGCTCCTCGTCCCCGACGTGCTGGTCAAGGGCGGCGACTGGAGGACGGACGACATCGTGGGCGGGGCCGAGGTCGCCGCCGCCGGGGGCAAGGTAATGTCGCTCCCGTTCCTGGACGGGTATTCCACCACCTCCATCGTCAGCCGGATCCTCGACCTCGGCGGGGCATGACGGGATGGCCGCCGCCCAGCAAAAGGATCGGGACTTCTACAGCGTCCTGGGCATCGGCGAGGACTGCAAGGCGGAAGCCCTGAGGGCGGCCTACCTCAACCTCGCCCTGAAACATCACCCCGACCGCAACCCCGGCGACAGGGCGGCCGAGGAGATGTTCAAGGCCGTCTCCCAGGCCTATGCGGTCTTAAGGGACCCTCCGGCAAGGGCCCGCTACGATCGTCTTCTCGCCAAGAAGCGCTCCAGGGCCAGGCCCAGGGACGCTTCCGGCCATTCCGCCAAAGGCAGGTCCGCCGGCCGCCAGCCAACCAAGGCCGCAGGGCAGGCAGACGGCAACGCCGCAAGGCAAGGGCATGGGAGAAAGCCCGGACCGGATGCGGGCCGCGACCCTGCTGGCGCCCGCCGCCAGGCCGGCGCGGGACGCGACGCCTCGGACACCCGATTCCAGCCCGGCGAGGGACGCAATGTTGCGGGCGCCCAAGTCCGCACGGGCGCGGGCCGCACCGCCGCAACCCAACAAGGCCCGCCTGGCGCGGGCCACGATGCCTCGGGCCCCCGAGGCCGGGCGGGCGGGGCTTCACAGGCAGCTCAGGACGCGGCGTCCCGCCTTTTCAGAGGCGCCGGCGAGGCCGCTTCGGGAACGGGGCACGCCAGCGCGGGCACCTACGACTCCTTCGGGCGCGCCGCCCCTCCCCCCGGAAGCCCCCGCAACCGCGGCAAGGACGGAGGGCCTGAAGCCAACGCGGCCCCGAAGGGGAAAGCCGCCGCCGATCCCGAGGACATCATCCAGACCTTCTTCACCACCCCGGACGGCAGGGTGTCGCTCAAGATGATCAAGGAAGAGCTCGTCCGTTCCGGCTTAAGCGACCGCAACCCCGTGCTCGATCACTTGAACGAGAAGGTCAAGCCCCGCCCTCTCTGGTCGCCGTTGAAGGACGCCGTGACGTCCAGGCTCAAGCGGATCAAGGGCAAAATCTTCTCCAACCCGCTGGCGCCGGAGGGCCCGAAGCTCGCGGAGCAGGACCTGGTCTTCTCCCTGGCCCTCTCCCCCGAAGCCGCCATGAGCGGCACCACCGTGGAGGTCCAGTACATCCAGGACGGGAGGGACCGCAGGCTTTCGGTGCGCGTCCCTCCGAAAAGCAAGGACGGGGCAAGACTCCGCCTCCCCGGCCAAGGCAACCTCAAGCCGGACGGCAAGCGGGGCGATCTGCTCCTGAACGTCACCGTCCCGTCTCCCGCGTCCCGGACCCCCGGCTAATGCGACCCTCGGCATCCCGGCGAAACCCCCGCTGAATCCATTATGGCGGATACCCTCAAAGCCATCGACCGACCGCCAGCCGACACCTTTGCGGCGGACGAGGTCTCAAGCCAGTGGCCGACCGCCAGCCGGACCCTTTGTTGCGGACGCTGACGCACCGGCCTTCCGCCATCCCTCGGCATCGGTCGCCCACGGGCCGACCGGCGCAAAATCCAAGGAGAACCAGATGAGCAGGATCCTCTACCTCTTGGGCGGCACCGCCCTTGGCATCATGGCCCCGAAGATAGCGAAGCTCGCCAAAGGCCTCTACAACGAGCACTCGGACCCCCGCCTCTTCAACAAGCGCCGCTGCCGCTCGAAGACCGCCGACGAGGCCCGCCGGGAGGCCGAAACCGCAAATCCCGGGAATCCCAACGAGCCTTCGGAGGACCCGGTCGCGTAGACCTTCTTTTGCCGCGAACTCGCCCTTCACCCGCCGTCATCTGGACCCAAGGGCAAATCGGTTCCGCCGTTCCGTCACGGGATTCCGGAAAGGCCGCTTTCAGATCGGCCCGACGCCTCAGGATCCCGGATCTTGGCCCGGACCTGTGAGCGACCTGCATCCGGACCGCGCGATCCATACACGGCCAGAACCTTACGCCCAACTTTCCCGCCGATGCAGACATGCAGACATGCAGACATGCAGGCCTGCAGCCCAGGAGTCCCGCAGACGACTCCCGATTCAATACGGCACCAGAAAATTGGAATTGAATTGGCACATCCCTGCGCCGATGAAGTGAGAGATTCGCAAATGTCAGGTCGATCCCCTTCACTTTCCTTTAACCGCCTACGTCCCACGCGCGGTCGGCAAACGATATCGTTACGGCCGAAATACGACCGTTAACGCCCATTTCTGAGACACCTGACATCATCGAGCCGGGACCCGGGAGTGTATGCCGGAATATGGGGAGGAAGAATGATTCCACTGCAAAAACCCCCTCCTAACCTCATGGCAGTCATTTTAAGGCAGAGTGTGTGGGTAAAGGGTGCGCAGATATACGGTGGATTAAGGTTTAAGCGCACGGTGCTAATGCGATGGCCGCATGGCGTTCCACTTCGTCTGTCGAGCGGGAAGGTTTTTGCAGTGGAATCAAGATTGAGTTCGGACACGGGGAAGCCAGGTTGCCCGCCTTTCGGCACCCAGAGCTTCGCCCTGCCACACCTTGGGAACCTCGTTGCGGAACAAGTCCCAATCATTGCCGCTTCTCCTGGAGCTTGAAAGTCACGGGTTGCGGACATCCCGATGCCGATGCCGATGCCGCTGCCCGGCACCCGAGCAGCTCCTGTGCGGTTTTCATGGGTGGAGGGCTTGACAGGTCGGAGAAGAGCTGCCGGCAAAAACGCGGCCCCCGCTCCCGGCTCTTCTGCCCGGACAACGCCGGAATATCCAAACGGAGACGAATGATGCCGGCATCCGCGAGAGTCGGGCATGCAGGATGTTGCCAGAAACTCCATACTGATGATGTTCACCGATTCAGACATACCGGCTTTATCTCGCCGGGATATCTTACAGGATTTCCATACCCGTTCGGATTATCTCTTGGATGAATAAATCCCCCAGTCGACAACCTATGAAGCCAACCTATGAAGCGAAACCCGCGGCTCAAGCCAGAGGGTGAAATCGATTCCCAGATCTGATAATGTTTGCCTGCAACTTGCTATATTCTGCCCAAGGAATCCCGGACAAAGACAGCTATGTCCACGTTACTTGGTCCGTGTGCCGTCCCGTCGCGAAGGGTCGCGGGATATTATCGTCCTATCTGCCGCAGGGATCGTTTAACGCAAGCGCCTTGTCTTCGAAGCTCCTTGCCTCCAGTTTCAAGTCTTCAATACCGGAAACCATCCGATAGCCCCCGGTTTGTTCAGGTACCTTTTCCGCATTCATGATTTTGAGCAGAGCGATTTGGCGAATCACCTGGGCCTGGACAGGAAACATGATTTGCATTTTCTTGTCATCATGGTGATATATTAGGTCTTGCAGACGCAAAGACGATTATCAGATGTGATTTCCTGAATTCCTCATCCTTAAGCGGCATTTTTTATTCCATGATCCCTCCAAGGCAGCCGCCCTTCTCCGGATAAGACGGCAAAATCAAAATACTGTCGTGCATCCGCGATTATGTTTTATGGATCCACAAACCTTGCTCCAACCTCATCCCGTCCTCGGATCGCCACAGCCAAGCAGATGACCGCGTAACGCGCGGCCCTGTAAAGCCCGGCATAGTCCTTAACCCTTATCGCTTTCTCGCCTTCATCGAGGGAGGCGGAAAGCTCCCTTTCCGCGCGCCCCTTCTCCTTTAGGCCCTTGGCGACGTTGCCGTCCCTGGAGGCCTTGCCGCCATCGCGACCTTCAACGACATTCCTGTCTGTGCAGCAATATTTGAGCTCTATCACCACGCGGACCTTATGATTGAGAGATAAGACGATGTATGATCTGCCGTGGACGGCCGATGCTTGGCTCAGGACATCGAATCCGGCGGCAAGCAAAGAGCCATGGAGTACCGCATGGCAAAGTTGCGCGGACATCATGTGTTGATCTGACGAGATCGAGGAAAGAAGGTTATGCAAAAGCATTTCCACTTCACTCGAATTTTTATCCACCATGGCGTCAGGAAGGTTCTCGGTCAAATCGCTTAAATACTTGCCATTCGGGGCGAAAGCATTCATAAAAATTGTCGAGTCGTAATCTAGTGCAATCTCGATATTCGGGATCCTGAAAGAATACTCCTTGATTTGCGTAATTTTGTTGTCTATGACCTTTTCCCTTGTGATTATGCGGTCAATTGTCAGATAACCGCTGTGGAAGAGGAAAGGGACAGCCTTAAGTTGCGTGAGTTCAGATTTCCTGATTTCATCAGCTTTATGACCGTCAAGTTTTGGCTGGATGAACTCCAGCGGATTGTTCCTTGCCAGAGTTGAAAGATGTGACGGCTGTCCCGACAACGGCCAGTACGATTCCAATTTCATTGCATAAAAAAAAATTAGTATCGAGTATGGGTTCAGGACATGCTCTTCACCAAGCCAGTCATACCCATCGTACCATTGCAGGATCTTGGCCTTTAGTCCGGCATGTTTGGCATTCCAAACTATACTCTTGTCGGCTTTCAGCCTTTCGAGAGTATCATCGTACCGGTCCTTGAAAAGCTTGTCTAAATCGCTGACAGTGAAGCCGCATATTCCCGCGAAATCTGATAGAAGCGAGATGTCCTTAAAGTTGTCGGGTCCGGAGTCCAAAGCGGCCATGGCAAACCTGGTGATGCCAGTGACGAGTGCAAAATGTATATTTTTGAAATTCTTTTTCATGGACCTGTAGAAATCATGTAGGACTTTTTGGCACTCTGAGGCGAGTTCGATATCAGACATATGATCGGTCACCGGGGCATCGGACTCGTCGACCAGGATAACCGCTCCAAGGCTACATTTCCTGTAAAGCCCCTGAAGAAGCTGCCCCAACATCTCCCCAAGGGATTCATCGGAAATCTTTATTCCTTCTTCCGATGCCGCATATCTGATATCGGACTTTATTCTATCGGAAAGGTCGCCCTGTGTATCGACTTCGGTGTATGCCATGTTGAAGCTGAGGACCGGGTGCTTTTCGAACCCATAGTCGCTTTCCGCATCGATCCACAGGCCATCGAACAGCTTCCGGTCGCCACGGAACAACTCGTCGACAGTATCGATCAACAGCGTCTTGCCAAACCTCCTTGGCCGTGACAGGAAATAATATTTGGAAAATTTAATCATGTCATAGATATATTCTGTCTTGTCGGCGTAAAGAAAATCCCCCTCTCTGATTTCCCTGAAGGACGGATCCCCAAAAGGCAGTCTCTTCCGATTCTTTTTGTGTTCCATAATCACTCCTCTTGTGTTCCATAATCACTCCTCGGCATTTACATATCTCAAGCGAAGACAAGTCGACTTCCCAACGGTACGGCAGATCACGATCCCGGCATTCCATCCCGATGTAAATCCTGCCCCGATGTAAATCCTGCGGTTTGCGCATGAACAGAGCTTCCGTAAAAACTCTAAAATGATCCACGGCATTAATCCATGAACTTTACGCCGTCACGGTTTTCCTGTTTCCGACCGGGTAAGCCGCAGACTGTCAGGACGCTCTCATCGCAACAGCCAGACAAGCAATCCTGAGAAAAATTTTACCGACAGCGAAATATCCCGGAAAAGCCCCGCCAAATCCTTTACGGGTTCCGAAGACGCGCTCCGCGGCGACACGGGGAATGGCGCACCGTAGCACGGAAGCAACCCTTGGGAAAACCGACTCGGCATTGAGCTGAACGGTCCGCGTCTAGATGCCGTCCCCGTATACCCCCTGCAGATCAGAGAACCTCTCCTTCTGGAGGCGCTCGATCTGGGCCAGGCGGCCCTTCTTAACCACCAGGACGACCTGCCCGAACTCCAATCCCTTCAGGGCTTGGGAAATCTTCTTCTTGACTGCCGTCAGGTTCAGGGCCTCGGCGTCAAGCCCCGGGGGACCGCCAAGCTCCTCGGGATTGAAATTCTCGCGCCGCTCGACCTGCACCACGCGGAAGTTCTGGTTCACTATGGTGATCTGGCCGTGGCGGGTCCCCCGCAACAGCTCAAGGATCCCGTCCAGGACCCTGGGCTCCAGGAAATCGGCATCACGGGGTAAGGCAGGCATGCGGCGCGTCGCGCCTCCGCTTCTGAGAACTATCATTTTCCCTGTTTCCTGGCCTTCTCCGGAACCGGCTGCATGCGGTCGGCGGGGAGGCGTTTCCGTGGGATCGCCCCGCAGGGCGCGGCCAAAGCGCAAGCCGGTCAGCCCGGCACGGATCCCGAAGAGGCGCGACAGCCTCCGGGGCCAGTGCCCGGAAGCGATCGCGTGGGCCTGGAAGCCTGCGGCAGGGATAGTGATATGTATAGGGACAACATGGCCTGCATGATCTTAAGTTTCGGCCGACGGGATTCCAAGGCGCGGGAGACCCGACCGGATCGGCGCGGACTGACCCGTGACCTGCACTCGGCACGGTCGCATAGTTCCTTATAAAACTTTATTTTATGTCAGTATCAAATGAAATACAAGCCGGATTGCCGACTTGACCGCTGACGTCACGGGACAGGCATGAGGTAAACATGCAGGCGGGAAGGGATGCCGTCCGGCCTGTGCCAGAGCGCCGGGAATCGGTCACGGGCATCGGACATGCCGAGGGCAAGGCCTATATTTCGCGACTTTATGGCGAGGGTTGTCCGCAACTTGCGGCTTCGGCACCGCAGGCCGCAGGGCCGAAACTCCAGGGACCTGACGGCATTCTCGGATTGGGAGCCGTCCGCTTCCCGAGCCCCGGGCCCGACATTCGGGGAAAACTTGCCAGTCCGGGCGTTCCGTGAGGAAACCGGAGTCCCTTCCGCCTAGTTGATGGTGGGACCGCCCTTGCCCTTCTGATCGCCTCCCGTTCCGCCGCCGTCGGAGCCGCCTTCCGGAGGCGGCGTGTCCCGGTAGGACATCCCGCCGGGATGGTAGTCTCCCGTCTCCACCTTCAAGGAGACGGCCCTCAGGATATTCAGGACCTCGTCCGGAGGGTTCTCCTGGCAGAGGCGCAACACGGAGATGGAGAGCAGTACGGCGGGCAACAGACCCCTTACGGAAGACGCCTCGCTTCCCTCGAGTTCCGAGAGATCGCGGTCTATCTCCTCTACGGAGCTGATGATCCTCCGGCTGACCTGGTCGACGAGGCTGTAGTATTTGTCTTTGGACATATGGGGCACCAGTCGGGACGCCCGTTCGGACATTTGAAATCCGTCTGGCATGGGCTATAATCCGGCTCGAAAGCGATGATCCGGGGGTCGAACCCGCTCCAAGGCCTTTTCCCGCGAGTTCATTCTAGCAGAAACCCGCAGGCGGCTGCCAACTATCTTCACCCGGAACTGACCGGACCCAAACGCGCCAAACGCCCTGCCGCTTGCCCGACCACGCTTGACCTTGCCAGACCACGCTTGACCTTGCCGACCACGCCCGGTCCAATCAGCTCCGGCTGACGCCGGGTGCCGCCTTGAACCTTTGCCTTTGCCTGCAAGCCCAAATGTGAGCCCGAACACTCTTTCCGGGTCAAGACCATAATCAGGCATGGTTCCCGAGCGCTTCCAAGTCATTTCGAGGCGAACCGCTCGGTGCGTTCCCCCTGGCCACCGCCTTTGGATGACGTTGCGCCGCCATCTCGGACACCGGCCCTGACCCTTCCCATGACCGCCTGTTCCTGCTCCCTCTCAAACGATATGCCATAGCAATGCCATAGCTTGGCTTTCGCCCGGGAGCCTGTCGTCCCGAGTCCTGACCCGAAAGCCTGGCGGCAGGGGACCGCGAGTCCGTCGGCCATCAGGCATGCCAAGCGGGTCAATCGACACTGAAACCTGGCCGGTTTGTCCGTTTGCTCTCTGGGACCTGCCCTGATACACTACCGCCGCTCTGAGACAGCATACGGGAGTCCGATGCCGCGCCGTGTCCCGATGCGGGCGTCCGTCGATACCGTTACCTTGCTCGGGTGTCTGTCTGCAGGCGTAACCTTATCCGGGAGTCCGCCGGTGCCTGGACCCCAATGCGACCCTGCCATGCCGGACCCTCGACCTGCTTACGCCTGACTTACGCCTGAAGCAGGCGTCCGCCCGCAAAGCCGGGCTCCCGAACGTGCCGCTTCAGCTCCGGGAGCCTGCCACATTATAGTTTTTGACGAAGGGCATGAGAACAAATAGGTAGCCAACAGCCACCCCCCCACAACCGATGGATTCATAGCTATCCCTTCGCGATTCATGCAGCTGGCTCGCTCCTATAGCCTCGGAGCTATCCCGCTTGATTTCATCGCTTTCGACCGCTGGGGCGGAGGCATGGCGGGCGAAAGACATTGCGGTTCGTCGGCCGCTCAACCCTCAGGCAATCATCTCGAACACGATCATCGCGAACACGATCATCGCGAAAGCGACCCGCTCCCGTTACCCTACCGGATTGCCGCTTTCCGTCGGTGACCGGAACCGGCCGCGGACAACGCCCGGTCAAGCCCAACTCTGAGCTGATTCCCTACGCCCCTGATTCCGTTGCGCCAGGACCGCCGGGGCCCCTGTCGGCACTACGCCGGACCGCCCGCGCAAAGGATCGAGCCCCGTAAACCAAGCGCGGCGTTCAGGGCCAGCCTGGAAACGGCCTCTCGCCTTCTCCGCCATGACTACGGATCCTTGCCCTCGATGCCGGTACCGCCGTTCCTTCTCCGCTGTCGGGACACCCGCCGGTAACTGCACCCGCCGGTAACTGCACCTGCCGCGGAGAGCCCCGAGCCCCGCCCGCCCCTTCACTCGCCCGTCCCGCCTGCGGCATGTCCCGATTGCCGGACGGGCCTACGCTTCCGAAAGGATCCCCCATGACCGCGCCCGACGTCTCCCGTTCCAGAGCCCTTTTCAAGAAGGCCGAAAGCCTCATCCCCGGCGGCGTGAACTCCCCCGTCCGGGCCTGCCTGAGCGTGGGGGGGAGCCCCCGCTTCATCGAGAGCGGCAAGGGCCCGCGCATGACGGACGCGGACGGGAATTCCCTTCTGGACTTCGTGTGCTCCTGGGGGCCGCTGGTCTTCGGGCACGCCCCGGAAGGCCTGGCCGATACCCTTGCCGCGACCTGCGCCAAGGGCGCGAGCTTCGGGGCACCCACCGAGAGGGAATCGGAGCTGGCCGAGCTCATCGTCCGCTGCGTGCCGTCCATGGAATCCCTTAGGCTCGTAAACTCCGGGACCGAGGCCTGCATGAGCGCCATCCGGCTCGCCCGCGGATTCACGGGGAGGGACGTGATAGTCAAGTTCTCCGGTTGCTACCACGGGCACGCCGACTCGCTTCTGGTGGCGGCGGGGAGCGGGCTCGCCACCTTCGGGGTGCCGAGCTCCCAGGGAGTGCCCGAGGCCCTGGCCAGGCTCACCCTCACCTGCCCCTACAACGACCCTGAAAGCCTCGGGAAGATCTTCGCCCTGAGGGGAGAGGAGATCGCGTGCGTCATAGTCGAGCCCGTCGCCGGGAACATGGGAGTGGTCCCGCCAGAGCCGGGATTCCTGCAGGCGATTGCCGCCCTTTGCGCGAAGCACGGGGCGCTTTTCGTCTGCGACGAGGTCATAACCGGCTTCCGGCTGGGTCTGGGCGGGGCGCAGGAAATATACGGCCTCAAGCCGGATCTGACGGTGCTGGGCAAGATCGCGGGCGGAGGGCTCCCGCTCGCGGCGTTCGGGGGACGCCGCGAGGTGATGGCGCGTCTCTCGCCCCTGGGAGGCGTGTACCAGGCGGGAACCCTGTCCGGGAATCCCCTGGCCGTCGCCGCGGGACTGCACGCCTTAAGGAGACTCACGGACGAGGCGCCGCGCGGGCTTTACGAAAGTCTCGCCGCCAAAGGGAGCCGCTGGGCCTCCGGCCTTTCAGGCCTCGCCGCCGCGAAGGGCATGGAGGCGACGGTCAACTCCGCAGGCTCCATGGCCACGCTGTTTTTCGCGAAAGGTCCCGTGAAGGATTTCGGGACGGCTTCCGAAAGCGACGTCAAGCTCTACGCCCGCTTCTGGAACCTTATGCTTGAGCGAGGCGTCTACCTGGCCCCCAGCCAGTTCGAGGCGTCCTTCGTGTCGACCGCCCACACGGACGCCGACATCGACTTCGCCTTGGAAATGGCCGGTGAGGCTTTCGCCGCATTGTAGGCGATGGCCCTTGCCCTTCACGATGCCGCCAACCCGATACCGCCCTGCCAGATGCCGACAGCCAGATGACGCCAGCCCGATGACGCCCTCACCGCGCCGCGTTCCGCCTTCGGCTCAGGCTTCCCCAGCATCGGCGCGGGGAAGCCCCTGACCGCGCCTCGCACGGGCAAAGGACGGCTCAGGTCTTCTTCCCTGACCGGGGGATATAGCCTTGACCCATGCCCTGCACCGGCCGACGGCATTTCGGTGCCTTAGCCGGGGCAGGGCTGTTTTTCTCCCGACGCCTGAATTGCATGTCCCATAATCGCGCGCGCCCGAAATGCCGCGAAAGAGTCTCGCGGCGGCCTCGCTGCCACGGGAGTCTCGCGCGCGCAAGGAAAAACCTGAGGGCCCGGCGCCAGCGCTCGGAATTGTCCGGAAAGCCCTACCCCCTCAAGCCGACATTTACGCGCGCGCACGGTACCAATTCATGTGGAGCCGGTCCGGACGCGGGAGAGCCCTCCGTCTTCGGAAGGGCTTGCCGCAACGGTTCCTGTCCCCGGCAACCCGCCCGTTACCTGTCCCCGGCAGGCCGCACGTTACCTGCGGGAAACCGGTCGGGCGGGCGTCGGCCCTGCGGGTCGCCATAAAAAAAGGGCCCCGAAGGACCCTTTTGAGCGCGTTCCATGCCTGAATGCGGACGGGGCACGAAGACCCCGGAAATCCTGTGCCTGACGGCAAGAAGCCTGTCGGCTGAAAACGGAAAACCCGGCCTTGCGACCGGGCCTTCCGCCCTCCTGGGAGGGTATGTCCCGAAGGGACTAGATGTCGAGCCAGGAGGCGCTGAAGAGCGAGTGGCCGAGGACGACCTTGGCGGTCTTGATCACGTCGATCTCCTCCTTCTTCAGGCCGGAGTAGTCGGGGCTGCCGTCGTACTTGCCGTCCATCACGGCGAAGACGAGGTCGGCCCACCACTGGGCGCGACCCTGACACAGATCGAACATGCTCGGCGTCGTCGGGTCGTAGGCGTCGACGATGCTGGAGTACATGCCCTTCTTGACGAGCATGCAGAGGTAGGTCTTGTTCAGGATGGGGCGCAGGTGCTCCGGGTTGCCGTTGGAGACGTTGGAGACGCCGTTGGTGCTCTTGGCCCTGTGCCCGGGCTGGATGGCCTCGACGATGTCGGGGAGCATCTCGATGAACTCGAGGTTGTTCATCAGCTGGTCCTGCTGGATGTTGACCGGCGTGATGATCGGGTCGATGAAGGCCTGCTCGGCGTCGATGCCCAGCCCGATGGCGTGCATCAGGAGCTCCGTCGTGAGCTCGGCGCGCTCGTTGGCGTCGCGGGCCATGCCGTTGGGTCCCCACATGAGGCCGACCCAGAACGCGTCGTACTGCTTGCACAGCGGCAGGAGGACCTCGTAGCGCTCGGGACGGCACATGATGGAGTTAATCATCGCCGGGCGCTTGACGGTCTTGAGGCCAGCCTCGATGGCCTCGATGTTGGTGGTGTCCAGCACCACGGGCAGGTCGGTCATGCTCTGGACGATGTTGACGACCCAGGGCATCAGCTCGGCGCCGTTCTTGCGGGCCGGTCCGAGGTTGATGTCGACCCAGGTGGGGTTCTGGATGAGGATGCCCTCGAGCATCTTGCGGATAGGCTTCTCGTCCTTGTCCTTGAACGCCGCGCCGATGGTCTTGTTGGTGACGTTGAGGTTCTCGGCGATGGTCACGATGGGGTAGTTGTTGTCGGGCATGGAATCGGTTCCTCCTTGATGAGGGTGGAAAGGGGGGCCGCCCGCCTAGGGCTGGGGGGCGGCCCCAGTAGCCAGTCTCGGCCTCGGGCCGCGTTGTTCCGGAGGGGGTCCGGCGGTAACCGGAGGCCTCTTAGGAGACCTTGTACTCCTTGAGGAACTTGGGCAGGTGGGCGGCCTCGCGGGGGCCGATGGATACCGTCCAGCCCTTGAGCTCCTCCTCCATGTCGCCGAGGATAGCGGCGGCGTAGCCGGGGATGATGACGGACTTGTGCTTGATCTTCTCTACGATTTGGGAGCGTTTCAGCACGAACTGGCCCACGTCGTCCCCCGAGAACTTGCCCGCCGCCCAGGCCGTCAGGACCGACAGGCCCTCGCTCTCCTTGATGAGGAGCCAGCTCGGGACGCGGCTGCCCTCGACCTCGCCGGCCACGATGAAGTAGGTGAGCGAGAAGTTCGTGGTGACCAGGACCGGGCTGTTCTCGTTGGGGTTGTTGATGGGGTAGATGCCCTCGACCACGGTCATCGGGCGCTGCGGGTCGGTGAAGATGTTCAGCCGCTCGAGGAGGAGCGGGAAGACCACCGCGCCGTCCAGATCCGAGAGAACGACGATGCCGGCGTACTTGGCGACGAGCGCGGTGGCGATGGCGCCCTGCACGGCCAGGTTCGGGGACATCTCGCAGGGGAAGGTGATGGTGCCGTAGCCGTAGTCGCGGTTCTGGGCGACCAGGGCCGCGCGCCTGAGCATGATGGAGTCGCTGAAGACCTCCTTCACCGTCCTCGCGCCGGTATCGATCACGATGTCCTTGACGCCAGCGGCGTTCAGGTCCTTGGTGAGGACGGCCACCTCCTCGATGTTGGCGGCCTTGAGCCAGACCGGGACCTTGGCCTCGACGGCGACCTTGGCGACCTCGGCGAGGTTGGCCTTGGTGGCGGGGCCGATGAGCGGGTTCTTGCCGGCCAGCGCCGCGGCGGCGGCCTTCAGGGCCGCGGGGTCCTCGGAGTACAGGGCCACGGAGAGGTCGCTGTTGTCGACCACGGCCTTGGCGGCGGCGGCCAGGTTGGCGCCTCCCTTGACCACGACCAGCTCGGGGCGGAGGTTCAGGCCCACGCGGCTGTACTGCAGCTTGGCGTAGCGCTTGGCCTTGGCCGCTATCTTGTCCAGGGGCTCGGTGTCCAGGACGAGGGCGGCGATGCCGGTGGGGCTGAAGAAGGTCTTCTCGTGGCGGAACTGCACGGTCTCGCCGCCGACCTTGAAGGCGGTCTCGCCGTAGCCGACGGTCACGGGACGGATCGGAGGCGCGGAGGCGGCGGCCAGCTTCTCCCGGGACTCGGGGGAGACGTCGGGGCACTTGTCCAGTTCGGCCTTGCCGGAGGCGAGGTTCATCGCGAAGGCGAGGCAGGTCGGGACGCCGCACTTCTTGCAGTTCGTGCCCGGAAGCATTTTGAAGATTTGGATACCGGTCAGAGCCATAGTCAACTCCTCGAAAAAAATCCGGCCCGGCTAAGGCGTCGCAAGGCCGCTGTCGGGGGACGCGTCCCCTCCGGAAAGGCTGTCCGGCGGCTCTCCGGATGGCAAGGCGCCCCCTCGGGAGGGGGTAGATGCCGGGGCTTGGAGCACCCCGGGGGAAAGCGCGTCCTGGCTGGGCCGGGGACGCCGGAAAAGTTAAGCGGTCGGGTGTTCGCGCGTCCGGGACGCGGACGCCTTCGCGCCGCGTGAATCCCGGGGCCTTCGCGGCCTGGCGGGAGACGCCGTGAGGCGTCAGTGGTTAGGGCGCCGGAGCCTGGCCGGCTCTCCCGCCTCGGTCGCCTTCCGGGAGGGTGCCCGGTCGGCGGCAGGACCGGCCCCGCGCGCGCGGGGCCGGTGCATGGCCCCGGGGCCGCTCGCGCGTCCCCGGGTCGGGAAGCCGCCCCGCACCGTCCGGAGGGACGGGGCGGGGGCTGGGATGATGCTGACGGGGCGTTCCTCCGGTTATCGGCCTTGAGGCCCGTACCTTGAGGGACCGGACGGACCTTGAGGGCTCGGGCCTTAAGGCCCTTGTTCCGGGGCCCGGAGAGGAAACGCCTGAAGCCTAGAGGATGGAGTCCATCGTGAGCGCGGGGTGCTCCTTCTCCTGGAGGAAGGGCAGGATCTCCTCCTCGGTGAGGCCCACGGTCTCGTCCGCGATGCGGTCGATGAGATCGGGATAGCCCAGCTCGGTGCCGCGCTGGATGAGCCTGTCGCGGTACTCGTCCTTGAGGCTCTTGGGCATCCACACCATGCGCAGGAGCCCGCCGTCGCCGACGAGGAACTTCTTCTGGATGATGTTGTACTTGGAGTGGCCCACGAAGCCCGGAGTCTGCCCGCCGCCGCCCATGGTGCCCGCCAGGGTCGAGAACTTCATCCCCGAGGGCGTCTCGCCGGTGTAGTCGCGGTTGACGGTCATGATGCCGTTGCACATGGGAAGGAGCGCCGCGATGCACTCGCAGCACCCGCAGGTGGTCATGGGGTCGTTCACCATGCTGTAGAAGCAGACGTTGGTGACGGCCTGCCTGGACGCCATGGCGATGTACTCGTTCGCTCCCGCGAAGACGCCCAGGACGGGGTCGAGGACGTCGCCCTTGTCAAGGGGCTGGTTGGGGCCGGTGGTGTTAATCTCGTAACTGGCCTTGCAGTCCATCCAGTTGTAGGCGCCGCAGAGGCCGGTACGCTCAGGGCTCACCACGCAGACGTGGTTCGGCGCGAAGCTCTGGCACAGGAGGCAGGAGTAGTAGATCTGGGTGGTCTCGTCCGTCATGTTCTCGACGCGGGCATCGCGGACGGTGTAGACCTTCCTGGCCTGGTCGCGGACCGCGACCGCCTTGTCGTGATCGGTGTAGATGTCGACCTGGAGCTTGTCGAAGATCGCGCCGAAGTCCTGGTGGAGCTTCGCGTGGAGGATCACGCCCAGGTGGCGGATGGTGAAGCCCTTGGCCACGGCGTCCTTGGACACGCGGAGCATGCCGATGTCCCGCTGGCCTGTATGCATGAGGCCCTGGGCGTAGTTGATGAGGTGGTGGACCTGGCGCTCCAGGATGGGCTCGAAGTCCTCCTGGAACTTGCGGCCGGTAACGGTGACCTTGATGGCCAGGGGGAGGGAGCCGCCCTCCTTCACGTCCGCGATGTCCGGGCCGATGACCGTGATCTTGCCGTCCTCCACCTGGTCCAGGTTGGCCACCGAGGTGACCCACTCGACCACCGCGGTCTGGGACGACCCGCCCATCTCGCAGTACATGTCGCCTCGGCGGACGCGCTCGCCCTCGAAGGCGGGACCGTAGGCGAGGGGGATGTCCACCGTGGCCACGGTCGTCTTGAGGCCCCTGACCTCGACGGACTTCTGCACCATCTCATCCAGGGGGACGTTGGCCACGACGTGCTCGTAGGTGCAGACGCCGGTGGGCAGGATCTCGGGGATGTCGGTGTCGGCGAGCGTGGGGAAGCCCCAGTTCACGCAGCCGGCGGCGTTGGCCGCCCATTCGGCGTTGACCTCGCCCAGCGCGTTCACGAACGCGAAGACGCGGTCCTTGTTGTACAGGAGCACCTTGCGGTAGTCGCCGGGGGTGACGCCGCCGAAGCCCATGGCCACGCGGTTGGCGAAGCCCAGCGCGAAGACGGCCGCCGAGATGTCCGGGCCGTACGGGACCAGGCGGGTGTTCCACCCGACCTCGACCCCGGCCTCCACCAGCTGCTCGGAGAAGGTGGTGCCGCCCTGGTTGGCGCACATGAACACGTAGATGGACCGGCGCTGATACTCGAGCGCGATGGCCTTCGCGATCTCGGGGTTCGGGGCCGCGCCGACTATGGCGACGAAGCCGGGGGCGGAGCCGTCGACGAAGGACACGCCGCGCTTCCGGAAGATGGTGTCCTCGGCCGCTCCCAGCCAGAGCTTGCCCTGGTCGGGCTCGGTCTCCTCGGACACGGTGTAGAAGTCGGGCTCGCGGATGTAGCGGATGCCCTCGACTATCTCCTCGGCCAGGATGGCGGCCATGCCGGCGTCCAGCAGCGGCCCGAGGTAGGGCAGGTAGTTGAGGCTCTTGATGTGCGGGGGCAACAGCTTCCGGCACACGTCGAGGCACTTCTGGGCGTCTCCCAGCGTCTTGATGGGGATGCCCAGAAGCGAGTAGTTGACGGGAAGGTAGTAGGCGGTGTTGGGGAACTCGAGCTTCCTGTCGGGCCCGAACTCCTCCAGGGCGGCCTTGTAGATGCCCTCCGCCTTCTGGACTATGTTGTAGCCGCCCTGGATGGCGGCGAAGGCAACAAGCTTCGACATACGATTGTCTCCTCCGGTGGGGCCCGCGCGTCCGCCCCCGCCGGTCGGGCCGGGGTGGCGGCGGGGCGCGGCCCCGCCAAAATGGGTTAGGCGGCCTCGATTTCCCGACGGTCGGACATGTCGAGCAGGACGCGCTCGCGGGCCTTGTCGATGCCCAGGGCCGTGCGCTTCTCGTCGATGTGCTGGATTATCTTCCTGGCGGCCAGGACGGGGTCGGGCTCGTAGTCCCACTTGCCGCCGTAGAGCTCCTCCATGTCGTGCTCGAGGTGGCGCTTCACCTCGGGGGAGCCGGCGATGGCGAGGGGGACGCCTATCATTACGTAAACGCCGGAGGTGACGAAATACTGGCCGATGCCGATGGCCTTCTCGCTCATCCAGCCGGGGGCGGCGCCCGCGGCGGGGAGATCGGCCAGCTCCTTCCCGAGCCCGCCGGCATGCACCACCTCGGTGGCGGCCGTCAGGATGCGGGAGTTGTCGAGGCAGGATCCCATGTGGAGGACCGGCGGGATGCCGACGGCCTCGCAGACCTCGGCCAGGCCGGGCCCGGCGTACACGGCCGCCGCCTCGGGGGTGAGGAGGCCGGCCTTGCCGCAGGCCATGGCCGAGCAGCCGGTGGTGAGGATGATGCAGTCGTTCGCGATGAGCTCCTTGATCATGGCCACGTGGACCTCGTCGTGCTCGACGCGGGCGTTGTTGCATCCCACGACGCCGACGATGCCGCGGATGCGGCCGTTGATGATGTTGTCGTTCAGGGGCACGAAGGAGCCGCGGAAGGTGCCCCCGAGGTGGTACTTGATGGCCTCGGTGGAGAAGCCGACGACCATGCGGTTAGTCTCGGAGGGGATATGGACCTCGCCGCGGTTGGGGAAGTTGTCGGCGGCGATGCGCAGTATCTCCTTGGCCTTTTCCAGGGCCAGGTGCTCGTCGAACTCAACGTGGACCGTGTTCTTGCCGTAGGCGCACTTGGCTATCGGCATGGTCGTGATGAACTTCGTGTGGTAGCACTCGGAGACCCTGGCCAGGCTCTCCATGATGCACTGGACGTCCACCACCATGGCCTCGACCGCTCCAGTCACGACCGCCAGCTCCTGCTGGAGGTAGTCGCCGGCGATCGGCATGCCGTGGCGGACCAGGATCTCGTTCGCGGTGCAGCACATGCCGGAGACGACGAAGCCGGCCGCGCCCTTGGAGCGGGCGTACTCCTGCATCTCGGGGAGGTGGACGGCGCAGACTATCATCTCGGAGACCAGCGGGTCGTGGCCGTGCACGATGACGTTGACCTTGTCGCGCGACAGCACTCCCAGGTTGATCTTGCCGGTGGTGGGGTACGGGGTCCCGAACATGACGTCCTGGAGATCCGTCGCCATCATGCTGCCGCCCCAGCCGTTGCCCAGCGAGCAGCGGCTGCCCTGGTGGATGAGGTTCCTGTAGTCCTGGTCCACGCCCATGTGGGTGCGGTGCATGATCTCGACTATCTCGCGGTCGATGCCCCGGGGCTTGACGCCGTGCTTCTCCCAGCGGGCCTGGGTGGCCTTGGGGGCACGCTTGAGGTAGGCGAGCTCGCCCCTCTGCTGGCCCCACTGCGCGAGGGCCCTCTCGCCCACGTCGACCGCGATCGCCCACTTGTCGCGGGGGACCTGGACCCCGTCCTTCTCCTCGGTCACGGGGATGTCGTAGAAGCCCGCCACCTCGCGGAGCTTAATCTCGTCCTTGATGGTGTAGTCGTGGGCCTCGCGGTGGGCCATGGCGAGGAAGGTCTCGGTCACGCCCCTGCCGTGGTCGGAGTGCGACGCGCAGCCGGCGGCTACCTGGCGGATGAAGTTCCTGTCGACTATCGTGGACGCGGTGGCCCCGCAGAGGCCCACGCGGTTGTCGGGCTCCGTGCCGTCCTTGATTCCCTTCGTCAGGGGCAGGCGACAGGGGCCCTGCGCGCAGATCCTGCAGCAGATCCCCTCCGTGCCGAAGTTGCACTGCTTCATCTTCACGGCCCGGTCGAATATGGTCTCCACTCCCTTCGACTGAGCGTAGCGAAGCATCTTGATCGTGGCCGTGTCGATGGACACCTGTTCGGGCACGGCCACTTTCGGGTTCGTAGATTCAGACATTAACTGACTCCTTCGTGGAATCCCCCCTTCGGAACAGCGGAGAGGGTTGCGGTATTCTCGGGTGTAAACACGGAGTTTTCGCGTTCGTGGCAGGGCCTGCGGACGTCCCGAAATTCTCCGGACGCGCGAGGACCGCTGAAACTCTGTAGCGGGTCCGCCCGTGGCGGGCCCTGTAGGCGGGCGGCCCGCGCGGCCTGCGGCGGGCCTTCGGGCACCGGGACGAGGAGGGCCGCCGGGCTCTCGCGTCTCGCGGGCGGCGGCCTGCGGGGGGAAGCGGACGTACGGGAAAGGTGTTGTGACGGGCTCGCGGATCGACCGTCCGCCTCAGGGCGCCCCGGCCGACGAACTCTCCCCGTCCCTCCTTGGGGGCCAGGTCCAGCTCCTCTCGCGGGGTCTGGACGGGACCGGCTCCTTCTCAAGGGGTCGGGCCGGGATTGGCTCCCCTCAGCGGTAGGGCCGGACGTGTCCCTCAGGGCGGGGCCGTGCGCGCCTGAATGTCCCGTATGTCCGCCGCGGCGGTCAGGCGGGGTGGCGCGGCAGGGCCGGTCGCCTTCTAGTACCTGGGGATCCGAACGTGGACGCGGTCGGTGTTGGCGATGATGGCGTCGGCTACAGGGGTGTCCGAGACCTTGGGCTTGTCGCCCTCCGCCTGAGGCGCCGGGGCGGCCTTGGCGGCGTCTTTGGCTTTCTTTTCGCTCATGGTCTTCCTCGCAGATGACTCTTGGGGTGGGAAGGGCCCCTCGCGGGACCCGCGGCTCCGGGCCGCCTGGCCCGGTCGGAATCGGATGGCGGCCCCGGCGGGCCCGGACCCGGAGCAAGGGGCCGAGGCGGGTAGGAGCGGCCTCAGGTGAAGGGGGCTTCGGGCCCGGACGGGTCGGGGTCGGCCCGGCGCCGGAGCGGAGGCCCCGGCGCCCCGGGGGCCCGCGAGGGCCTCCGGGGAGGGGAACCGGGACTTGACGCTACGGGATCTGCGTGATGGGGACCTCGCCGATGCCCGGATCGGCTATCGCGCCGCCGTCGGAGGCGGCGTTGATGTATGCCTGGGTGAGCTTCAGCGCCCCGGGGTGGGCGCAGAGGATCACGGAGGCGCCCGCCGCCAGGAAGGAGACGGCTGTGGTGGTCTCCATGAGGACGCCGCGGCACAGCTGGTTGCCCATGGTCTCGTTGCCCTCGACCGGGAGCTGGCACTCCTTGACCTTCCAGGTCTCGTCCCCGATTATCGCGATGATGGGCTGCTGGAGCTTGTCGTCCTGCTGGACCAGGGCGGCCATGTTGATGCGCTCCATGATCGAGTAGGTGTACTCCAGGCCGTAGCCCAGGCCGCTGATGGTGGGGTCGACGAGGATCTTGTCGGCCTTGACGCCGAGGTCCATCAGAAGGATGTCCAGCTGCTTGGCCAGGTTGACGTCGATGGGCGACTTGGCCACGATGGAGTGGCCGTAGGCCAGGGCCTGGGCCCCGAGCTGCTTGTAGTTCTTGTCGGTGATGGGCCCGATGACGAGATTCTTGCCGTTGTAGGCCTCGGCGACCTTGGAGAGGGTCTCGACGTCCTTGTCCTTGTTGTCGACGCCCATCACGATGAGCGGCACGTTGATGGCGCCCAGGACCTTGCCGACGACCTCGACGGCGTGCTCAGGCGGGGTGTCCAGGTCGTTGGGGTCGGAGCTCTTGAGCTGCAGGGAGACGAGCTGCGCGCCGTACTCGACGCACTTCTTGGCCCAGGCAGCCGGGTCGTTCAGGACGCCGGCGAAGGCCTCGGCCAGGGGGGCCGGGTAGGACTCGCCGGGATCCATGTCCCATACCTGCAGGCCGACGACGGGCTTGTGGGGGAAGGTACCCTCGAAATCGTGGAAGTTGTAGGCTGACTGTCCGCCCACGATAAGCTTCTGGGTGCCGAGCGGGACTTCGTTAATCTTCCCGCTGTACTTAACTTTGCTGACTTGGAAGGCCAAGATCCACCTCCTGGGAAATCTGGGGAATCGGGACGGCCATGTTTGGAGCTTTCGGCCGAACGGAATTGATGAAAATCTGACTCTTTGCGAGCGCGCGGGCGGGCGCGAAAGGCGGTCACTTCCTTTTTCGCGGGCCTTTTGGATCTCCCCGCGGCGAGGCCGGCGGGAAGGATTCTGGTCCGAAGGGGCTCTCCGGCCCCCGGGCCGCGGCGGTCCGTCGGCTCTGCGTGGTTACGGAGCTCCGGGGCGGGGGCGGTGAAGGGCGCTGGGCCAGGGCGGGGACAGGCGGGGCGGGGGGAGCCCTGCCCGGAAACGGCTGGGGGGGGACAGGGCGGAACCCTCCCCGTCCTCACTGGAAGAATCGGCGTCGGGGCCTTCGGGCCCGCCTGCGGGCTGGCTCTCGTGAAGGCAGCTCGACCGCTCCGCCGCCGCTCTCGGTCCGCGATCCCGGCGGGTCGGGATCCCGGCAAAAAAAAACCGCTCCCTCCGGCCTCTAAAGAGGCTGGATGAAGCGGGCGAAAACGCTGGATCCCTTCCGGCAACGCCATGTGCCGCTCCCCTGCCGCGCCGGGGCGCCGCAGTCGGATGGGCAGTGCGTCGCAGGACGCAAAAAGGCCGTGCGGCAACAATGCGATATTGCGGCGTTGACGGCGCCTCTCTTTGCTGGATCTCTCATCAGTGAACTCTAAATAGTGAGGGTGGGCCTGAAGACAGGTTTCGCGTTTCTATACGGAATAAACCAAAACGGGCTTCTTGTCAAGTCATTATTTTAAAGTGGGCAGACGCCCGCCGCCCGAAAGTCCCCGCGGCGGCCCCGGGCGGGACCAGCGGCACTCATCTCCTTGCCATGCCTGATTTTTTGAAACGCCTTCGCGGGAAACCCCGGCCCCTCCCCGCCGCGGGAAACCGTCGGACTGCCGCCTCCCCCGCGAGACTTGCCCGCGCACCTGGCGGCCAGCCGGGCAGGATGCTGACGCGGCGGACGGGACATCGCTGCGGGAGGGCGATTATTAAAAATTTCAAGGAAATCAGGAGGTTAACATATGCGTTAAGGCACACGTCCGGCGCGCGCCGTAGGGGTCCAGGCGGGAAGACGAAATTTTCGAAACGCAGAACGTTCAGCCCAAATTCTCACACAACAAAGGCAAAACAACAGGCAAATTCATTCCGATCCCACAGCTTCATCACCGCCGTCCGCGCCGGTGCCCATTCGCGGGCCACGCAGCCGTCATGCTTGAGCACGCTTGAGCCATATGGGAGTCGGACGTAAGGCTCGCCGGAAGTCGCGGGGTAGTCGGGGCAAGTCGCGGGGAAGTCGCTGGCAGGTCGCGTGAAGACCGCCTCAGTAACGCCCCGGAAAGGCCGCGCCGCAGGTGACTGCCCTTGGGTCGGGGCAGTCGGGATCGCGCGCCTGCAGGCCGCCGCATCTCCCGACGGACAGGAACAGCCCCGTAGCCTTGTCATGGGACCGGAAGGGCGTAGCCCCCATCAAGGTCACGACCGGGTTTTCTCAAGCTAGCTCAAGCCTGCCGGAAGGAGCCGAGTAGATTTGGCGGGCGTACCGTACAAGCGAATCGAAACGGGCATAAACGAAGGAGCGGGACTCACGGCAAGCCAGCGGCTTGGCCGCAACGGGGGCGCCGGACGATACACACTGACTTGCCGAAGCGTTCCGCCGCCGTCAGCGACCGTCGGCGACCTCGCCCGAGACCGTTTCCTTTAAGGATCGGAACCGAGAAGCTTCCGAGCCACCCGGACAATCGCCACCCGCAATCGGGCGATGCCCTGAAC
Organism: Deltaproteobacteria bacterium; assembly: GCA_031263485.1. GTDB lineage: Bacteria > Desulfobacterota > Desulfarculia > Adiutricales > Adiutricaceae > JAIRZX01. The sequence continues at coordinate 9,380 of JAISFS010000256.1, read as the reverse complement.
CGGTGCCGGGCCACCCGCCGGAACCCTTGCCTCTCCGCCTGCAAGCGAGGAACCGTCAACAGTGCCGTCAATTCCGATTTCAACGTGAAACCTTGAAAACACGGTGTTTCTAACCTGAACGCGCATGTTTTTAACGCTACTTCCAACATGCTGAAATTTCTCATCATTTCAGGGAGCTGACATGCTCTATTTTTTAGATATTAAAATAACACTATGATTTTGAGTCACTTTCGGAAACAATCTCCGCCCCGCTCTGCTTCCGCGCATGATCCTGTCCGACTGGACTCCGAAAAATTATCCTGATGCGATAACATCATCGGATTCTGATTATTGAGCAAGCGGGCCTCCAATTCCGCCAACTCATCTGCATCTCCAGCGTGTCCTTCATATCTTTCTTTCAGAAGGGTGTATGCCCTGTCGGAACCGTCCGGCGCAACGGCACCCGCAACGATATCGAGAAGCAGGGACCACGACCTCGAGGATATCAGCACGCCGCGACGGCACCCGCAACGATATCGAGAAGCAGGGACCACGACCTCGAGGATATCAGCACGCCGCGACGGCGCCCGCAACGACATCGCGAAGCAGGGAGCGCGACCTCGAGGATATCAGCACGCCGCGACGGCGCCCGCAACGACATCGCGAAGCAGGGACCACGACCTCGAGGATATCAGCACGCCGCGACGGCGCCCGCAACGGCATCGCGAAGCAGGGAGCGCGACGGCATCTGTACGCCGCGACGGCGCCCGCAACGGCATCGGGTCACAGGGACCGCGACCGCGACGGCATCGGAGCGCCTCGCCCTCAAGTCTATCGGGGAATCGCTGTCCGGCAACGCTTGCGGGTCATCGGCCCCACGCTACACATGCCGGGATCCGCCCCGCGCGAGCAATCCTCTTGCGGCTCTCCCTCGCGCCGATGTCACTCTGGGTGCCAGCGCCCGCGACATACCGCACGTCCCTGGCGATTTCTCCATGCCGGCGACGCTCCCCCCCGCGACGCCGTCGCGCCCCGGCCTCCGGATATCGCTCCCCCCCGTGCGGGGGGCCGGCTAGACGCTTCTTACCTCCTGCCTCACGAACACCGTGTACGAGAGGATGAAGGTCAGGATCGAGAAGCAGGCCAGCAGGAGAATGTCCGGCATGACGATGAGCATCGACTGCCCGAAGGAGATCCCTCCCTGGAAGCGGGAAAGAAGATACCGGTCCAGCCGGCTCATGAGCGCTACCCGGAAGGCCTGGTCGCTCCCGCGGTGGGTGGGATCCAGGAGCGCCGCGGCGGACTGGGAGTAGAGGCCGGTAGGCGAGGCCATGGTGGCGGCCTTGTGGACCCGGGAGAATCTCTCGAGCTCCTCGGCCCGTGGCCTCTGGGGATCGGCGAAGGGCGCCAGGGTCGCCGCCGCGGCCTGGCTCAGCACCGGGAGGAAGAAGATGACCAGTATCCACAGGGCCGCTGCCGCCATGGCGGAGGTGGCGACCGATCTGAACAGGATGGACAGGAGGATGGAGAGCCCCAGCCAGAAGCCCAGGTAGATAAGCGTCAGGAAATAGAAAACCATGAGCCTGCGGCACTCGTCGAAGGTGGGGACCACGCCCACGCCCACCAGCCCCATGCCGGTCAGAAGCAGCAGGAGCGCCGCCAGGGTGACGGCTATGGTGATGAGGCCCGCCAGGTACTTGCCCAGGATGACCTCGTCGCGATGCACGGGCTGGGAGAGGATCTTGGAGAGCGTGCCCTGGTTTCGCTCGCGGTTGATGGAGTCGAAGCCCAGGACTATGCTCACCAGCGGGCCGAAGAGCGACAGGAAGACCGCCAGCGAGAACCAGCCCGCCGGCGCGGTGAAGAGCAGGAGGAAGGTCCTGCCCTCCAGATACGAGCTCCCGCCCTCGGCGAGCACGTCCCTGATGCCCTGGCCGGCCAGGTGGGTCAACAGGAAGCTCACCATGAAGATGAGCGACATTATGATGAGGAACCTGGCCGACCCGAAGTGGTCGGCCAGCTCCTTGCGGATGACGGCGCGCATCAGGCTGCCTCCTCCCCGCGGAAGTAGTGGCCGTAGAGGGCCTCCAGGCTGGGCGGGAGACCGGTCGCCTCGGCGAGATCCCCGATGCTCCCCTGCGCGAGGAGCTTGCCGCGGCGGAGGATGCCCACCCGGGTCGCCACCTTCTCGACCAGATGCAGGAGGTGCGACGAGAGGATGACGGTAAGGCCCCTCTCCTTGGGGAGCCTGGTGATCATTTCCAGCATCGTGGCGATGCCGCTGGGGTCCAGTCCCAGCGTCGGCTCGTCCAGGAAGGCGATTTGCGGGTCCTTGACCAGCACCTCCGCGAAGCCCAGGCGCTGGCGCATGCCGCGCGAGAACTCCGAGACGGGCCTCTCGGCGTCCTTGGCCAGGCCCACCAGATCCAGCACCTCGTCGATCTTCCAGTCGAAATCCGCCATACGGTTCAGCTCCGCCACGTAGGAGAGGTTCTCCCTGGCCGTCAGCTCCCCGTAGAAGCCCATGTTCTCGGCCAGGTACCCTACCGCGCCCTTGACCTTCAAAGGCTCCTTCACCGGATCGAAGCCCAGCACCGTGACCCTGCCCGCAGTGGGGAGCGAGAGCCCCAGGAGCATGAGGAGCGTCGTGGTCTTGCCCGCCCCGTTGGGACCCAGGAACCCGAAGATCTCCCCCTGGCGCACCGTCAGGTCCAGGGAGTCCACCACGGTCTCCCTGCCGTAGCGTTTGGTCAGCCCCTCGATCTCGATGACCGGGGTCCCCGGCCCGGCAGCCCCGGACGGGGCGCCGCGCGTGGCGTCGCCCGGCGAGAGGCCTTGGGGACGGGTAGCGGCGCCTCCGGAAGGGGCCGCGTCGCCTGCGAACTCAGTCATGTTTCCTCCGCCTTGTGCGTCCGGGGTTCCGCGGACGGACCGCCTGACGCCGGCCGGTCAGGCCAGCCGCCGGTCCTCAATCCGTCCGTCCGGACTTGCGCCGTCCGGCCTTGCTCCCCTGCAGGTGCGCGAAGCGCCCGGTCACATGCCGCTCCCCTCGCGCGACGTATGCTCCGGCATCGCGCCGGGCAGCGCGCGAACGGTCAGGAGGGCCGTCCGGTCATACGAACTCGGCTGTGGCATTTTAGTTCACGCGGGCGAACCTTGTCCACCGCCTCCGGCCTTCATCCCCGTCCTATCGGGCAGGGAGAGCCGGAGCGCGCCCGAGTCGCGTTCGGGAAAGTCAGGGGGAAACCCGGTCCGTAAAGCTCATCCCCGGGGCGGGCACGGGTCGGCCCGCCGGGTTTTCGGCCGAAACCGTCGGTACTCGCCCAACCTCGTGAGACATCCGGGGAGATATCCGGTGGGAGGGCTTTGAAACGTCACCCGTGGCAAGGCGGCTGCCCGGACGGCAAGGGGCCGGCCGCGGCAAGCACGTGTCCCGTGTCGGCAGACTGTCGAACTCCGACGGGGGCACCTTGACCCCCGGCAAGAGACTTTTTTGCGCACCTAATTTTTTGACTGATACCGCCAAGCGATCCCCCCTCAACCGCCGAACCCCCCTTCCCCAACCCGACCGCATCCGGTGCCGCTTCAGGATCAGCGTCCGCCCGCAAAGACCTCCGGTTCCGTCATTCACATGATCATCGAATGACGCTCTTGGCCGCGAAAAGCCGTCGGACGGCCTGACCGCGCCCCGGGCAAGCTGCCGCCCGAATCGAGCCCAGAGCCGCAGTCCGCTCACTGCAGTGAGGCCGCCTGCAGTCCCAAGTTCCGGAGAAGCCCCGGTCGGCATTTTTGGTCAGGGCCTCCTCCCGACCCATGCCGCAGGACGCGCTTGGCCACCCTGAGACCTGACTTCAATCCGCCGACCCGGGACCACTGCAACAGGAGCTTGGCGCCAACATTATCCCTCTCAAGATCAGCCCGTGAAGTCAAGTCCATGCGAAGGGGCAATAGGGCGGACCGCTCCCAGGCCAACGGGTGGGGATGGACAGGTAACGGAAGTCGGTCGGACGCGCCCATGACGGGATGCCGCATGGCGAGATTCTTAAACGCGTGGCCGTTCAGGTGCAGAGTCACTTAACTCTGGGTTGCGGAGCCCAGGAGCCGCAGGAAACGGGAGGCCTCAAGAAGGATAAAAGACCGGAGGTTCGCCACAAGGCTTTGGCCTTAAGACTCGGAGAAGAGAGCTGGCTGGCGGCGGGCTTGCTAAAGGAGGGTTCTCAAGCGACATGCCTGTGTGGGAGGACTTGCGAGAGGAAGACCAGTGGTGGCGAAATGCTGGCGGAGGGCCTGGGGACGGGCGGAACGCTGACGGAGGGCCTGGGGACGGGCGAACGCTGGCGGAGGGCCTGGGGACGGGCGGAATGCTGGCGGAGGGCCTGGGGACGGGCGGAATGCTGACGGAGGGCTTGGGGGCGGGCGGAAAGCTTGGGGGCGGGCGGAAAGCTGGCGGAGGATTTACGGTCGGGTGGAATGCGAGGGGAGTACTTGCGGACGGGCAGAAAGCGAGGGGATGGAGACGCGGGATTGAAGGCCCCGTGAGCCGGGACGGCTTGCAAAGAGTTTCCCGGACGAAAGTTCCTGCCCCAAAAAAACGAAAAACCGCGACTTGGGCGGGCCGCGGTTTCTCGAAAGCTAAGAAACAAGGAGAAAGAGTTATTTTAGCTTGCATCGGCCTGGAGGTATGTCCCCGACCTGTGCCCAACCATAGAGCAATTCCCGGGCCAACAGCCATGCAATAGCTAAGTGACTGTTATCACAAGCTTTACTTAGAACCCACTGTTCAAAGGCTAGTCCGGGCCCTGGATTTCCGTTCAAATTTTTGAACACCGTGTTCAAAAATTTGTACGCGCGTACATTTTTTGAACGTCTCACTCGAACCCCACGATCGGTCGGGAAAACGTAGCCGGAGGCCGCCCTGGACTCCCCCAGACCGCAGAAGAGGCCGGAAATCCCCGAGAGGCCCTGGACAGACGCCCGGGCGCACCCGGAAGGTCCCGGAGAAACTCTCGAGCGGTCATGGGCGGTCGCCTGAAGGCGAGGGGCATAGGCAAGCCGCGTCCGCCTGCCCCCTCGGAAATGTTTCGGACATCCCAGGCGACCCGGAGAGGCGTCCGGCGACCCGGAGAGGCGTCCGGCGCCTCGGCCACGCCGGAAACGGATCGCATCAGACTCGCGGCGCCACTTTAATCAAACGGCGCAGTCAGTCAACCTTTTTTCTGGCAGCCCGGGGCGTTTCGGGTTAGACTTGACTCCGCCCTTACAGGGGAGGCCTCCTTCGCCAAACCCTTTGGCCCTTGCGGCTTTTGCGCCGACTTCCGGCACGGTCGCCTCCGGCGCTACCGGGCGGTCATGCCCGGCCCCCGCACGGACCGGGACCTTCCCGGCCCGGGCATGAAGGCCTACGCAACCTCCGGGCCATCAATGCCGAGTCGGCGGCGCCCGACCCAGCCGCCCGCCGGATTCACGGAAGCCTTGCCGCTCCGGGTTCCCCGTACCTCCCGAACCTTCCGTCATCCCGGACCTTCCCGTACCTGCTTTCCGGCCCCGGCCCTCCGCCGCAGGCCCTGCGGAGCGACATGACTTCCCCCTCCCCCCGCCCGCCGCTGTTGGAGATAAGGGACCTGGCCATCGGGTTCGGGGGCGGGGGGTATCTACCGGTCAAGGGCCTGGACTTCCGGCTGGAGAAGGGCGAAGTGGCGGGGCTGGTGGGGGAGAGCGGGTCCGGAAAGTCGCTCACCGCCTACGGGCTCATGGGACTTCTTCCGTTCGGGGCGAGCTACAGGCGCGGGGAGATCCTCTTTCAGGGAAAGGACATCATCCGTCTGGCCCCGAAGGAGAGGAGGTCGCTCGCCGGGGCCTCCATGGGCATGATCTTCCAGGAGCCGCTCACGGCCCTGAACCCGGTCATCACAGTGGGCGAGCAGGTCTCGGAGATCTTCCGGACAAGACTCGGCCATGACCGCCGCAAGGCCAGGGACTCCGCCTGCGCCCTCCTCTCCCAGGTGGGCCTCCCCAATCCCGCGGGGGCCTACTCGAGCTACCCGCACCGCTTCTCGGGCGGCATGCGCCAGCGGGTGGTCATCGCCATGGCGCTGGCCCTTGACCCGGATCTGGTCATCGCCGACGAGCCCACCACCGCCCTGGATCCCACCATCGCACTCCAGATCATCCGCCTTCTGAAGGACATGACCTCGCAACGGGGCGCCGGGGTGCTCTTCATCACCCACAACCTGAGGATCCTGCGAGGCCTGGCCAGCCGGATCTTCGTCATGTACGCGGGGCTCATCCTGGAGGAGACGGGGGAGCGGGGGATATCCGACCCCGTGCATCCCTACACGCGGGGGCTCGTGGCCGCCCTCCCCCCCGACCCGTCCGCGGGCGGAGGGAAAACCCTGATACCCATCCCCGGCCAGGCGCCGGGCCCCACGGACGAGCTTCCGGGCTGCCCCTTCGCGCCCCGCTGCCCGGAGAGCGAGGGATTCTGCTCGGAAAGCCTCCCGGAGCTCCTTCCCGTACCCGGAGGCGGCAGGGCCAGATGCTTCAAGAGGGAGGCATCGCGTGCCTGAGAATGCCCCGGCACCCCCCAAGGCCGACGCCTCGGGCCCGGGCGTCCCACCCGCAGGCGACCTGCCTGCCATCCGGGACGAGACGGGAACCGCCTCGGACGGCATGGCAACCGCCGATGGTCCGTCCGAAACCCGGGACGGCGCCCTGGGGCCCGCAGGCTCACCTGAGGCAACCGCCCCGGAGCGGCCCGATGAGCAGGCTGTGGCCAGGGAAGCCCCCGAACAGTCCGCTACCGCCCCCGCAACTCCGACCGGCCAGAGGTCGGCCGTCGGCGCTTACGGTGCCACGGCCTGCACTGAAGCAGCCTCAGGCTCCCCCGAAGCCCAGGCATGCCCCGTGACGGACGCTGGCCGCGCCGAGGTTTCCCCAAGCCCGGAGGCATCCGCCGACTCCCCGGATGCGACGAAAGAACCTGAGACGGCCATAGGCACCCGCGAGCCCGCCGCATGCCCTGACACCGCCGTTGAATCCAGGGATGCCGCGAACGGCCCGAAGACGGACATCGGCCCGCCCGAAGCCGCGGAGCCCGCCGGAGGCAGGCCTGAGGCTGCGGCAGGCCCGGAGCCGTCCGCGGGCGCATCGCGGGGCCGGGAGGGAACGACCGGGCCGCAGGATGCCCGGGACGAGTACATGCTGGAGGCCAGGGGGGTGTTCAAGACTTTCCGGCCTTCGGCGGGACTCGCGGGGGAGATCCGGAACCTCTTCAAGCGGAGGGACGACTCCGGCGGCGTGAAGGCGGTGCGCGGGGTGGATCTGGGCGTCCGCCGCGGGGAGGTCCTGGGGATCGTCGGCGAGAGCGGTTCGGGGAAGTCCACCATCGGCAGGATCCTGAGCTGCCTGTACCTCCCTGACAGAGGCTCGATATTGTTCGAGGGGAAGGACGCGCGGGGATTCACCGGGCCCGAACGCCAGGCCTTCTGCCGCCGGGTGCAGTTCATGTTCCAGGACCCCGCCTCGTCCCTGAATCCCCGGCTCACCGCCTTCAGGACCCTCGTCGAGGGACTCGCGATCCACCGGGTGGGGACCCGGGCCTCCCGGCGCGAGCGCGTGGCGGGACTCATGGAGGAGGTGGGCCTGGACCCCTCGTTTTTGAGCCGCTATCCCCACCAGTTTTCGGGAGGCCAGCGCCAGAGGCTGTGCCTGGCCCGGGCCCTGTCCCTCGACCCGGAGATCCTCATCGCGGACGAGCCCAGTTCCGCCCTGGACGTCTCGGTCCAGGCCCAGATCGTGAACCTGCTCCTGGCCGCCAAAAACGACAGGGGGCTCACGCTCGTCATCATCAGTCACGACCTGGCGCTCGTCTCGCTTCTTGCGGGAAGGATAGCCATCATGTACGGTGGGCTCCTGATGGAGGTCATGCCCCGCGGCCTTCTGGGCCGCGTGAACCACCACCCGTACGTGAAGGCGCTGTGGGCCTCGGCGGAGTACTCGCGGGACCCGGACGCGAGCCTCATACTTGAGGGCGAGCCCCCCGATCCCTCGAACCCGCCGCAGGGTTGCCCCTTCCACCCCAGATGCCCTGAGGCGAAGGATGCCTGCCGGGAGTTGGCTCCCAGGCTCGCGGAAGGCCCGCAGGGGCGCTTCGCCGCCTGTCATTTCAGGTGAGAGGGGATGCCCAGCGGATAGCCTGAAGCGCTCATCAGGCGATCCGGCGCCCATTCGCCGGCCCGGCGAATGGCAAGTGGCTCCCTCTCGCCGCCTCAGGCATCGGCTGCAGGGACGCGGCTTTCGGCAAGGGCTTAAGGCGTCCGCGCCTGGTACGCCGCCGCCGAAAGTCGCTCCTTGAAAAGACCCTCCGGAATTAGTCATTGCAGGGCCGACAACCGGATACTTCAGCGCCATTGAGCCTTTACGGACGCAATCCTTAGCCTTTACTGACGCTATCCAAAGCCTTTGCGGACGCTATCATAAGCCCTTGCGGACGCTATCCTAAGCCTTGAAGGACGCTGTCCCAAGCCTTTGCGGGCGCTATCCTAAGCCTTTTCGGACGCTATCCTACACGTGCATGTTGATTATCAACACCCGGGCGCATGAAACCTTTGAGGCCATCGCAATATTATGCGAGCCCAAGGCGGTGATGCCTCAGAAAATGTTTCATGACACAGTCATCGAAGGTTTTTTCAGTGTTGATATCGCCCGCGCGAAGACGGACCACAAAACCATGTCAATTTTATTCCGGTCATACCGGTCATAGGCCATTGCCGACAGGTCACGACCCATCGCGAGATAATCATCGACCGTCTTCCAGGGGTTGTCCGGGACATGCCCGATAAGAGCGAGGTACGGCCGGATGAGCTTTTCGGGCGTCAGGCGAAAGACTCCCGCGCCCGTCTTCCGCCTCGCGATCTTCTCCCTGAATCTCACCGACGTTCTCGACCATGCCGGGAAGATCCTTCAGGAAGAACTGCCTGATCGTGAATTGCAGGGAACCCTCGCCCAGACGGCTCTCCCCGTTGCAGGATTGCAACGGGCGATTCCCGACGTCGCCAAGGCAGACGGCGATGACATGGATCGGGGAGAACTTTTTGTCCTTCATGTAATCCGACGTCAGCATCGTCGCATATGCGAGGAACCTGATGAGATCGAAATCGTCGGCGGCGGATTGGAACTCGAGAATGAAACGAGCCGTCGCCAGACCGGCACAGGCGGTCGGGACACCTTGTCCCCATGCCGAGTCCGCTCGGTTCAGTCTTGAGCTGTACGGCGCCTTCGACGAGTTCCTGGGGTATGCCGAGAAACGGCAGGAGGCAACGGCAACCCTGGTCTGCCGGTTGCTTCTGAAAGACGTCCTTCCCCAGCCTCCGGACGTTCCCCGCCCGAGCGGGGATTCACGC
>JAISFS010000220.1 GCA_031263485.1 Deltaproteobacteria bacterium | reverse complement strand
TCACTAAAGACGGCGGGGGCACGCTTTCCCTTGCCGGCGCCAACACTTACTCCGGCGGCACGACCGTGAGCGACGGGACACTTGCGGGGAGCATCGCGAACAACACCGATCTGACGGTTGAGAGCGCCGCGTCATATGCGACAGGAGGCGCGTCCCGCGCCTTGTCCGCGCTCGGCGGTTCCGGCGATATCGTCAATTCGGACGGGCTCACGGTTCAGAGCGGCAGTTTCAGCGGAGCCATAACCGGCACGGGAAGTCTTACTAAGGCCGGAACGGGAACCCTTACCCTTGCCGGCGCCAACGCTTACTCCGGCGGCACGACCGTGAGCGACGGGACTCTTGAGATAGGTAACGGCGGAACTGGCGGAAGCATAACCGGGGATATCGTGAACGATGCCGGCGTGATCTTTAACCTTTCCGGCACCGTCGTTTACGACGGCGACATTTCCGGCACGGGATCCTTCACTAAAGACGGGGGGGGCACGCTTACCCTTGCCGGCGCCAACACTTACTCCGGCGGCACCACCGTAAGCGACGGGACACTTGCGGGGAGCATCGCGAACAACACCGATCTGACGGTTGAGAGCGCCGCGTCATATGCGACAGGAGGCGCGTCCCGCGCCTTGTCCGCGCTCTACGGTTCCGGCGATATCGCCAATTTGGACGGGATCGCGGTTCAGACCGGCAGTTTCAGCGGAGCCATAACCGGCACGGGAAGTCTTACTAAGACCGGAACGGGAACCCTTACCCTTGTCGGCGCCAACGCTTACTCCGGCGGCACGACCGTGAGCGACGGGACTCTTGAGATAGGTAACGGCGGAACTGGCGGGAGCTTAACCGGGGATATCGTGAACTATGCCGGCGTGGTCTTTAACCGTTCCGACACTGTCGTTTACAACGGCGCCATTTCCGGCACGGGCTCACTCACAAAATTCGGCGGGGGCAAACTAATCCTCACCGGCACCAATACTTTCAGCGGAGGTACGCTGGTCTTGAAGGGAACCCTGGCGCTGAGCGGGGGTGGCGTCATAAAAGGACCGCTGAGCCTTTTTGACGGCACGACATTCGATACGGGCGTGACGACCGTGTCACCAGACCGGCTGGACGTGCACGGGAGCGCGTTGTGGACGGGAAGGCTTGAAATGTCGGGGAAGGAGTTGTTTTTCTGGGTGCCGTCTTCAATGGCTGACGGCGGCGTGATGCTCAGTGTCAGCGAAACGGCAGATATTTCCGGGTCATACGTGAATGTGGGCGTTGAAGGTTCATCTTCACCCCTGAAGGCCGGAGACAGCTTGATACTTATAGATGTCGCGGGAGGCCTGAGCTTCAGCCCGGACAATACATCATCCGACGGTCAGGGGATGCAGGGGGTGACCCTGAAATACGATTTTGCCCTTGCCGCGGATGGCGGCCTGCTTCGGGCGACCGTGCTGGACGCTTCCGCGGACCGGCGGGCCAAAGCCCTGTCCGAAGGGTTCCTCGCCGGAGTGACATTCCTGAACGCGGGAGCCGGTCTTTTGGCCGGGCAGGGAATGAGCGAGGCGGTAGCTGCAGGGAAGGGAAGTGTTCACGGAGGCAACAGTCTGGGTATTTTCAGCGTCATCTCAGGCGACCGGTCCAGATACGTTTCAGGCTCACATGTGGACGTGAAGAATCTGACTCTTCTGGTCGGACTGTCCCTGGGAGCGGATCTCGCTCCGGGGCATCTGACCGTCGGGACGTTTTTTGAATACGGCAACGGCTCATATGACACCTACAATTCGTTTGTAAACGCTCCTTCTGTATCTGGCAACGGAGACATTGACCTGGCCGGTGGCGGGATCGCAGGCCGCATGGATTTTAATGACACGGGGCCGGGGCATTTTTTTGCTGAGTCTTCTTTCAGGACGGGCCGTGTCCACAATGAGTTCGGAAGTTCCGATTTGCGTGACGTCCAGGGACTCCCGGCAAGATATAAGTCGTCATCCGCCTGGTATGGTTTCCATCTGGGGACAGGTTACGTGTGGAACGTGGCAGATTCAGTTTCCCTTGAGATTTTCGGCAAATATTTCCGAACAAGTCTGAAAGGAGATACGGTACGCCTCTCCACGGGCGATTCGGTAAAGTTTGATGACTCTGAGTCCAGTCGTCTGCGTCTTGGCTCGCGGTTGGCCTGGGCCGTGAATGAGCATTTGACCCATTTCATGGGAGCTGCCTGGGAGAGGGAATTTGACGCCTTCTCCAGGGCTGACTTCGGCGGCTACTCCATTGACGCTCCAACCCTGCGTGGAGACACCGGTATCGGAGAGCTGGGCCTCTCGTTTAGGCCCTCTCTTTTCCTGCCTATGACGTTTGAATTAGGGGTTCAGGGTTATGTCGGGAAGAGGAAAGGTGTGAGTGGCTCGCTTCACATGAAGGTGGAGTTCTGACGGAATTGATTTGTATTCCTTGAACGCACGACAGGCAAAGACCCCCTGGGAACCCTGTGGGTAACCGTTCACGGCTTTTTGACACAATCAAAGACGAGGTTGTAAACTATCCCCACCCATATATGGGTGGCTATCCAAACAACTGTCTTTTTACACCTCTCGAAGCATCCGTGCTGGCCTGCAATCGACAAAACGCGGTGGTACTGTAAGGGTCTCCTCCCTGAACTCGTGGTGGAGACTGAACATCACTTTTTTCAGCTCCAGCAGCCTTTCGCCGTACACTTTCCTCACTCCGAGACGGTTATCGGACAGGTTTTTCAGTTCCCTTATGAGGTGGGCCCTGAACGGCTGCCTTGTCAGATCGGCGGCCTTCTTCTTGAACAGGGTGTAAGCCCCGTAGAAATCGTTGCCTAAAATCCCTAAAATTCCTAAAATCCCTAAAATCCCTGAAAAACCGGTGCCCAGGACAAGCTCAAGTACGGCGCAGGAACGGCTCGAGTTTATGCAGAAAACGGTGAAGGCAGAGGCCACGAACGTCCAAATCCACATCGAGGCCCCGTTTTCCTTATGGCCGGTCTCGTCCGCGTTTACCACCGGCTGGGAGCGGATCGCCTCGAGAAGTTCCTCGTAAGGCTTCCTCACGCTTTCGGACACCCTGTAGAGGGCCTTGCAGATCGTGCCTTTGGAAGCCTTGGCTCCCATGGCCTGCAGGAATTTCCTGAACCATTCGTGGCTCATGTGCCCCGTGAATTTCAGGACCGTCAACAGGGTCAGAAGCCTGGGACCGAGAATGCCGGTCTTCAGGCTCGGCGGCCTGTTTGAGTGGTGATGCCCGCAGCTTTCGCAGACGTAGCCGTTGTTCCTGTGCAGTTGCCTTTCGACGGCTTCAGGCGGGATTTCGTACTGTTCGACCAGTTCATCGTGATCCGGGTCGCGTCGAAGCGTTCCGTTGCAATCGGGACACACGAGACTGTCCGGGTCGTGGGGTTTAGCCGATTCCCAGTCATTCGGGTCCGGGTTAGGGCGGTTGGCTGCCTCGTGTCCCTTTTTTTCGCAGGGTTTCCCGTCCTCCTTGACCTTTTCGGCCTTCTCTCGTGCCCGGGCTTTTCTTTGTCTGGCCTTGGAGCGGGGGTTGTCCTTCGAAGGCGGCAAGGAACTCGTCTTCGAGTCCTTCCTGGGCATTCCCATGATATCGGCCAGCCTGTCGATTTCCGTGCCTATCTGTATCGTCGACGAGACGGTCCCGGCAAGCAGCGACGACAGAAGATTGATTCCACTGCAAAAACCCCATCCCTCACCTCCTGGCAGTCATTTGAGGGCCGAGTATCTGGGTAAAGGGTGCGCAAATGTGCGGTGGTTTAAGGCTTTAGCGCCAGGATGCCAATGCGATGGCCGCAAAAAGATCCGCTTCCCCGTCGAGGTGGAGGGTTTTTGCAGTGGAATCAAGATTGAGGAGCGTCCTGTTTCCGGCGGCATAGGCGTTGGTCTCGGGCACGGCGTTCAGGCGGCATTTTTTCGATGCCGTGTTGGCCAGGATCAGTTATTTCTTCCCGGCCGCAAGTCTTGCGATTTCCCTTTTCAGGAATTCCGTCTGGTACAGGAGAGCGACGGACAGGTTTACCAAAGCGTTTGAGGCTTTCTTTGCCAATACCTCGGCAACCGCTTCGGGACCGGCCTCCATCAGTCTTTCGATGTCAATGCCGGGCAAAGGCAATGGCAAGCCACGGCGTTGTCCGGGGACACGGGAGGCAATGATTTTTCCGGTCGGCCGGGCCATCTCCTCTTGGGCGGGACGTCTTCCGTGCCCGGGTCAGGCTTAGGGGCGGACTCGCCCGCGGCGTTGTCCGGGGACACGGGAGGCAACGTTTTTTGGTCGGCCGGGCCCTCTCAACTTGAGCGTGACGTCTTCCGGGTCCAGGTCTGGTTTAGAGACGGACATGGCCGTTGCTTGGGCGCCAACGGAAAAGTTGGCGGCGGAGAAACGTCCGATCTCTTCGGGAGATTGTATGGATTGCCCAGATGATGGCGTTGGCGTAGTAATGGCAGATGATGCCAACAGATTATGCTTTGCAAGCTACTGGAACAAATTGGAGTGTATTTGGCTTCTTGGGCAACAACTTAGCATGATTGATGCTCTGAGGCTAACTTTTTTTTCAGTAGGTAATTTAATAGGTTTAATGTGTTGAATAACCTTTCAAAGAATGATCAACATCATAGGATCCATCGAAATTGAGAGAATTGCGGTATGTGGCGAGAAAGGCTTCGGCACTGTGTTCCGCGAGCCTGTTAGTTGAGCTCAATGGCTGAAATGGCAGGGAAGCATCTGGAGGCGGGCAGCGAGGGTCGGGGGTGGGGAGGGTGAACGATTACGACATTGATGGTGAAATCGTCGAAGTCGATGTCTTCACCTTCAGGAGCCAGAACCGGGAGGTCCGCAGGAATGATTGGGCTTCGCTGTTCGAGCAGGCTTTCGATCCGAAAGACCGCTATTTCACCGCTTTCGCGAAATCTTTGCCTAAAGCGCTGTCTGAAAGGAACGCCGAAGAATAGACAAAGTTATTGCGTGGCATCCTTTCCTCAATCACATACTTACGTCACGACGCTTCGGAAGGCTTTTGCCATTCCATCCTCCACACGCCTTTTCTCGCCGCCGGGATCTTTGTCATTGGCGAGGTGCCTGGCGGACTTGGCCGCTCCGACATGGCCGTGTTCCTGAAAGACAGGGTCGGAGTGGCCATCGAGCTGAAATACAGGCATGCCGACCTGGCGGACGACGACGATGCTCTCGCGGCGAAAGAACTCGCCGCCGCCCTCGACGATGCCGAGAAACAGATAAGATCAAGGTAATACAAGGCGGCTCTCTCCGCGATCGGCAGAAACGTCTTCTGCCTGGCAGTGGCCATACGCTGGCGGACGCAGGTGGCGGCGCGGTACATCGATCCCGACGGACGGAAGGCATGTCGCCTTCTTGACACGCCGACGGGGGGTTTCCCGCGACGCGGCGGCCCCCCGGGTCCGGGCCCCGAGGCCGGAGCCTTGCCCCGATCGCGTTTCCCGATGTCGTGCGTCGCGAATCATGGTCGCTAAGGAATGCGACCGGCGCCGATGCGTCCCCCATCTCCCGCTTATGACGGGGATCCGCGCGACGTTTGTCCGAGGTCCGGGAAATTCAAGAAACGAAACAGGGGCCGGGAAGCCGCACGGAGAGGCTGCAGGGATCGGCGTCAGGCGGGTCGGCAACGACGGGGAAGTTCCTGGACCGTGTTCGCGGGACGGTCGCCTCGCCCCGTCCGGCAACCAAACGCGGCCGGCCGTCAACCCGTTGTCCCCCGCACGTACTCCACGGCCCTGCGGATCTTGTCCACGGCCTCATCCGCCGACCAGTAGGCCTCTCCGTGGGGGATCCTCACCACCCTGTAGCCGGACAGCATGAGCCGGAAGTCACGCTCCCTGTCGTTCACGAAGGACTGCCTGGTCGAGTGGTGCGTGTAGCCGTCTATCTCGATCACGAGCCTGCCCTCCTCCCACAGCAGATCGACTATGAACCGGTCCCCGCCGACCGTCTCCACCGCCACGTTGAAGACGAAGAGCCCTGCCAGGTCAGGCGCCCGGGAAAGGCGCTCGGAAACCATGGCCTCCCCGGGGCTCAAGGGGTTGGGGCGGCCCTCGATGTCCCAGAAGGGGCGGAATGCGCCACCGTACGGGTGATCCGGCCCCGCGAGCCCGTCGGCGTCGCGGGGGGCTTCTGCGGGGGGCACTTCCCCGGTAGGGCCGGTCGGGATTTCGGCGGGACCGCCGGCGGGTCCTGAATCCGCCTTTCGCCCCCGCGCGGGGTCCGCCACATTCGACGCGTCCGGATCGCGGGTTACGGCAGGGCTTGGGCCCGTGGCCGTGGCATGCTCTTCGGGCGCGGCGCCCGCCCTGCCGGGGAAGGGCGCGGCAAGGCGTCCCCCGAAGCTCCCGGTGTTGGGGGGCGGCAATACGATCCTGCCGCCGAAGGCGCCGTCCCCGGGGATTCCCGCAGGGCCGGGCGTCCAGACGTCGGACGGCGGCTTTTCCGGGTAGACCCTGACCGTCCCCTTCGTGGCCGCTCCGTCCGTCCGCTTGCCGTCCGCCAGCCTTCCCGCGAACGTCGGCCTCCCGCCAGTCCCCTTGCCGCCCGTCGACCTTCCCGCGTCCGCCTGAATTCCGCCCGCCGGTCCGCCGTCCTCCGGATTTCCGGCATCCGTCGGCCTTCCGCCCGGAATACTTCCGCCCATCTTGCTTCGGTCCGCCGACTCGCCGTCCGCCGGCTTTCCTCCCGAAAGCTTGAAGCCCCGGGAGATGTTTGCGGGCTGGTCGGCGAGGCAGGGCAGACGGAGCGGCTTGCCCGGGCCGGGCAGGGCGTGGGGCCTGTAGAGGATGGCCGCTAGTTCCGGTCTGTCCTTCAGGGTGTCCGGGACGAGGGCCAGGACCCTGAGGCGGGTCTCGGCGGCCAGCCACTCGCAGCCCTTGGCGAAGCTCAGAAGCGCCCCCGGGGCGGCGGACGCGTCGGGAGGCGGGAGGAGTCTCAGGGCCCGGTACTTCCGGGCAAGGACCAGCGGGAGCTGACGGGCCTGGATCTCCGCCGGCGCGTCGGGGAAGTAGGGCGTCTTGCCTCGGAAGATTCCCAGGGTCACCGCGGCCTTGAGCCAGCCGGGGTCGGAGTCGGGCACCCGGGCGGCCCGGTGGATCACCCGGAAGATGTCGGTGGCATGGGCATCGAAGGCGAAGACCTTTTCCAGCGGGCTGGGGCCGGGGTGCTCGCCGATGTCGAACCAGTCGGGCCACTCGGCCAGCGCCGCCGCCGCGAGCGCGGCCAGCGCCGAGTCGATCGCCGCCTCGGCATCGAAAGCCGCGGGCCGCGCGTCCGCGAACGGCGGCCCGGTTCCTCCGGCGCTCTCGAGGAGCTCGTCTTCCGCCATGCCGGCGGGGAAGATGACCGATTCCGGCAAACCGGGCCTTTCTGGTGGGAGCGTCGTCAAGGCTCTGCCTCCGGGGGGACTCCCGGGCAACGCGGCGGCCACTTCGGCCGATGCGGGGGCCGTGTGGGTGGCCCCGGGAGTGCGCTCCAGTCTAACCCGTTTCGGGGGTAAAATGTTTGATTTATCCGTTCTGCTGGAGTTGCCGCATTGGCGGCAGGGGCCCTCGGACGGGTTTTGCCCGACGTGCGGGCCGGGCCGCCGGGGGAGTTCCGAGGATCGGAGGGCGAAGCGGGCGTGGGAAGGCGGCTATGACAGCCCGTCCTCCGGGCCGCCGGGGAAGTCACCGGGTTCGGCGGGAAACTCGTCCGCTGCATCGGGGAAGTCGTCCGGGAAATCGTCCGGGAAGTCCCCGCCCCCGTCCGTCCGGAGCGGTCCCGGAGCCGGTGGCTTGGGCTTTGCCGAGGCTCCCGTGGCGGGCATCCCGGCCAGGGCTCCGGCGGCAACCTTGCAGTCCTTGGCCGGGGAGGCGGCCTTGCCGTCCTGGGTCCCGGGGACGGGCTTCGCTCCGGTACCCCCGGACGCGGCCTCCCTGGCGGGCCAGTCGGGGGACTCGGCATCCGGGACGGCTTTCTGGCTCAGGGCCTTGGCGGCATCGGTCGGGCCTTGGCCCTTCGCCGCCCCGGCCTTCCGGGCAGCGGCCCCGGCCCTTACGGCGGCCCGGCGCCTGCGCCGGGCGGCGAGCGGGGCCGCCAGATCCTTCTCGCGGCCGCGGGGTGAGGGATGGTAGTATTCGGCGCCCTCCAGGGCTTCCGGGAGGTGCTCCTGGTCGGTCTCGGCATCGGGTGTCTCGTGGGCGTAGACGTAGCCCTTGCCGTAGCCCAGCTCCTTCATGAGCTTCGTGGGCGCGTTCCTGATGTGGAGGGGGACCTCAAGGGGGCCCAAGGCCCTCGCGTCGGACCGCGCCCGGCCGAAGGCGGCGTAGACGCTGTTGGATTTGGGGGCCATCGCCAGATGCACCGCCAGCTGGGCGAGCGCCAGATCGCCCTCCGGGGAGCCCAGGAGACGGTAGCTCTCAAGCGCGGAGATGCCCAGGACAAGCGATTCCGGGTCCGCCTCGCCCACGTCCTCGGAGGCGAAGCGGATCATGCGCCGCAGGAGATACACCGGGTCCTCGCCGCCCTCCAGCATGCGCGAGAGCCAGTATAGCGCCCCGTCCGGGTCGGAGTCCCGGAGCGACTTGTGCAGGGCCGAGATGAGGTTGTAGTGCTCCTCGCCGCCCTTGTCGTAACGCCAGGCCTTGCGCTGCACCGCCTCGGAGACGACGGCCTCGGTGACGCGTCCCCCCGCCCGCGTCCCCTCCCGGCTCCCGGAAGCGAGCTCGGCGGAGAGCTCCAGGGCGTTCAGCAGCGATCTGGCGTCCCCGCCGGAGCTCATGATCAGGAATTCCCTGGCCCTGGGCTCAAGCGTCAGCCCCAGGCTCCCCAGGCCCCGCTCGGAATCCGCCAGCGCCAGATCGATTATGCCGTCCAGATCGGCGCGGCTCAGGGGCTCCAGCACCAGCACCCTGGCCCGTGAGATGAGAGCGGGGATGATCTCGAAGGAGGGGTTCTCGGTGGTGGCGCCGATGAGCGTGATGAGCCCGCTTTCCACGTGGGGCAGGAACGCGTCCTGCTGGGCCTTGTTGAAGCGGTGGATCTCGTCCACGAAAAGGACGGTGGGCCTTTTGAGGTGCTTACGGGTGGCCCGGGCGGCATTGACCACCTCGCGCACGTCCTTTATCCCGGACAGGACTGCGGAGAACTCCACGTATGCCGCGTCGGCGTTCCTGGTCAGGAGCCGCGCCAGGCTGGTCTTGCCCGTGCCCGGAGGCCCCCAGAGGATGAGCGAGGCCACCTTGCCGCTCCGGTAGAGGAGGTTCAGCAGTTTCCCGTCGCCCAACAGGTGCCTCTGGCCGACGTACTCGTCCAGCGACCGGGGCCGGAGCCTCTGGGCCAGGGGGGCCAGGGCCAGGTCCGGGGCGGGATCCGGAACCGTGGCTTCCGGGGGTCCTTGGGGCGGGAAGAGCGGCATGGGCGTCCTCTGGCAAGGCGGCTGAAGTTCCCGGCCCGAGTCGGCGGGAGGGCGGCCGCGGTCGCCGGGGGCCTCTCGGGCTTTCCGGAGTGCGGCCTTAGGTCTTGGGAGAGTTCCGGCCCCCGGCGGTCGGCCTTCGAGGCATCCGGTCCGGGCTTCCGGGCTCCGGGTCCTTCCGGCCCGCTGTCTTCGGGGTCGGGGCCTTCGGTCTTTCTGGCCGGGTTTTTCCGATCCGGTCCTCCAGACGAGGAGCATTTCAAGGCAGGTTATTCATCCGCCGGCGCCGGGGCTTCAGGTCCGGAACCTTCTTTGACGGTGCGTTCGGGCCCTGATGCGGCCGGGGCGGGTCCTTCCGGGGAGGCCCGGTCCGCCGGACGGTGCCCTACGGCATTCGCCGCCACTGGCATTCCGGGCGCGCCGGCTTGCGCCCGCGAGGGCGGGAAGACGGCGACGGGGGAGTTAAGGCGGTCCCACAGGGCCTTGGTCTGGCGGATGGTGTCCCTGATGGGGCCGTCGTTGTTGATGACGGCGTCCGCCAGCCTGAGCTTGTCGGCAGCGGCCCCCTGGCTTCGGATGACGCGCAGGGCCTGGCGGCGCGAGAGCTCGGGGTTGCGGTCGAGGAGGCGCCTGAGCTGGGTCGCCGGGGTCGCGAAGCACAGGACGGTGGGCCTGAACAGCGGGTCCAGCCGAGCCTCGAAGAGGAGCGGGACGTCCGCGACGATGATGGGGCAGTCCCCGCAGGCCTTCAGCTCCGAGAGCATCCGCTCCCACGTGTAGGGGTGGACGCGGGCCTCCAGGGCCTCCCTGAGCCTCGCGTCCTTGAACATCCGCTTGGCAATGAAGGCCCGGTCAAGCCGTCCGTCCTTCCCGACGCTCTTGGGGCCGAAGATGAGCCTGGCCGCCTCGAAGCACGGCCCGTCCGGGGCCAGGGCCTCGCGGGCCAGAAGATCGAAATCGACTATCCTGGCCCCGAAGACGCTCAGGAGCTCGGACACCGTGGACTTGCCGGAGGCCACGCCGCCGGTCAGGGCCAGCCTCACCCTGCCCGGGGAGGAGACCAGAAGCCCTTCCGGGTCGGTCGCCCAGGCGGGCGGCGGCGGCTCGGGAGGGCGGCGTTCGGGCTTAGGTGGCGTCGGATTCACGCGTTGCCTCCAGACGGCCGAGGAAGTCATCTGGGCGATCGATGACGATCCGCGCGCCCGCCGCTCGCACGGCGTCCGCGCTCCTGAAGCCCCAGCTCACGCCCACCGGGAAGAAGCCGCAGATGACGGCCACTTTCATGTCGTTTTCCCCGTCCCCGAAGTAGAAGATGTCTCCCGGGGCCCTCGCGAGCGTCGCCGCAGCCTCCAGGGCCCCGCCCGGGTCGGGCTTGGGCCTGCGGGCGGGCGAGGCGCCCAGGACCGCCGCGAACGTCCCCGGAAAATAGTGCCCCACCACCGCGTTGGCGTTGTCGTGGTCCTTGTTGGACAGCACGGCCATTGGCCAGCCCCTGGCGGCCAGACCCGCCAGGAGTTCCCGGATGCCCGGGTAGGGCCGGGTCCGGTCCAGCTGACGGGCCGTGTAGTCCTTCTTGAAGACGGCCTTGAGTTCCCTGAGGAATCCTTCCTCCCTCCTGTCCTCAGGCGCCGCGTCCCGGATGAGCCTGGCGATGCCGTTACCCACCATGGCCCGGCACCCGTCCAGGTCGTAGCCTGGAAGCCCGAAGGCCGCGAGCGCCCGGTTCAGGGCGGCGTGCAGGTCCGGCAGGGTGTCCAGGAGGGTGCCGTCCAGATCAAAGATGGCCGCCGGGGCTCCGGGGGCTCCGGGTGTGCGGTCGTTGTCTGGCAGGGCTGGCATGCGGCTCCTTGAGTCGGATGGAGGCGGAACGTTTTGGAAGGGCCGAAGCCCGGGCGGAGGCCGGAAGGGTCAGGCCTGAGGTTTTGTCATGAAACGTTTGTCATGAAACGTTTTCTTGCGCCTCACGGTTTTGGGTACGCATCATATCGCGATGCCCAGAAAGGTTTCATGCGCCGGGGTGTCGACAATCAACTTGATCGTGTAAGCCGGAAGGCCGGACGGGAGACTCCGGCCGGAAGGCCGGAGGGAGACGGACGGAGACATTAGCCGAAAAGCAAAAAGGGCCGCAAGATCCCCGGGCGCACAGTGATCGGGCTGATGCCGCCCGGTTGCAGGGCCCTGCCTCCGGTTCGGCTGTCCCTCGGCCGGACATGCCGCGGACTTGGCGGTCCGCCGATCGGCATTCCCCCGGAGGGTTTCCCTTGGGGTTGGGTTTCTTCAGGAGGGGCCGGGCTTCCAACAAGGCTTTGGACGGAAAGATCCTAACAGAAAGGCCCCCCCGGATAAAGCCGGTGGGGCCCGGGGATGCCCGTACGCTCCGGGAGGGCGGTGCGCGCGGGGCTCCCGGCGTGGTGCGGAACGGTATGCGTTCCGGGCCGCGCGTCCTGCGGATTCGGCATTGGGGCTCTACGGGCCTCCAGGTTCCCCCGGGTCTCCAAGGGCGGCGGTGGCGGCGTTCGGGCGGATCGTCGATCGGGAGCCCCCGACCGCCATGGGCCCGATCGCGCGGGGCCCGCCTTCCGCGCGAATGAGGACGGGGAGCCGGGGCTTCGGCACGGCGCCGGGCAGGGCCTCGCTCCGAGGCGGCGCCGGGCAGGGCCTCGCTCCGAGGCGGCGCCGGGCAGGGCCTCGCTCCGAGGCGGCCCCGGGCAGGGCCTCGCTCCGAGGCGGCCCCGGGCAGGGCCTCGCTCCGAGGCGGCCCCGGGCAGGGCCTCGCTCCGAGGCGGGCCCGGGCTAAACGACGGAGTCCAGGAGATTGAGGATCTTCGCGGCCTCGCCCTGACCTTGGGCGGCGGCGCGTCCCAACCACATGAAGGCCAGCCCCAGATCGGGCAGTGTCCCCCGGCCGGAGAGATATGCCGCGCCCAGGCTCGCCTGGGCCTCCGGCGAGCCCTGGAGGGCGGCGTCCACCAGGTGCGTGAACCCTTCGCGCCGATCGTCGGCGGTGGTCCCGTGCATCATGAGCTGGAGCCCCAGCGCGAGCCGGGACTCGATGTCCCCTCCCTCGGCGGCCCGCCGCAGGCTCTCCGGGGGCCCGTTGGCCAGGGCGCGTCCCCCCAGGACCCCTGCGGTGATGGCTAGCGCCGCGACCGCCGCGGCGGCGAGCAAAACCGGGTGCAACACGTACCACCTCCTCATCCCCCTGTCCGCGTTCAAGCGGGCGGGCGCCTGGCGTATTGTCGGCGTCAGCCGGTGCGCGGTCATTGATCGGACCGGCCGGACGCCAGGAAAATCGTGCCGCTCGACCGCCCGGTCGGACTCGGATCTCCCGATGGACGGTCGGCAGGCGGGCTGGATGCCGTCCCGGCTCTTCGGCAGGCGACAGTGATGTACGCGGACTGCGGGGAGCGTGCCGGACAGGCGGCGGCGTTCCTTGCCGTGCGTCCGCCATAGGAGCGTATGGCCCAAGGTCCTGAGCCGTTCGCCCGTCTCCTGCGGGGACCGCGTAACCGTCCGCGTTCAGCGGGCGTGTGTCGGCCCGCAAGTTGCCTGAATCCGGACTCTACCGCGTTTCCCCGACAGGATCCATGCGCGGAGGACGAAAACTCCGATTCCGGGAAAATTTCAGCCATGAATTTTCCGCGGGCCCGAAACGGTTCTCTCCCTGCCGTCCAAACGGCCTTGGCGGGCAAGCCGCAAACGGCTTTACCGGCCCTGGAGAATCGCTGGCGGCTCGGGGGGCAGTTTGGACAGGGCGTCCGAAGGGTTAGCGGGGGCCTGACGCGAAACCCGCGGCGATCCGCAGGCGAGGAATGGGCGTCTCTCCGGGAATGATGGCGGCGTTCCTCCGTAATAGTTCGCGGCGTTTTCCTCGCTACTCATCGGTTCCTCCAAGTCGACCTGCTGCGTCCAGCCTGAAAACTCATGGAATTTCGCCTGGAAACCTCCGGTTGTCAGGCTGGAAAATCGTGACGTCACGTTGAAACGTGGTCAGGCAACGGGAAACTATCGCCGGATTCGCGTCACACCGCCCCGGTTCGCCTCGAAACTCTTTCCGCTGGCTTGGGATGCTCGCATCAGTGTGAAGCTCCGGCCTCTGTGAAGCTCCCGCCCCTGCGGTGCTCACTTAATCAGGGCGGCATGCGCGGCAAGGGTCTCGAAGGTCCCTTGGGATCATGCTCAGTGCCGCCTTCAAGAGAATCTCGCGCGTTTCCTGAACGTCCCTGCCTTGGAGTCGAGACTGTCCTCCGGGTCGGCTTCAAGCCTGGCTCAGTTTGTGGCACGGCTCTTGCTCAACTTGCTCCGGGAGGCGGGGAACCTCCCGCCGCCCTCCTTCCCCCTCGGGGGGCCGATGCACAAGCCTTTGTGGAAACGGCGAGCCCGATCGATAAGAGAGTGGGGAGGATCTTCATGTCCCCTCGGCCCGGCTATTGCTACTGGAAGGGGGAGGCCCTCCGGCCCGGCAGGTTTTGCCGCCGCCGGACCGTTTCTAAGGAGTTTTGCCATGCCTGAAGACGAACGCCTGGCCGAAGCCGGGCCTGATGCCCCGGGGGCGGAAGCCGTCCGTGCCCGCGAGGCCAGAGCGGCCAGCGAGGCCGCCGCGGCGGAAGCTGCCCGCTGGGCCGCCGATTCCCCGAGGGACGGCGCTGTGTCTCCGGCGGATGCGGCCTTTCCAGGACATGCCGGGCCGGCTTCCGGATCTGGGCCTGACGGCCTTCAAGGACCTGCCGGGGGCGTCGCGCCGGACGATCCGGTGAAGGCCGGCGAGGAGCTCTTCGCCGCAGGGGATCTCGAGGGGGCCGAGAGGCTCTTCAGGCGTGCCGCGGAGGATTGCCCGGGCAACGTCCAGGCCCTGAACAACCTGGCCGTGACTGCGCTCGCCCGCGGCGACCGCCGCGCCGCGGCGGGATACCTCAAGAGCGCCGTGGAGATAAAGCCTGACTTTCTTGAGGCCAGACTCAACCTGGCCGAGGTCCACGGGCTGGAGGGCAAGTGGCAGAGGGCGGCCCGGGAGCTGGAGAAGGTGCTCTCCTTCAAGCCGGACGATCTGCCCGCCACCAAGCGTTTGGCCCAGGTCTACGTGAACATGGGCGAGCCGGGGAAGGCCAAGGAGATCCTAGGCCGCTCCGAGGGCCTGAACGCCATGAAGTCATTCGTGGACTCCCTGTGGCTGGGGATAAAGTTCTACGCCATGGCCGAAGGGCTGACGCCCCGGGACCGCCTGGAGAAGCTCATGTACGCCGTGCTGAAGCTGATAGACGGACAGGACGGCAGGAGCATGCCCTTCCGCCTGGTGGGGACCGACCCCGAGACCGGCAAGGAGACCGTGCTCGAGCGCCTCTCGGAGAGCTTCTACTACCAGGAGTCGGAGAGCCTGAAGGCCGTTGCCGCGGGGGAGGCCCCTGAACTCATCCTCACCGTGGGCGACCACGGGGACTGGGCCCTCTTCCATGCGGCCCTGAAGGCGGAGATGCGCGCCGAGGGGGGGTGCCTGGGGGACTTCACCCAGACCAAGAAGGTCCTGAAGAGGGTGGCGGAGCTCCAGAAATACGACATCGACCAGACCCTCAAGTACTTCCTGGCCAACGTCGGCCCCTGCGATTGCCACGTCGTGCGGGCGGTCCTGGTCTGAGGGTCCGGCGGCACCGTGCCTGCGGCGGTCCCGTCCCGCAGGGCCGACGCTTCAGGCCCGGGCTTCCGTTCTGGGGGGCGGGGCTTCCGCCGCATGGCCTTCCGGCAGGCGCCGCATGGCCTTCCGGCGGACGCGCAGGGCGTTCGGCGGACTGCGAGATGTATCGGTTTTCAGGCGGACGTCCGGGCATTATTCGCCTGGGCGGCAACATCGGCGGATAGCCGGGCATGCCCCGGACATCCGCGTCTCAGCCTTAGGACAGCGCGCCATATAAGGCCCCGGTTCGGTCCGAGATCCAGCCAAAATGGGACGGGATCCGCGATCGGCCGGGCCCAACCGAGGAAAATGATCATGGCCTTCAACCCTAACCAGCTCCTGAACAATCCGGCTAACCTCCTGGCCTTCAGGGGGCAGCAGGCCGTAGCCAGGCCCGCCGAGCCCGCGGATCCCGTGCCGCTCCCCCCCTACGACAAGGGCCTCTATCGGGACGCCTACAGCCGCCTGGGCCTGCTGAGCATAGCCAACGTGGCGGATCTGGGCTGCGGCTGCGGCAGCTTCACCGGGGTCATGGTGGACAAGAACCAGAAGCCCGAGGTCTACCTGGGCGTGGACATGAGCCACGAGAGGATCAAGACGGCCCGGGCGGCCTTCCCCGGATGGAGCTTCATCTACGGTGACTTCAACGACCCCAAGGTGCGCCAGGAGTACGAGCGGCGCGAGGCGTTCCTGCTCCTGAACGTCCTGGACGTCATCGAGGACGATCTGGGCTTCCTGGAGAACGTGCCCCAGGGCAAGCCGATAATCTTCTCCATGCCCCGCGCCGAGCGCGAGGGCTCGGTGCGCTGGTTCGGGGACATGTTCTCCCTCCGCGAGCGCTACTCGTCTCTTCTGTCCATCCGCTCGGTGGGCCGCTACAAGGACGCCGGCGGCGTCCTGAGCATGGTGCTCGGCATAAGGTGGTGATCCGGCCGCGCCCCCGCCCCGGATGCCTCAGGCGGCGCCGGCGCGTGTCCACCCGGCTTTCCGTGCCGGGCTCCACGCCCCGCCTCGGCTTCCCCGCTCGGCAGGGCCCCTTGCTTGAGATGATTACGGGACGCCAAAGCGACTGGCCGTGCCTAGGGGCTTGAGCCGTCGGGACATCGCGGACGTTTCCCGATCTTCCGCGATCTTCCGGCTGTTCCGGGGTCGCGGGCCGTGCCCCTGCCGCAGGCGGTGCGCCGTGCCGCAGGCCGTGTCCCGATCCTCCGGCTGTTCCGGGAGTGCAGGCCGTCCCCCGAGCCGCAGGCAATTCTCGGGCAGGCGGCCGTCTCCCCTTAGCCTTCCGCCCTGAGGAGCAACATGACAAGCGAGAGGAAGAAAGCCCAAATCCGGCGTATAATGGAACTCAAGGAGAGGTTGGGGGCGGTGATTTACGCGCACTACTACCAGCGCTCCGAGGTGAAGGCCCTCTCGGACTTCACTGGAGGTTCCCGCGCGATCCTCCGCCGCGCTGCTGTGAGCCGCGCCCGGTCCATTGTCGTCTGCGGCGTGGATTTCATGGAGCGGGCCGTCGCCCGCCTGCGGCCCGACGTCCAGGTCGCGGCGCCCAGGGCGGACGCCGCGTGCCCTTTCAGCCAGGCGGCGGGCCCGGAGCTCGTCCGCGCGGCGCGGGCGCTTTGCCCCGGCCGGCCGCTGGCGGCCGGCATGAAGGCCAGGGAGGACGTCCTGGATCTTTGCGATCTTGACCTCTCGCTGGAGGCCGCCCGGGACGCTTCTTTGGACCGGCCTCTTGCCGGGGCGGGGGGCTTTTGCCGGGTCGGGTCCCTGGCCCGGTCAGGGTCTCGGCGCCTCTCACTTGCCCTTTCCCTCGGCCGGCTTCCCGGGCAGTCCCCGGCCCCTGAACGCGCGATCCCGGGCGACGGCGGTCTCTTTTCGCCGGCGGTCCTGCCCGGCCTGGACTCCCTCTCCGGGGCACCGGGCCTCGAGGCATACGGGGATCTCGCGCCGCGGTGCGCCATCCACGCGCAGGTGACGGTCGAGGAAGCCGCCAGGGCCAGGGCCGCGTATCCCGGGGCGATGCTGTGCGCGAACGGGATGTGCGTTCCGGAGGTGAAGGGGCTCTGCGACGTTGCGGGGGACTCGGACCGCCTCGCGGGCTTCGTCGCGGGGAGCGGGGCGGGGGAGTTCGTGGTGTTCTGCGAGGCGGGGCTCGCGGAGACGCTCTCCGCGGCATATCCAGAAAAGGTTTTCAGGGAGACCGAGACGGAGATGTTCTGCCCCAGCATGAAGCTCACGAACGTGAAGGACGTCCTTAAGGCGCTGGAGGATCTGGAGGCCGCGGCCGCAGGCGGGGCGTCGGCAATCGCCCTGGAATCCGGGTCTGTTCCTGACGTTGCGGGGACCTCGGAGGTCGCGGCGGCTCCGGCCGTCGCAGGAGCCGCAGGGGTCGGTGCGGCCCTTGAGGCCGCAGGATCTGCGGAAACTGATGCGGGCCTAAGGCTCCGTGAGGCCCCTGAAGCCCGCGAGGCCCTTGCGGCCTTCAAGGCCAAGGAGGCGATGGAAGCCCTGGAGGCCTTCAAGGCCGCCGGGCTGGGGGAGTTCCCCGGAGGGGCGGGACGGTGATTTACCTGGACAATGCGGCCACGTCCTTTCCCAAGCCGGAGGCCGTGGTGAAGGCGGTGACCGAGGCGCTCCAGAACCCAGCGTCCCCGGGCAGGAGCGGCCACAAGGCCGCCCATGAGGCCAGCCGCACGGTATACAGGGCCCGCAAGGGCATGGCCAGGATCTTCGGGGTGAAGGACCCGGAGCGGGTGGCGTTCGCCCCCAACATCACCTGGGCGATAAACGCGGCCCTGGGGGGCCTGGACCTGAAACCCGGCGACCACGCGCTTTCGGGGACCCTCGAGCACAATTCCACCGCGCGGCCGCTGAAGCTTCTCAAGGACGCCTGCGGGGTGGACTGGGAGGCCGTGTCGCCCGGCCCGGACGGCTTTCTGGATCCGGGGGACTTCAAAAGAAGGCTCAGGCCCAATACCCGGGTCGTGGTCGTGAACCACGCCTCCAACGTCACCGGCGCCCTGGCGCCCGTGAAAGAGATAAAGCTCGCGATAGGCGACGTGCCGATCCTCATAGACACGGCACAGACAGCGGGCTCGCTGCCGCTGGAGGACATGGGGGATTGGGCGGATCTCGTCTGCTTCACCGGCCACAAGGGGCTTTTGGGGCCCACCGGCACCGGCGGGCTCTACGTTAGGGATGGCGTCCCCTACAGGCCGCTCGCGACCGGCGGGAGCGGGAGCCGCTCGGAGAGCCTGGATCACCCCGACTTCATGCCGGACGCCCTGGAGGCGGGCACCCTGAACACCCACGGCCTGGCGGGCCTCGCCGCGGCCGCGGAGTTCCTGATCGAGACCGGGATAGCCAAGATAAGGGGCCACGAGATATGGCTCGCGGGGATCTTCATGGAGATGACCCGAAGCGTCCCGGGGCTCGCGATCCTTGGCCCGGGCCCCGGGGATCCGCGGCGCGTGGCCACCGTGTCGGTGGTCATCGAAGGGGTGTCGAGCTCGGATCTCGCGAGGCGGCTGGAGGAGGGCTATGGTATCATGACCCGGGCTGGCCTTCACTGCGCCCCGCTCACCCACCGCCAGATCGGGAGCTTTCCGGGGGGATCTACCAGGTTCTCCTTCGGCTTCTTCAATACTGCCCAGGAAGTCGAGACGGCAGCCCGTGCCCTGGTCGAGATTGCGGGATCCCGCGACTAGACTCGGCCTGTGTGCCCGACTGGCCTGGCCGCGCGGAGCGCCGTGAGTCCTGGCGTGCCCGCTGGGCATGCGGAACGCCGTAACGTCTGACGTGCCAGCTGGGCATGCGGAACGCCGTAACGTCTGACGTGCCCGGTGTTGCTTGCGTATACCCGGGCGGCCAGGCGCGTCCCGCAGGGCCTGAAGCGTCCCGCGCGGCCAGACGTGTCCCGCAAGGGCCGACGAGTCTTGGCTGGCAGAGAAGCCTGCGGGGACTCAGGTTAATTTTCGGGGAGGGTCGCGGCCCTCCCGTTTGGATCGCAGGCGGACGATGCCGCCGAGCCGCAAGGGACGGGGAGAGCCCAGGGGAGTCTCGTGACCGAAGGACTTGGGGAAATCATCCTCGTCTTCGCCTCCAACACCAGGATCCTGGAGGCCGAGGAACTTTTGGAGGAAGGGGAGCTCCCGTTCATCCTGGTGCCCGTGCCCAAGGAGGTGAACCCCAACTGCGGGCTTGCCATAAGCCTCAAGGCGGAGGACAGGGGGCTGATCCTGCCCGCGCTTGGGCGGGCAGGACTCCTGCCACAGTCGGCCTACCTCAGAAAGGGCGACCTGTTCTCTGGCTATCCCCTGGACGGGGCCGATGCCGGAGGCCAGGACGCGGGGCGAGACTGAGGCTCAGCGGCTAGGGTCGCGCCGCGGTCGTGAACCGCACGAAACCGGTTGCCGGCGCGGCTCCGAACTGCGGCCCGCGACCCCGCGTACCCGCTTCGGGCGAAAGCCGCAGGCGTTCCCTTCTCCCGGTCCGATGCGCCGCCCCGACGTGCCGGGGCGTCTTTCGCCGTGATGCCGGACGTCTTCGCGGTGATCCCGGGCCGTGCCCTTCATGGCCTTGCGGGACGCGATGGATCGAAGACGGACGCGCGGCGACGGGAGGGCAGGGCCATCCTGATAAGGGGACGGCGGCGGTTCAGTGGTCAGCGCGGCGGGTCAGGGTTTTCGGATCGTTCAGCTCCAGGCGTCCTCCCGCTGGAGGGCGCTGATGGCGCACCAGTCCTTCGCGTCCCAGCCCCGCGCCATGGCCCTCAGGAACCTGTCCTCCAGGATCGAGGCGAAGGCCATGGGGGTGTGCGTTAGCCTGGCGGCCTCCCTCACGAGCCCCGCGTCCTTGGCGCCCAGGGCCATGGAGAAGCCGGCCTCGTCGAAGGCGCCCTTCAGGATAAGCTCCCCGTAGGTCTTCACCGCCGGGGCGGCGAACAGGGTCCCGGACATCATCCTGAAGAAGGCCTCGGGACTGACGCCGTGGTTCTCGGCGAGCGAGAAGGCCTCGGAGAGGGTCTCGATCAGGGACGCGATCATGAAGTTCCCCGCTATTTTCACGGCCGCCGCCGCCGCGGGGTCCTCCCCGAAGTCCCAGATCTCCCCCAGGGACGCGAGGTATCCGGAGACGGCCTCCCTGGCTGTCGGGTCCCCCGAGACGCACAGCTTCAGGGTCCCCGAGGCGGCCGCCGGGGGCCTCCCGAAGACGGGGGAGCTCAGGTGCCTGCGTCCCGTCTCCCGCGCCAGCTGGGCGGCATCAAGGACCGCGGCCACCCCTGCGGTGGACATGGAGACGTGAGTCGCCCCGGGTGCCGCAAGCGCCATGGTGGCAGGGTTCACGACGGCCCGGAGGGCCTGGTCGTCCGAGAGCATGGTGAAGACGATCCCTGCCCCGGCCATGGCCTCCTCCAGGGTCCGGTGGACCTTGGCCCCGGCTTCCCCGAACGGCGCGGACTTGGCCGGATCGCGGTTGTAAATCTCCAGGGGGAGCCCGGAGTCCAGGATCCTCCTCGCCATGCCGGAGCCCATGCGGCCCAGGCCGATGAAGACGGTTTTCAGCATGTGTCCTCCTTCAGGGAGAAAGCCGGGACGGGCCGCTTACTGCCGGAAAGGCTACCGCCGGCAGCTCGTATGCTGCGGCGATGCCGACCCAATTATGATATCACGGTTGACCCGAAATCAGTGATGGCGCACCATACGAATATCCATCATATTTGCAGCGGTTGATCAAGAAGACCTGCGGCATAAAGGGTAAGACGTGAACCAGGATTTACCTCGCTTCCCGTTGGCGAGTCTCTGTTTTTGAAAATCTGAGGCTAGAACGGCGACTCCACGTTGACAAGACGGCGTATCTCCCGATGCCGAGGAATGCCGTCAGGTCCGTCTTCTGTTGCCGGCCCAGCCGCTTCGGCATGTCGCTGACGGTCAGCGCCCTGGACGCCTTCCTCTCGGGGAGGACGGAATTTTTCCAGTGACTCGCGGCAAGGGAGCATTTTGAATCCCCTCTCTTCGTCCCCCGAACGGTAATCAGATTGGGCATGAGAGGGCCGGCGGATAGCTACGGCAAAGCGCTTCTAACGGCAAAGCGCTTCTAGAAGAAGAAATCATGGATCTTCTTGGGAAAACGTCAATCGGCACGGGGCGTCCGTTGGGGGCTCAAGTTCTGTGGAGGCATTTCCTAAACTTCTTCAAGATATGCACGAAGCGACAGGTAGAACGGTCGTCATCCTGATCGACGGATACGATGCCCCGATCATCAAGCTGACAGGGAAGAACCCTCTTGTATACGATGAACATCATCCTTGCCGAATCGCGGAAGACCATTCGCGCTTCATATTCCAAGATCCAATTCGCTGCGGCACACGCCGATTTCTCCTTCATCACAGGATCACTAAATTTTCAGGGATGTGGGCATTTCCCTCCCCTATAACCTGACCGACATCTCGCTCAGGCGAAAAATCCGGTCGTTTATGTGTTTCACCCAGGAGGAGGAGAGCTATTCCCGTCCCGACTCAACAACAATCGTACAAGGATTTGGACGCAAAAGGATTCTGAAATGATGAAAACGATACGTTGACTGAGATCCGCGAATATTACGACGGCTTTTCCTTCGACGTGACAACGAGGCAGCACAACCAGTTTAACTTTTGCCGGGAAAATCCAGACTTAAATTTAAGTATATTTTACGATCACGCCTTCAAAACACATCCATGTAATTCCCAAATGTATTTTTGCCGGCGATTAACAGGGCGGATCGTGCTCTCTGTGCCAGCCGTTTCCTCGGGTCGGCCCCCCCGAAAGGCGGGGCTTTCCCAGCGTGCGGTGGAGTTCATGATCGGCCACGGGTGCAAGAGAGTCATGGGGAGGTCTTCTGCAGGAGCGTTGCCGTTGGCCAGAGTTCAACGGATTGAGACTTTTCCGGGGTCCCGCAGGCAACGTTACGGCCATGAGCCCGTCCCACGAAAAAGAATTCCGCCGTCCGGAACCCGGTGCCCGATGATAGTGGCGGGCGATCTGACCTCTCTGTTCAAAGGGTGGAATGCTCCATCGCAAGTTGTGTTTGTCGTTGACAAAAAGCACAATGCAATTCAGAAAATTTGATAATTGATGCAAGTTCAGAATTTGAAGATTTTTAAAATAATTTTAAAGACGTAAAGATATGGTCAAAGGGAAGGCGAAATATTGTTTTCATTTTTTTGCAAATATTAATCCTTTATAATATAAGGTATCATTTATGGAATATTCCTTGCGCTCGCCTATGACATCTGGTATAAGACGGCCTGCGCATCAAGGCGGAAAACTCCTTCATGCAGACCGACTCAGTTAACGAGGCCTGCACCAGGCGCTCTTTGGGAATGGTTCCCGAAGTCGTGGTCCCCGAAGTCGGCCCGGCACATGGCGTACCGTGACCGTTGCGAACCTCCCCGTAGGTTAAGTATCCAATGTCAACAACTTAAGGAAGAAATCGACTGTTCCTTAGATATTTTCATCAATGATATCAGTTGCTTGTCAGGCGTTGCTCCTCTTAAGTTGTTGACATTGGTTAAGTATCCCTAAACGGTTATTACGTTATTATCGGCAGAGTCTCGTCGGCGGGCTCGAAGGAGGGAGGCCGCGCCAAGCCCTGCTCTCTGACCTGGATAGGGAGACGGGCGTCCCGTTCCGCGCGATGGCCGCTTCGCCGGGGAACTCCACAGAGGAAAGACGGTTCCGAAGCAAAGCGGAGCCCCGGCCCACCGGGGAGAAAGCCCCGACCCGTCAAGCTGACGGCGGGATGGCCGCATCCGCATCGCCCGCCTCGATCGGTTCGGTCGCCAAGGCCGCCTCGTTCGTCAGCTCGCGAATAGCAAAGATCGTGGAGCAGGGGGGTCGGCATCCGGGACTGCAGGGAGACTCCTGGAACCGCCTGGAGTCCCGCAGGCCGGACTCTCTTCCCGTCCGGGCTGAAGGTCTGGGCTGTGACGGTCAGACCTTCGCTCGGGGTACTATCGTTCGCGGTGATGTAGGCGCAGTTCGTGGGCGCGAACTTGGACGCGACCGGTTGATCCGCGTGATCGGGGCCGTCCCCGCCGAGAGATGGACGGCGCGCTCGCCGTTGGCCCGTGAGAGTTCCGCCCCCGCCGATGTTTCGGCCTGCAGCCCGGCAACTCCGCGCGGATCCGGCCCGCAGTCCCAGTCTCCAGTCTCCCATGCGCCGTATGATTGCGGGTGCCGCACGGGGGGAGGCGCCGTAGCCGTCGGAGGCAGGGTACGGGCAACGATCCCTACGGCAGAGCCGCCCGAAGCGGCCAAAAGGGAGACGCCCCGGGCAGGCCATCAGCGAGCGGATCCGGACGGCGATCGGTGTCATTTTTAGATAAATTTGAAAAATCTGGAAAAAATTTTAAGGGATAACACCCATGATTGATTGATTAAGATCTTATCATCGTTAAACTTGGGCCGGGAAGTTCGGGCCGGGTTCCGATGTCTTGGGGCATCGGCGGCGCCTGCGGACAGCGTTCGCGTGTCCTGGCAGTCGCCGGGCCGCCGCTTCCCGGAATCCCCCCCCTTTCCGGCCCTTCAGCAAGCGGCGCGCTTGGCCGCGCGGAATGGCCCGGAATCGGCTTCCGGAGCGCTTCCGGGAAAATCGGCCCGCAGTGGCTTGACATCCTGCCGCCCGGCGCCGGATCCTTCTACATCACATGGCTGCCCTTGGCCTTTCGTCCGCGCAGGCGGACGGAAGGCCGATCCGCCGCTCCGGCGGTACCAGCCGGGCGCTGGGTAGCGTCTTGAGGCCTCCCGCGAGGGAGCGCCCGAAAGGAGATATTATGCGAGTTTCAGCCTGCGCCGCCGCGCTGGCGGTCGCCGCCGCGCTTCTGGCGGCCTCATGGAGCCTTCCCGCGGACGCTCAGTGGTTGGATCACGGTGACAACGCCGCCCTTCTCACGAAGGCGGGGGCGGCATCGAAGGCGGTGCCCGTGACGGCGGAGGAGAGCCTCTCCTCCCACAGCTGTCCGGACAAGCCTTTTCCCATCAGCGTGGTCTACCCGCAGGGTTTCGACGGCAACGGCCCGGTCGACCTGGCCGTGAAGGCCTTGGCTGACCGCTTCCTCGCCGAAGCGATCAGCACGGGCGAGGAGGCGCTTGCGGACCTGGACGGATGCGACGGCCTGGAGTACTACCAGTACAGCGTAGGGAGCTTACCCGCTGAACTCCCCGGCAAGGCATACTCCGTCCTCTGGAGGCGGGACAGCAACACGGGCGGGGCGCATCCGGTCTTCGACTACGTGAGCCAGACGCTCAAAGCGGACGGCACGGAACTGCTGGCCTCCGATCTGTTCCCCGATCCCGCCAAGTCCCTGCCCCTCCTGTGGAAGCGGATCTTTGCCGACACTTGCGCCAAGGGAAACGGCACCGCCGCCTCCTATTACGGCAGCCCTGAGTGCGGGAGCCAGGCCCCGCCGCTCCCCGAGGCGTTAGTGCCCGGGGCCACGCTTGACGGGCTGGGCCACGCCTTGCTGACCACCCAGGGACTAATCCTGAATCTCGACCCCTACGAGGGCTGGTCATGGGCGGATGGCGAGATGGCGGTGGAAATCCCCACTGCCGATCTCATCGCGATGGGGGCCGACCCTAAACTCTGGCAGTAGCCTGAGGGGCCGTTCCTGCCTCCGCGCGGGGAAACCGCTTGCCCCGCCGCCGCGACCGCGCGGCGGCGGGGCTTCTGGCTAAGGGCGCCTGCGGGCCATGCCCGTTTCCCCGCGTCCGGGCGGCATGCCGAACGCCGCCGCACGAAAGGAGATCCACATCATGAGAGCAACCGCCGCCGCGCTCGCCTGCGCGGCTTCCCTTCTGGCGGCCTCCCAGGCCCTTCCCCTGCTTGCCGCCCCTGAGGGCCTGCCCGTCACGAACGCGGCCTCGAGATTCGCTTCGTCCGGATTCCTGGACAAGGCCGCCCGGCCCGAAGGGGCCGTCACGGTCCAGGCCGGGGAGATGGACGGCGACGAGGAGATCGTCTCCGCCAAGGACTGCCCGGAATATCCGTTCGTCATAGAGGTCGCTTATCCCAGCGGCATGGGGGTGGCCGTGGACAGGGCCCTCAAGGCCCGCGCCGATGAGGTCATGCGGGATCTGAAGGCCCGGGGCGAGAAGGCCCTGTCCGGCCCGGACGCCTGCGGGCCGCAGGCCGGGACAGGTCACCTCAAAGTCACCTCCTACCCGTACCGCGTCTCGTCCAAGGTCTTCTCGGTCCTCCTGCTGGAGGACTCCTACCTGGGCGGGGCGCACCCCGACTACTCCTTCGAGGCCGTGAACCTCCTGGCCGACGGGACTCCCGTCACCGCGGCGAGGCTCTTCGCGGATCCCGCGAAATCCCTTCCCCTGTTCTGGGAGCGCGTCTACAGGGACTCCTGCGCCGAGGGACCTGGCGGGGCCCCCAGCTACTACGGCGGTCAGGAATGCGCCGACGATGTCCCGCCCCTGCCGGACAGGCTCAAAGCGGACGCCCCCTTGGACGAGCTGGGACATGCGGTCCTCACCTCGCTGGGGCTCACGGTGTGCCTGAGCCCTTACGACGGTTGGGCCTGGTCCGACGGCCCGGCCTACCTGGACATCTCCAAGGATGATCTTGTGACGATGGGGGCGGATCCCGGGCTCTGGGACTAACCCCTCGCCCGCCTTGCGGGCCCGGCCAGGGGCCGCCGTCCCTGGCCGGGCCTTCTCCGCGCCGACCCGCGCTTGACCGCTGGGCACGATACGCGGGCCTGAATGCCCCGGGGTCCTGCATAAGGATATTTGCGTGCGGCTTCCTCGCCGCGTTCTCCCCGCCGGGCGGCTTCCTCGCCGCGTTCTCCCCGCCGGGCGGCTTCCTCGCCGCGTACTCCCCGCCGGTCGGCTGCCTCGCCGCGAACTCCCCGCCGGTCGGCTTCCGCGCC
>JAISFS010000199.1 GCA_031263485.1 Deltaproteobacteria bacterium | reverse complement strand
GGCCTTGCCCAAGCTCTGAGGCCTTGCCCAAGCTCTGAGGCCTTGCCCAAGCTCAGAGGAATTACCCAGGGACTGATGCCCTGCCCAAGTCACGAAGTCCATCCCTGGCTGATTCTCTGCCAATACCCTGAGGTCCAACCCAGTCCCGAGGGCTTGCCCATGCCGATTCCCTGCCAATGCCATGAGGGCAAGCCCAGTCGTTGAGGCTCACGGAATTATCGATATCCAGAAACTGAGCCGGACGAATGTCCGGCAACGCCTCCGAAACTGTGCGTTTGTCGTATAGCTCGCGGGCGGTAGTGACGTCTGGCTCGAATGTGTTCGGGTCGCTTGGCTAGCGGATGGTCTGGATACATGGCTCTCAGGCGTAAGTTACGTATGGCTCTCAGGCGTAAGTTACGTATGGGGTGCGGGTGGCCGGTACGGCTCCGCCGGATCCCTTGAGTGATACGCAGGAAAAAATTTCAAGAACGCACGGCGGTCTGCTATCATTGACGCATGAACGGACAGATCCTTTCGCTAACTCCGCCCGCCGGAGGCGGCGTTCGCGGCCCCCGGGGCGGCGCGGGGGAAGCCTTGTCCTCGATCGCGCACCCCTTGGCCGCATCCGGCTTCGCCGTCGCGTCAGCTTCATGGACGCTCGCCCGAGGAGTGCTCGCCCGCGAGCTCTCCGCCGAGGACGCTCGGATCCTGGCCGAGCCGGTGGAGGCGGCCGACGGGGCGATAGCGTGGCGCACGCCTATGGAGGACCCTGCCCGGGAGCTTTCGGGTCTTGCGGGAAGCGAAAGGGAGGCCGCGCTCGGCGTTGCGCGCCTCAAGGCCTCGGAGATAGCGGCCCTGGGCTCCCGGCTCTCGGCGTCAGCCGTCCCGACCGAGAGGGCCGCGGCGCGGCTCCTATCCCGCCTGGCCGCCGCCCTGGCCGCCCGCGCGGCGGGATTGCCCGGGCCGGAGACGCTCTGGATGGTCGGTGGGGTCCCGGTCCTGGCCGGCTGGGGAGCCTCGATGCCTCCGGAGCCTGCGGTGCCGGGCCAGGCGGTTGCCGGACCGGCCCCTTCCGTAGCCTATACGGGGTCGCCCGGACCCATGGCGCCGCCGCTCCCCATTGCTTCGCCGCCCCTTGCGCCGCCTGATACGCCAGAGCGTGCCTGGGCGGCGACCCCGATGCCCGGGGCGGGCGGCGGGGCGCTCCGCGCCGCGCTGATAGCGCTTGCGGCGTTTTTAGTGACCCTGGCCCTGTTCTGGCTCGTCTCTCCTGGCTTCAGGGGAGCCGCGGCGGCCATTCCCGACGAGGATCCCATGATCGGGCTGGATCCCCGGGAGGAGGCGGGTCTCCGGGATGAGCTGGACTCTTTGAAGGAGAGGTACCGGAACACCCTTCTGGCTTGCAGTCCCGAGGTGATCGAGCCTCCTGCGGACGAGGCGCCCCTGGACTTGCCTGACCCGGCACGCGCTGACGGCGCACCCCCGTCCGTTGGCGAGGCGCCGACGGCGTTGGAGGCGGCCGCGCCTCCGCCGCCACCACCACCGCCTCCGCCTCCGCCTGCGGCGCCCAGGCAGCGTCCCAGGGTCAGGCCCGCCGCTTCAGGGCCGGCCCCACCGGTCGCGAAGCCGACCCCTCCGCCCGCAAAGCCGGCGACCGTTCCCCGGACCCCGCGCGGGGGGCAGATGGTGATCCCGGAAGGCGCCACGGATCTGGCCTTTCTAGAGGGATGCTGGAAAGTCGACACGGTGACGAGCGAGCATACCGGGAACCCCTTCTATTACGTACACTGTTTCGGGAAAAACGGCATGGCGAGCACACGGGCCTTCGTTAATCTCCGCGGCAAGCAGGTCGTCTGCCACGGGACCACGGACGCTAGATTCGGGCCGGACGGCAGGCTCACTATCCGCACGAGCCGCGCCGCCTGCGAAGACGAGACCAGGCACGGCATCTTCCCGCGCACTCTCCGCTGCGCTCCCAGATCCGGAGGCGCCGCCGCCTGTACGCTCACCCATTCGGAGGGCGTGACGCATTCGACGAGGATTGTCAGACAGTGAACCCCGCCCGCACCCGGTGCGGGCGTCCCGGGGAATCCGGACGCCTTGCCCCATCCCTCCTTAAGCGCCAGTTGTGCCTTCCAGGCGCAAGCGCCCGCCGCGTCTCCCGGCTCAAGCGCCCGCCGCGCCTTTCCGGCTCAAGCTTCCGCCGCGACTTCCCGGCTCAAGCGCCCACGGCGCCTCCCGGCTCAAGTGCCCATGGTGCCTTCCCGGCTCAAGCGCCCGTTGACAGAGAGTTGCCTGGGCCGGGGATGCTCCGACCACGGTTTTTCCCGGACGCCACATGTCCGCTACCCTGAAGCATGTTCCCCCAGATTCTGATGCTTGACTCGCCCGCCGTAGAGGACGGACACGGTCCCCGGGACGCCGATGCCCTGAAGGCCGCTTCTGAATCCTGGGCGCTTGCCGCAGGCGCGCTAGCCCGGGCGCTCTCCCCCGAGGAAGCGCTGATCCTGGCCGAGCCCCGCGAAGGGCAGGGCGGCGCGGTGGCGTGGACCACTCCCCTCGCGGCCCATGCTATGGAAATCGGGAGCCTTCATGGCGGCGAGAGGGAGGCGGCCTTGTCGGCCGTGAGACTCAAGGCTGCGGAGATAGCGGCCCTGGGTTCCAGACTCTCTCGCTCGGCGGATCCTTCCGAGAGGGCGGCGGCGAGGCTCCTCGCCCGCGTGGGGGCGGCGCTCGCCGCCCGCGCGGCGGGCCTGCCCGGTCCGGAGACGCTCTGGATAGTCGGAGGAGTCCCGGTATTGGCCGGCTGGGGCACCCTGGCGCCCGCAGAGCCGACAGGGACGCCTGAACCGCCGCTTCCCTCCTGCTGGCCCGACCCGGCTCCGGTGCCCGAGCCGCCTCAGACCCAACTGCCCGGTCAGACACCGCTGCCGCCTCAGACGCCCACCGGTCACCCGGCACCTCCCGCCCCTCCACAGTCGCCTCCTGCCGGGATTGCCCATCTTCCCTCCGGGGCCGGTCGCGGGACCCTTCGCGCCGCTCCGATGGCGCTCGCGGCGTTCCTGGCGGCGCTGGTCTTGTTCTGGATCGTCTCCCCCGGTTTCAGGGGGGCGTTGTCGGCCCTGTCCGCCGAGGACCCTGTTGCGGCGGTAGATCCCCGGCTGGAGGCGGGCCTGAGGGATGAGCTGGAAGGACTCAGGGAGAGGTATCGGAACACCGTGCTGGCCTGCGGCCCGGCGGCGCCCGAGCCGCTGGAGGAGGGTACCCATCCCGCCTTGCCGGAGCCTGAGCGCGGGGAGGCCCCGCCACCGTCCGCCGAAGACGCGCCGATGGCCCTGGAGGCGGCGGCACCTCCTCCGCCACCGCCGCCACCTCCTCCGCCACCTCCTCCCCCTCCCGCTCCTACGCCGCCTCCGCCTTCGGCCAAGCCCAAGCCGCCTGCGACCCCTGCGGAGCCTCCGCCAGCGAAAGCGCCCGCCGAACCGCCCGCGAAGTCCCCGGCCAAGCCGCAGACATCTCGCGGGGGGCAGCTGGTGATCCCGGAGGGGGCATCGGATCTGGGCTTTCTCGAAGGATGCTGGAAGGTGGATACGGTGACGAGCGAGCATACCGGCAGGCCGTTTTACTACGTGCATTGCTTCGACAGTCGGGGGAAGGCGAGCATGCGGGCCTACCTTCAGCTGGACGGGCGAGAGGTCGTCTGCCGCGGGACTGCGGACGCGAGCCTCGCGCCGGACGGAAGGCTAACGATCCGGACAGGTCAGGGCACGTGCCCCGGCACGGGCCAGACGATCTACCCGCGCACGCTCCGCTGTTCACCGAGATCCGGAGGAGCGGCGGCCTGTACCCTGACACATTCCGAGGGGGTGACGCATTCCACCCGGATAGTCAGGCAGTAACCGTCCCGTCAGTCCAGTCCGCCTGCCACCGCCCGCCGGACGTTCATGGCCCTCCATCCGCCGTTGCCGATGCGGCGTACCGCTTTGCCTCTGGCGGCGTACCGTTTTACCTCTGGTGGCATTCTCATGCGGAAGCCACTATAATTTGGCCCGGGCGAGGTTAGTTGCAGTCCAATTGTCGTTTTCTGTTTGACTGTTTGGAGATTTTCGACTAATATTGTTAAGTTTTTCGTTATAGCGGCAACTGCGCCCGGCCCGACTCGGGCCACGCGGGCGTGTCGGTCGCCCCGGAGGGCCCGGCTAGGCACCGTACGCTTCCGACCGCTCGCTCCCCGTCCGGCCCTCGCGTCCAGCCAGGGGCGCCTGGCCTGCTGGACGCGCCCCCCAACCTTTTCACGGAGAAGGCCAGTAACTAGATGTCCCTCAGTCTGCTTTTCATAGTCTCAGGACAGGCGGCCGCCGGGCAGGCGGCCGGGGCGATCACCGGCAAGGGCGTCGAGAGCAACATCGTCGCCATGATCCTGAACGCCGGCCCCGTCGTGAAGCTGGTCATGGCCATTCTCCTCATGGCCTCGCTGGTATCCTGGGCCATCATCCTCTACAAGCTCTTCCAGCTCAGCCGGGCCAGGAGCCACTCGGCCAGCTTCCTCAACAGCTTCTGGAAGTCCAGGTCGCTCGCGAACCTCTTCGCCGAGATCCCGGACTACTCCGGATCGCCCATCGCCCAGATCTTCCGGGTAGGCTACCAGGAGCTCGGGCGCGTGCACAAGGCCAGGCTCGACACCCGCACGGCCATGGGCAACGTGGAGAGGGCCTTGAGGCGCGCCGCCTCGGCCGAGAGCTCCCGGCTCTACAAGAACCTGTCTTTTCTGGCCACCTGCGGCAACACGACCCCCTTCGTGGGGCTCTTCGGCACCGTCTGGGGCATCATGGGGTCCTTCCACGAGATTGGCAGGGTCGGTTCCGCCAACCTCGCCTCGGTGGCCCCCGGCATCTCCGAGGCCCTGGTCGCGACCGCGGCCGGCCTCGCCTGCGCCATCCCCGCCGTCATCTTCTTCAACCACTTCAACTCCCGCATCCGGATCCTCGAGACCGACATGGGCAACTTCATGGCCGACTTCGTGAACATCCTGGAGCGCGATCTGCTGAAGAAGCCCGCCTCGGGCGCGCGGGGTGACGGCTGATGGCCTTCTCCTTCGACCAGGGCGGCCAGGGCGGTCGCCAGTCGATGATGAGCGAGATAAACGTCACCCCCATGGTGGACGTGATGCTCGTGCTCCTCATCATCTTCATGGTGGCGGCCCCCATGATGACCCAGGGGCTCGAGGTGGAGCTCCCCAAGGTGGACGCGACGGTCATGCGCACCGACCAGGACATGGTGGTGCTGACCGTCACCCAGGGGGGCCAGGTGCTCCTGGACGAGACGCCGCTGGGGGACATCGGCAACCTGGACGCCCAGATCCGCGCCGTCATGGACGCCAAGAGCACCGACAGGGTCTTCCTCAAGGCCGACCGCATGGTGCCCTACGGGCGCGTGGCCGGGGTCATGGGGGCATTGAGGACCGCCGGCATCACGAACATCGGTCTCGTGACCGAGCCCGGCAGCGAGCCCGACAGGCCCGGCGCCCCCGCTGCAGCGGCGGAGGCCGGGGGCGTCTCCCCCGAAGCCGGAACGGCCGACGGCCCCCGTCCCGCCGTCTCTGGAACCGGGACGTCGGGGAGCGGGGCTTCACGCTGACCTCCGGTCGCCGCTCTTCGTCAGACTGCCCGATCGCCCCCAGTATAGCCACGAGTATCCATGGCAACTGGCCGCTTGATCGTCCCTGAGCCCTATGACTGAAGCCCTGGATTTGCCTGAGGGGCGGTGAGCCTGAGGTCGTTCATGCCAGCGCCCGGACCCGCCAACTTGCCGGGTTCGCCTGATCCCTAAGCCTTGCGCCCTTAGCCCTGACTCATAAACTTTAGCCCGGGCGCGGGGTCAGTACCCGATTCCGGCCCACCCCTGAGGCTTGGCTCGAAAACCTGGCCAGAAAACCTGGCCCGCGCGATGTGGCCCCGGCGACCCCAAGGCCTGGATTTTTCTTCCCCTCCGGATTAGAATCAGCTGGGCCGCCGACCGGGCCGCCCGAACCCTTTGCCGATATCCCGCCTTCCAAGTCCCCCGCCGT
>JAISFS010000122.1 GCA_031263485.1 Deltaproteobacteria bacterium | reverse complement strand
GGTCCGTCGGGAGCGTGAACCTGATTTTGGCGGAAAACCCCGATAGCCGGGCGCTACGCCGGGACAGGGGAGGCGACCGGCGCTGGCAGGCCAGGGCGGGCCGTCGAGCCTGCGGGCTCGGGACCGCTCTTGGCCTCGGAGCTCTCCTCCAGGAGGATCTTCTCTGGGATCGGCGCCTCGAGCTCGATGCCGCGAGCCCGGGCCATGTCCTTGAAGAATTCCGAGAAGGCCTGGAGGATGGTCAGGAAGATGCCGCTGCCGATCGCTATCTTCACCGGCGCTATGGGCGGTCCCCAGGCGCTGTTGTTATGCTGGTGGTACCGGATCGAATAGGCGGTCGAGGAGACGCAGCCGTACATCAGGAGCCCCAGGTAGGCGATGAGGAACAAGAAGGTGAAGACGTCCATGCCGGCCTTGCGCCTCTTGGTCCACCGCGAGTAGAGGATGTCCATCCTCACGTGGGAGTTCATGAGGAGCGCGAAGGCCCCGCCCAGGGTGAAGTAGGCGGCCATGGTGAACTGAGCCATTTCCACGCCCCACAGGATCGGCTTTTCCATGAAGATCCTGGACAGGGGCGCGAAGATGAGGACGCCCATGATGACAAAGAGAAGGTACAGGGCGGCGCGTCCCGTGAGGACGCTTATCCTGTCGACCACTCGGACGTAAGTCATTATGAAGCCGGGCATGGCAGTGACCTCGGAAAGTGCCGGAAGGGCGCGCCGTCCGCCCAAAGGCAGGAAAAGGGGATATCCTGCCAAGACCGGAAGGGGAGGCGTCCGGCCAAGTGCCGGAAGGCGCTCCCATCCGGACAAGGCCTGAAGTGGGACGCCCCCCGACCGGGCGAGCGGGAAAGCCGCTCGGGCATGTCTAGTAACGGTATGGCCGTCCGGCCTTCGCCATCTGGGCCGAATAGTCCTTGAGTATCTGGACCACCTTGGCGCAGCGCGGGGAGACGGAGGCCGTTTCGTCCCAGAACCTCTGCGCCTCGTCCTCCACCGCCTTCCACTCGGAGTCGGGGATGGTGGTTAGCTCGAGCTTCTTCTCGTTCACGCGGTAGTGGGCCTCGCCCCACCAGTACCAGTGCTGGCGGAAGTAGTGCGAGCTGTCGCAGGTGAGCCTGAAAAGTGTCTTCAGGTGCTCGGGGAGCTGGTTCCACCTGTCGGCGTTCACGAGGTACGAGCCTATCCAGGCCCCGCAGACGTTGTTGGTGAGGTAGTACTTCAGTGCGTCGGCCCAGCCCACCGTGTACATCTCCGTAATCGCGCACCAGCATACGCCGTCCAGATCCCCGGTCGAGAGCGCCATCTGCACGTCCTCGTAGGGCACGGTCAGGGGTACGACGCCGAAGCGGGTCATGAACCTGCCGCCGCTGGGGAAGGCGTAGAGCTTCTTGCCCTTGAGATCGTCCACCTTGTTTATCGGCGTGGTGGTTGCGATGTTGCAGGGGTCCCAGGATCCGGCGTTCAGGAATACCACCCCGCCGATCTCGTCGTAGGCCTCCTTCCAGATCTCGCTCAGGCCCCAGTGCTCGAAGAGCGCGGGCACGTCCAGGGAGTAACGGGTGGCGAAGGGGAAGTAGGCGCCGAAGACGGACACGTCCGCAGGGGAGGAGATGGAGTCCTCGTCCGCCTGCACCGCGTCTATGACGCCGTTCTGGACGTTCCTGAAAAGTTCCCCCGTCTGGACCAGCTGGTCCGCCGTGTAGAGCTCTATCGTCATCTCGCCGTTGGCGGCCTTGTTGAAGGCGTCTATCTGCGGCTTGGCCACGAACTCGGCGAGCGCCGCGCCCGCGTAAGTCTGAAGCCTCCACTTTATCCCGGTCTTGGGCTGCGCCATCACGTAGGGGGCGCCCGCCGCCGCGCCCGCGGCGACCGCGGCCCCGCCCAGGCCCGCCGTCTTCAGGAAGTCGCGTCTCCTCATGTCGTGCCACCGTGTCCTTCTCGGGGTCTACTTGCCGCCCCGCTGTCCATCGACTCGCAAAGCGCCCTGCCGCAGCGCTTCGGGAGGCCTGCCTCCATCCGGGCGGCTGCAGGGCATCGGGTGCCTTCGTATGTGGGATGGCAAAGCAAATTTAGGGCCAATATCAAAGTTGTTATAATAACTACTTTAGTCCAATATAATGACTAATAATAGTCTATTATTTTTTATCGAAACTTCACATATAGTATTTCCTCTACGTAAATGTCGATTTTATGCTCCGAGGGTGGCCTGCGAGCTTACAGTACTCAAGCAACGTTGCCCTGTCGCCCGCCTGTTTGCTCACGTGCTATCGGACGCTTAGCCCAAAGGATCGCCGGTTCTTCCCGAATACATTGCCCCTGGATCCGGCTTGGCACTTGCCCGGATATTCGGCCCGGAATACAATCAGGAAACGCCCCTGACCCCGGCAGAGGGAAGTTCCGGTTTCTGGGCCTGAGACCGGATGAGACGCGGTCGACAGCGTGGACAGCGGGGCCCCGGTCTAGGAACTGACAACAGTGTCAGATATATGACAAAACTGTAAGAATTAAAAAATAGTATTATTACAAAAATGTATATTTTTCCGATACGTTCGATTATTGCTGAAATATTCATGTAGTATATGTTGGCGCCAATTATCTCTTGAGCCCTCTGAGATGCCTGAGGCGGATCCCGCAGCCTTTCTCGGGCAATGCCGCCATGCCGGAAAGAGCCGGGGATGACATTTGCAGTGCCGGCTGAGGCAAGGGAATCCGATGGACAAGGGATCGCCCGCGTACGGAAGACGGCCAGGACGACACGGGCCTGAACCCGGATGCATGGGACGCGGGGACACCAGAGACAACCGGAGAGATGATTTTTCGGTTTCCCTCGCCGGAAATGAGGCGGACTCTTTGCAGCATGATCAGGATCAGGATAGCGCACCCGGATCCCGGCAGACGGGACGGATCAGGGCGCGGCAGGGCGGTTGGCGGTCGCGCCGCCTTGTTCCTCGAAACTTGCAGATGACCTCATCAACAGCTTCGCGGA
The DNA here is from genome assembly GCA_031263485.1 of Deltaproteobacteria bacterium. Taxonomy (GTDB): domain Bacteria; phylum Desulfobacterota; class Desulfarculia; order Adiutricales; family Adiutricaceae; genus JAIRZX01. The sequence continues at coordinate 12,882 of JAISFS010000122.1, read as the reverse complement.
CCTCTTCACGGAGTTCGGCGTGGCGCTGGCAGCGAGGTGCGCGGCGCCGGAACCTTGAACGCGGGCGACACGGCATGGGTCGTTGGCCTTGCCCCTTTGACTGCGAGACCCCGTAAAAAGGGTTCGCGACAGGAGACGCGGATGACCGAGGACGCGATCGACCGGCGCGAGTTTTCCAGGCTTGTCATGGAGGCCATAGGCGCCGCGGTTCTCTCGTTGAGACTGCGCGGCGATGATGGCCGATGCGAGCGGGACGTCAGAACCTTGGCCGTGCAGGCGATGGAGCTGTCTCTGGACGTGTTGCGGCTGTCCTGGGCACAGAGCCGTTGCTTCCCCGATGACAGGGACGCGGACAGGTGCCGGGACGGCCGCGTCCGCCTACACGTTGCCGTCTCGCGCCTGGTCGATGACACGGACGCCTCGCGTGACGGCAAGGCGTTCACGGAGATCGTCTCGGAGCTGGTCGGATGCCTTTGCCTGGTTTGGAAGTTCACCCCGTTCGTCCAACCGGTGCCAGTCCCGCCCGTCCCGCCCATCCCGCCAGGGCTTACCCTGGTCAAGTGACAGGTCCCGGCTTCCCTGTTTCCCGGCCAGCGATGCATGACGAATCGCTGACTTTGATTCTATAGACTCCGGGCTTCATGGATCGGGCCCCCGCGAATGGGGGACCGATTCTCGAGAGGGTGTCGGACCTGAGCGTCAACATCCGCGTGAGGCGCCAGATGATTCCGGTACAGGGACTCGCATTCCGGTGAAAGCGAGGATCCAGTTTCAGCCGACGTCTCGGCTGGAACTGGTCATATCAAGCGGATGGGACGCTGTTGCCAGGATGCAGACTTTTCTCCGGGCTCCGCTCCTGGCTCCGCGCCGGGCGCCGTTCCTGGCTCCGCTCCGGGTTCCGCGCCGGGCACCGTTCCGGGCTCCGCGCCGGGCACCGTTCCGGGCACCGTTCCGGGCTCCGCGCCGGGCACCGTTCCGGGCTCCGCGCCGGGCCATGCCGATCCAGGTGTCGCGGGAGGTTAGGACCGGGCCTTTTCCTTTTCCGTGCGCTTCAGGTGGCGGTCGTTGACCCTGTCTCCCTTGTCCGCGTGATACCAGGGTGCGGACTTGGCGTCCTTGCCGCGATCCTTGTCAAATTTTATGTTCGGCCTGTCGCGCAACAGTCCCGCTCCCTTCTTCCCCACGTCCGGCGGCATCATGAAGGGGCGGATATTGAGGCGTACCCCGTCGTTGACGTCGGGGTTCCAGCCGACAGGCTGCTCCGCCAGAGGCTTCCACCGCACGAAGACGTCGTAAGGCGCTTCCCCCTCCTGAATCGCCTCCAGACGTTTCTGAAGAGCTACGGCGGCGTCCAGGCGCGTCTGAGCGCCGTCGACCTTGCTGTCGACGCCGAACGTCTGGCGGGCGATCCAGTCTCCAAGATAGGAATAGGTAAGGCTGTCCAATCGCCAGCGATCGAGCTTGTGGCAGTTTACCAGCGCAGAGAAGCCGTCGCGTAGCCCGTCCCAGATCTGCCAGATGAAAGGGCGATTCTGGAAGAGTCTGCAGTGCTGGGCAAAGAACTTGTCCCGGAGCCAGGACTCCAGGTTGCCTTCCGCGTGATCCGAGCCGGCGAGCAGCCGGGACATCACGTCGTTCGACCACGATTTTCCGTATGCCGTAGCCAGCATGTCCAGGAGACGGTCCTTCGCGTTTACCTCGCCCTTCACCGCCGGGATGGCGACTATGCCGCCCTTGGCCACGAATTTGGAAAGGCTTTCGCAACGTCCGACCCATTCGCGCTGCTCGTCCGCAAGCTCCATCTTCGGGTCAAGCTCGGCTGGCCAACGATATCCGAGGAGCCGAGCGACAGCGACCTGGAGCACGGTCCAGTCGGTGCGCGGCGGCCCATGCCCTAGGCGCTTGGCGGCTTCGTCCCAGACTACCGATCCGCACGGATGGCCTTGGAATACCCACTGGGCCGGGTCATCGGAGTAGGGTTGCGGGATCCCGTTCGGCCATAACGATTCCGCGGCTTCCTTCCAGATTTCTCGATTGAACGATGCCTTGAGAAGCGAGCTTTCGGTTATCAACACGGACTTGTCCAGAGCCGTGACCGACTCACGGAAGCCGCCGTCCCTGACGCATGGCATAAGCGCGTCCAAATCGCCTCGGTCTTTGGGAACCACCGCGGCGACGCCGCTGTCGAACAGTCCTCCCGAGTACACCGAGGCCCGCAGATTGTGTCCTGCGGCTACGCAGGCGCCTTTCTTCCCCCATGCCCGGTTTCCGCATATCCTGGCCGCCTTTGAACCTGCCAGGGCGCCCTTCCCGCCATTTCTGAGGATCAGGCTGTGAAGGCCGCTGTATAGCCCACCCGTGTCCGGAGACATCGTATAGTATTCCCAGCCGTTCCCTGCGGATGGGAGTTCCCAGAACCTCACGACGAACCGTGAGTTGTCGGCGGTGGCTATCCCCTGGTGCGAGTCAGCATAAACCCCCAATAACGAGGCATTGTCAAGATCCTCCAGGCTGAAGATTGCATCGGGATTGTCCCGTTGCCTTGACTGTTCGGAGCTTTTGACGGGCGTATCGGCGAGAGAGGCGGCCTTGAGTGCTGCCGAACGTTCATCGGCCGCATCGAATCCGCGGATCGCGTTAGGCTCGGCGTAAGTTGCCCTGTTACTCAGGACGAGAAGCGCTACCTTGACTACCTCACCGCCGATAGTCTCGAAGGCGCCGGAGCCGAGGCGGACCAACAGGTGCCACGCCGCTTGCCCGAGAAGCTTTTCGCGGACGCTTCTGAAAGTCTTCTGGAACAGCCAGTTCTGCAGCATGACCACGGCCGACGTTCCACCGGAACGGCAGAGTTTCAGGCATCTCTCCAGGAATACCGTTGCCAGATCGTTTTTCGCCTCCGGGTAACGGTCGGAGCAGAATTTTTTCAGCGTCGCGTCATGCTTCTGCCTGGCGAGGTATGGCACGTTCGTCGCCACCAGCGTATAACGTCCGGAAAGAATCGAAGCGGCCTCGGCTATTCCTTTCGCCGCCACGGCGGCTTCCGTCCGACCGTCGGAGGCTTCCCCGGCGAGGGCCCTGTCAAGCAGCGGCCTCACGGCGTCCCAGTCGGCCCTGAAAAGCCCCGTCCCGTCGTCCGCCGCCCGGGGGTCTATCAGGCTCCCTAGCACGGGGGCGTCCTTGAACGCGTCGAACAGGAGGGAGAGCGCGTTTTCCAGCGCCGGGTCGCCTGCCGCCAGGGCCGTCCAGGCGTCCTTGTCTGCGCCAACGGCTATGCCGGAACAAGAGATGTTCAATTCCGGCAGCTCGCGGTACCCGCCAGCGCCAGGATACGTCCACGCGGCCATAGCCAGCGCGAAAGCGGCCAGCTCTACGCAGCGGCGGTCAAGCTCGAGGCCGTGGATGTTGTCGCGCAGCACAGCGTCGACCGCTTCGCGGGCCGAAAGGTTCTCCGCCTCAATCCGCATCGGGACAAGCGTACGGAACGCCGCGACCAGGAAGTGCCCGGACCCGCAACAGGGGTCAAGCATCCTGAAGTCCGCGAGCCTGTCGGGCCAACCGGCGAACGTCCCGGCCGCGGGCGCCCAGGGTCCGTCCCCGGACCTCACGAAACGCAGGTAGTCCAGCGGGACTCCCGGCAACGAGGCCAGGCGTCTCAGCTCCGCCTCGCTTCCGGCAGCCGCCAGATCGGTCCCGGACAGCCGCCGCGCGGCCCACCATGTGCCGAGGGAATTGTCCAGGAGGAAATCGACCATGAATTTCGGACTTATCCCGAGGTCGGAATAACAGAGTATTTGATGGTCGCGAGGTGTTCAGGACCAAGCACGGCTACCCCGTCTGCCAAAGCGCGGGAAAGGATGCCTGCGGCCTCTATCACTCCGGCGCGGTCCCCCGCGAGGGTTCCCCTCGGATGCCGAACACCTGCGGATCGGCGGTGATCCTGCGGATCGGCGGTCACTCGGGACGTGGTTCCGCCCTGTCGCTGAACGCAGTGACACATTGTATGCCTGGCCCTCTGGGGACCGGACTTCCGCTGGCGGAGGGCCACAGACCGTCCGGGACGAAGGCAGGCTTTCAGGTAACGGAAACCGGATTTCCGTCTCCCTAAGAGTGTGAAAGGGGATTCTAATTGCTATGATTTGCGCATGATAGCCATTTATGATATATAATAATCTAAGGTAAAGGAAAAACACGGAAAAAGGAGAATTTCCTATGGACCCTATCACCCTGGAGATCATGAAGCCGGTCCTAAACCCCCTCTTCCCCGATTTCGAGAAGATCTACCAGATAGAGTTCCCTCTCTATATTGAGACCATGGAGTTCGACGACTCAAAATCCCAGGTGGACATACGCGTCTCCTTCCACCGCAAGGCGCTCTTCAGGTGCGCCTGCGGCCGCGATGGACTGAAGGTCCACTCCAGGCTCGACCGGGTCTGGCGCGGCCTGGACATCGCCAGGTACCAGTGCCGGATCCACCTTGCGGTTCCCCGGCTCAAGTGCCCGGAATGCGGGGTGAAGACCTTCCAGGTGCCCTGGGCCAGGGATCACGCCCACCTGACGGCCCTCCTGGAGGAGAAGATCATGGACCTCGCCGACTACATGCCCCACTCGGCCGTGGCCCGCATCCTGGGCGAGAGCGACCACCGCGTCCTCCACGTCCTGGAGGCCCGGTCACACCCTGCTGCGGCCCGGCACGCCTCCCGGGGCCGACCGCGGACGGGCCTGTCCCTTTCCAAGCCTCCCAGGGTGGGGGCGGGCGGTCGCCCCGTTGCCGTATCCGGCCATGATCCCGATGGGACGGGGAGCGGCTCGCCCGGCCCTGAACCAGACGGGACGGGGAGCGGCTCGCCCGGCCACGGCGCAGACGGCACGGTGAGCGCCACGACCGGCCTCAACCCCGGCGTTGGGGACGTTCCGGGACCTAACGCTTCCCCTCTCGATACGTATCGGACCGAAGGGGTGCTGGCCATGGACCTTTCCGCGGAAGCCCGCGGCGCGGGACCGGTCGAGGTCGGTCCGCCCTCGCTGGAGGCTCCGGCCTCCGACGAGATCCCGCCCGAGCCCGACGAATCCGGAGTGCTCGGGGCGCCAGGCGTATCTGGCGCAACCGATGCGCCCGAGGCTCCCGGCATCCCCGGTGCAACTGGCGTCCCCGAGGCTCCCGATGGAGAGTGAACCCCGGCGTCCCCTGCCACAGGCTTGAACCGGCCCGAGCCCCGGGCGCGGGGAGGGGATGGCTTGAGGCCGCCGGTCCCTCGAGTCGCATATTCCGGGCCTCCCGGATATGCCTGGCCCCTGGAGTTCCCGAATGCCCCGGTGCGCGGTCGCCGCCTGCGTGGCCGCAGTTTTCCGGGGAATGTTGACAAAATCCTGAAATTTCAATAGATAGAGAGTCAAAGCCCTGATGTGCCGCACCGATGTACTTGCGACCGCCCCGGGACGGGGAGCTTGGAAACGTTGGTACGCCACACCTTCGGTCGCGTCCGGTCCCGGGCGCCTGTTGCCGTTGCCGCCCGCAGGTATTGCGGCCCGGGGGCGCAAGGCCCCTGGAAGCCTGGACTGAGCGGGATCCGGGCTGTTTTTTCGTCAGCGGCAGGGTCCGCGCTCGCTCCGTTCCGCGCCCTTCCGGGCGCCTCAAAGAATATCTGCAAGGACAGGACATATGGACGACACAGCGGTCTGGAAGATCCCGCCCGCGGAGATCGAGGAGAGAAGTTTCGCCATCATAGACCAGGAGGCGGGCCAGCACGGATGGGAGCCTGCGGCCTGGACCGTGGTGCGGCGGCTCGTCCACACCTCCGCGGACTTCGACTACGTGAAGGACACCGTGATTAGCCCCGGGGCCGTTGAGGCGGGGGTGGCGGCGATCAGGGGCGGGCCGCTGATACTCACCGACACCAAGATGGCGCTCTCCGGCGTCAACCGCTCCAACCTCGCCTCCTGGAATGCCGAGCTCCTGTGCCTGGTGGACGACGAGAGGGTGGTCAGGGCCGCCGGGGAGACCTCCTCAACCCGCGCCCAGGCGGCCGTGGACGTGGCGTTCCAGGAGCACGTGACCGCCGGGCGGCCCACGATCTGGGCCGTCGGCAACGCGCCGACGGCCCTCTACCGCCTGATGGAGAGGCTCCGCGCCGATCCGGCGCTCCCCGAGCCCGCCTTGGTGGTCGGGCTCCCGGTGGGCTTCGTGAACGCCTTCGAGTCGAAGAGGGATCTCGCCGCCTCGGGGATCCGGCATTTCATCACCAACCTGAGCCGCAAGGGCGGTTCCAACGTGGCGGCCGCGACGATAAACGCCCTCGCCAAGCTGGCGCTCCAGGCGCAGGCTTAAGGCCGTTCCGCCGCGAGGCGGATTCCGGACGGCGCGTCAGGCGTTTGGACGGGCATAGGTGCCTGAAGCGCTTGCTCTTCCCGTGCGCTTGCGGGGTGACCGAGCTTCAGCGGGGAGACCAAGCCACTGCGGGGAGACCGAAACTCCTGCGGGGAACCGAGCCCTTGCGGGGAGACTGAGCCCTGCGGGACGACCGTGTTCCTGCGGGGCGCTCGGGCCCTGCGGGACAGCCGTTGGCCTTCGAGGCGACCGAGCGTCTGCGGGACGACCGTCAGGCGGCGGGGCGACCCGGAGCCTGACTGGTCCTCGTCCGCCTGTGGTTTTCGTGACGTCCGCATGCCTGCGGGCGGACAGCGCCGTGCGGGCGGAGCGTCCGCCAGCGGTCGCGCGTCAGGAACCCGGACGCGTGTCCCGGACGTACGCCTCTGGCGCCATCGGCTCAATCGGCCACGCTTTGAGCGGGCCGCCCCGGAAGGGGGGGAGGGACAGGGTCATGACAGGCGAGGAAAGAAGATGCCCGGCGATGCTCATCTCCGCGCCTTCCTCGGGCCAGGGCAAGACCACGGTGACGGCCGCGCTGGCCCGACACCATCTGAGGCGGGGCAGGAAGGTCAGGGTCTTCAAGTGCGGCCCGGACTTCCTGGACCCCATGATCCTGGCCTGTGCCTCCGGGGCCCCCGTCTACCAGCTGGACCTGTGGATGGTCGGCGAGTCCAACTGCGACGCGCTCCTCTGGGAGGCGGCGGGGGAGGCTGACGTCATCATCGTGGAAGGCGTGATGGGGCTCTTCGACGGTAGCCCGTCCGCGGCGGATCTGGCCCAGCGCTTCGGTCTCCCCGTCCTGGCGGTGATAAACGCCCAGGCCATGGCCCAGACCTTCCCTGCGGTGGCCCACGGGCTGGCCACCTGGCGCAAGGGCCTCCCCTGGGCAGGGGTGCTGGCCAACCGCGTGTCGGGCGAGAGCCACGCCCAGATCCTGATCGACAGCCTGCCCCCGGACATGCGCTGGTTCGGGGCGCTGTACCGCGGGGCCGACGTTGAGCTCCCCTCCCGGCACCTGGGCCTGGTCCAGGCCTCCGAGCTGGGGGATCTGGACCGCCGGCTGGACCGCGCGGCGGATCTCCTGGCCTCCCAGGGAATTTCCGACGTGCCGCCCGAGGCGGTCTTCACCAGGCGCGGCGCCGACTTCTCCGGGTTTCGGGGCCGGCTCCGGGGCCGCAGGATAGCCATAGCCAGGGACGACGCCTTCAGCTTCATCTACCAGGCCAACCTGGATCTCCTGAGCCTCATGGGCGCGGAGCTCTCCTTCTTCTCCCCCGTGGCCGGGGACCCGTTCCCGGAATGCGACGCGCTCTACCTTCCCGGAGGCTACCCGGAGCTCCACCTCGCGGCGCTCTCCTCCAACCGGGACGTCATGGAGGGTACCCGAAGACACTTCGAGGCCGACCGGCCCATCCTGGCCGAGTGCGGAGGCATGCTCTACCTGCTGGAAGAGCTGGGCCTGGACGGCGTCTTCACCGAGATGGCGGGCATCCTGCCCGGCCGCGGGGCGCTCACGGGAGGCCTCAGGGGCCTGGGACTCATGAGCGCGGATCTCCCGGAAGGCACCCTGCGCGGGCATTCCTTCCACCATTCGGCGTTGAAGGTAAGCCTGGAGCCCGTCTGCAAGGCCAAGCGGCAGGACGAGCGGCGCAAGGAAAGCGAGGACATCTTCCGGATCCGCAGGCTTACCGCCTCCTACATGCATTTCTACCTGCCCTCGAACCCGGAGGCTACTCTCAGGCTCTTCGGGGAGTAGCGCCGAAGAAACGTCTGGCAATCGCCTCTGAATTAATGAAGGACACCGAAGTGGCCCCCGCCCGACGGGAGAGGGACGCGGCGGCGTCCCAGTGCCCGATTGGGCTCCGTTCGGTCGGCGGCGTTTCTGGCTTTCGCGCTGCAGACCATTTCGTCTCAGGCCCTTGGATCTTCTGGCCCTTGACCCGTCAGATCCGTCAGGCTCTTGAACCTTCAGGCCCTCGGACCTTCTAATCCACAGGCCCGCCAGTACTGATGCCCGAAGTCTTTCCTGTATCCTTTCACTCCTCCGAGGCTGCGGGGCTCGCCAGGGCCCCGAAACCCTGAACTAACGATAAGGCCCGAAACCACGCGATGCCCCGTACGCGCTCCGCCCGAAAGCGGCTGGGGGCGCCCGGCGGCGGCCCCTTTGAGGGCCTTGGGGGTTGTCAGATGCTTCTGGGGAAGTTCTACGAGGGCATGGAGCTCCACCGCGAGAACAAGATAGTCTACGCCCGCTTCACCTCGCCGCACGCCGTGCTCTCCACGTCCAGGGCCAACGGCGGCTACCGCGAGGATCTCCTCTACCTGTTCAACCACCAGGCCTGCGAGCCGTCCGGTCACGGGGGCGGCAAGGCCATGCAGGGCTACACCGACCCCGACTCCTACCTGGAGAGCGTCTGCGCCCAGCACGGGATAGGCCCGGCCTCGCGCTGCGCGTCGCTGTCCACCGCCGCCAACATGCGCCTGTGCGACGTGCGCGCGGAGAGCTACAAGGATCTCACGGTGGTGGCGGCCGTCACCGCCGGTGTGGAGGGAAATGCGGGGAGGGCCGGCGACCCCGCCTCAGGCTACGAGGGCCGGAACGGCTATGAGGCCATCCCCCGCTGGAAGAAGGCCCTGGAGGAGGCGCACAAGCTACCTTCACGGAGGGAGGGGGCCAAGGGCCAGGGACAGGGGGACGCGGGCGCGGGGGACGCCAGACGCGCCGGAGGCGCGGAAACGGCGAGAGACGCCGGATACGCGGAACAGGCGGAAGGCGCGGAAGGCGCGGAAGGTGCAGAAAACGCTGAAGGTCCGCATGACCTGAAAGGCGCGCGGGATACGAATGGAGTTCCTGGCTCGAAGGCGGCGCCGAAGGGCGGAGACGCCGCAGGCCCTGATGCCGGATCCCCCGGCTCCGGGGACGCGGGCGGGCTCCCGCCGCACGGCACCATTAACACCCTTCTTTTCGTGAACCTGCCGGTTACCCCGGGTTGCCTCGCGAGGCTCATCATGACCGCCACCGAGGCCAAGACAGCCGCCCTGCAGGAGCTGAACGTCAACTCCCGTTACTCGGAGGGGCTCGCCACGGGCACGGGCACGGACCAGATTGCGGTGGCCTCGCTCTTCGTGGACGGCTTCCCTCCGCTCTCCAGCGCCGGCAAGCACTCCAAGCTGGGGGAGCTGACCGGTCGCCTCGTCAAGGCGGCCACCAAGGAGGCTCTCCTGCGCCAGAACAGCCTGACCCCCGAGCTGCAGTGCTCGGTCAAGATCCTCGTGGACCGCCTCTTCGAGCGGGAGGGGATCTTCCGCACGACCCGGGAGGAGCTGGCCGAAATGTTCTCCGCCGACATGGACCCGGAGACCGCGGAGCTCTTCCTCTGCAACAGCAAGGCCGCCTTCTGCGACCCCGCCACCGCGGCGGGCGTGGCCGCCATGATGCATCTGCGCGACCAGTTCTCCTGGGGCACATTCCCCCTTCTCCTGTGGCCAGAAATCATGAGCGCCCAGGCGGCCTTGCTCGGCGCGGCTGCGAGCGGGGACTTCTCCAAGGCAGAAGGTTACCGCAAGCGCCTGGAGAAGCTCTCCGAGGACCGGTCGCGGGAAGGCTTCGTGAGGCTACTGGGCGCGGCCTTGGCCATGGGCTACTCCGACAAGTGGGAGAAAGGGGTATAGACGGATGGTCGGGGCTGTCGGGGCGGATGGGGAGCCGGGTGGCAGGCTGGGCTCGGAAGCTGAGGCGGCGGCAGATGGCCTGATCCGGGACGGATAGGCAACGTGCGAAGGCCTGGTCAGGGATGGAGAGCTGGCGGCAGAAGGCCTGCTCCGGGGCGGACGGGCGGCGGCAGAACACGGAAGCCTGGCGGTTGCATGCCTGACCCTGGACGGAGAGCCGATGACAGTAGAACGAGTCCGATACGTCAGGGCGAAGGTTGAATGCCTGGGTTCGGAGCGGAAGGGCGGAGGTTGAAGACCTGGGGCCGGAACGGATGGGCGGAGAAGGCCGGGGCCGAAACGGAGAGCCTACTGAAGAAGGCCGGGTCCGTGGCGGAAAAGCCGAGGCAAAGCCGAAAGAGCTTTGGCGGAGTCGGAGATGACGAGGCGGAAGCCCGGTCAGGAGGCTTCCCGGAACCGCGGGTTGCGGTCGCCCTTTGGCATCGCGGCGACCGATCTTGAAGTTGCCGTGTCTGCCCGCCGTCCGAGCGGGGTAACGGAAGCCGGTAGCGTCCCGGGTCTCTGTCTGTGGTTGTTTTCCGCCGTTTGTGCGATAATCCGCTGGTATTGGCCCGGTTGCCGGGCCCCGCCAGGCGGGGCATCGGCTTCTCGCGGCCCGGTTGCCCCGCCCTTCCGGGGCCGTCGGCAGCCTCCGACCCCTTCCTCGAAAGAGTCCCACATGCCAGTTTCCATAGCCATCGCCGCGGCGGCCTTCGCCGCGGCGGCAGTTTTTGTCTCCCGCAGGGCCACGGCAAGCGTCCTCCCTCCGCCTGCGGTAATCCTAGTGTCTCGCGGGGTCGCGGACCTGGAGGATCTGGAGGACGTGTCCGTAGTCCTGGCCCGGCTGAAGGAGGCGTTCCCCTGCTACCAGGAGCGCCTGGCCTTCTCCTCGGACCGCATCCGCTCCCGCTGGCGGAAGCGGGGGCACGATCCCGCCTTCATGGAGGCCCACCCCGATCTGGATCCCAGGTTCTACTCTGTCGGCAACGTCATCTCGTCCCTGGCCGCCGTCCAGGAGACGGGTCCCCGGCTCACCCTGGTCCAGGGCCTGCAGCTCGTGGACGGCCCTGAGTTCTACGACCTGAGTTCCCTGGTGGAATCCCTCAGGCAGATAAAGACTTTCGACCGTTCCTCCGCGCCCTTCCCGTGGATCGGGCTGGGCGAGCCCGCCTTGGGCAAGGGTGACGGCCAGAAGGAGTCGCTCCACCGCGCGGCCGTGGCGCTTGCGCCCCTCTTCGATGAGGCCTTGCGCCTGAACGCTGGGGTGCTTCTCGCGGCCGATCCTTCGGGCGGCGTCAACACCCCCGCCTACCGGGCACTGGAGGACGTCCTTAAGACCGTCTACCGCTCGCCGCTTGCCTTGGCACTCCGCGTCTCCCGTCAGGGGCACCGTGAGGGCGTGGATATCCTTGAAGCCGAGGTCCCGCCCCCGGGCCCGATCCTCCTGGCCACCCTGGCCCCTGTCTCCGATGAGGCGGTCCGCGCCGATCTGGACGGCCCCCAGGAGGACAGCTGGGGAAGCATCCTGAAGGCCAGGGGTTTCAAGGTCGAGGTGCGCCCCCGCGGACTGGGATCCAACAGGCTCTTCGCGGATCTTATCGTAGAGAATGTCAAGCGCCAGGAGGAAGCCCTGAGTCATAGGTATATGATGGATTAGGGTATTGCTCCGGCGCTGTGTCCCGCAGGACGCGGTTCGGCGCGGATAATTTCCTGAACCTCCTGAAGACCCTGGAATACTGAGTAAACACCCTGGAATGCTAAGGTAATTGCCGCTTCCCGGCGGCGGTTACGGGAGCCATCCGCCGGGACCAAGGGTTGGCGTAAACGGAGTCTGGTCGGAGGAGATCTCTCCGTGCCTGGGTTGCCGTTTGGAGCCAGAATTTTTCCATAGCTTTCTTCAGGGTTGCGTTTTTAGGAACGGATATACTCTGGTACGCCTTCGCCGGTGTGTTTCCTGTCGATTCGTGCGCCCGGTGTCAGACTTCATAATGCTTTCTCTGAGTCAGATGGGGTACTAATCCTGGCTTTTCAGCAAGGATACCGGCTTTGGCGGCAGGGGAATCTCCTTTGATTCCAAAGCGTCCGGCTTGAATCGGTCGGAGGAGGTCGTACCAGGCCGTGCGGATCTGGCGCGAATTTTTCTGTGATCAGGGTGATTTTTTACGATGAGGATCGTGCGGTCATCGTGTTCCCCTCGCACCCAGAAATTTAGCCAATCGAGGAGCCTCTCCCCTTTCACATCAACCGGTGATCCATCGAATAGCTCGGGACAGCCGGGGTTTCCGTTGGAGCCACGCTTCAGGGGCACGTTCCAGAATTTAATCCATTCAGCGTCAGACTTGATCTTTTCCTCTGACGGGAAGAAGGGATTCGTGATGCCGTCTGTGGCCAGGATCAGTGCCTCGAAATCCTCGGCGAAGGAGAAGAAAACCGTGTCGATTGCGATATCAGGACGCAGTTTATCGAGCATCGTGAGGAAGCTGGGCTCTCCGGAGAATTCCATGGCGTCCGGCATGCCCAGGAGCTTGACTTGCATGGTGTCATTAGGGTTGTAAAGTGCGAGGCCACCGTCCCCTATCCAAAATGATGCGATGAAGTAACCGAACTCGAACCTCTTGAAAGCGGCGAACAGGAGGGTCGTATGGTAGTCGCTCAGGGTGATCGGTGGACCGGGTTCCTTGCTGTTCGTTCTGTTCGTTCTGGTCGTCTCGGCTTTGGTCTCCTCTTCATTATTCCTTCGCTCAACCTCCACCGCAATGGCCTTGTACGCCTTGACGGCTGAGTCGAGGACACTGCTCGAGAAG